>CAYFXU010000130.1:0-2352 GCA_964347145.1 uncultured Candidatus Bathyarchaeia archaeon
AGCTTATCCGTGGCACCGTCAACACTCCGGGTCCTGTAATCGCTGGTTTTTTGTTGCTGCAATTTGGGCTGGTTACGAGTATGAGAATCATCTACATAATCATGACAGCTTTGTATCTCACTGCAGCAGTATGGCGGCTCAGGTTGAAGGAAACGATGACGGGAGTGGAGCCAATTCGCCTCCGGTATCTGGTCTCTTCGTACCCAAAGGCCGTCAAAGAGAGTGTCAACGTCTGGAAAGTAGTTCCAAGGTCAATGTTCTGGCTGTTCATCGGTCAGACTCTCGTTATGTTCGGATGGTCACTCACTCAGGTGATCAACGCACTCTACGCAAGAGATGTGCTTATGATACCCGAGGAGCAGTGGTGGCTTGTTTTCATCCCGCTTTTTTTGGCCATGATCGTGGCTTCAATCCCAATCGGCAAGATGATCGACAAAATCGGAAGAAAGATTCCGCTGGTTCTCGGGCTGCTTGTATTCGGCGTAGCTATACTAGTCTTTGTCACTGCCAACCTCTTGACTGCAATGATTTCGATGTGCCTTTTCGGGATTGCTCAATTGTTGGTGATGTCTGCATTGACGGCGCTTCTAACAGATCTTGTACATCCAGAGAATAGAGGGAAGATAAACGGGTTCGTCAACTTTGTTGGCTACATCGTGATGGGCTTCGGCATGTTGCTGGGCAACTATTTCTATTTGAGCTTCACTCCTCAGTTCCCCTTTTATGTAACGCTTGGGTTGATTATTGCAACGGCTTTAATAACCTTGTTTTTCATACATGAACCCAAGAAGCAAGTGGATGCGATCACTTCGGCATAGAGCTCAGCACCATGACAATAGTATATGCGCGCGAAAGAAGTCTTGGATGAAATAAAATGTCCGAAAAAAAGGCACGCGGTGAGTAGGCTAGCGCAAGGTGAACTTATGGAAGTTGCTCGAACAGAGCGTCTTGTATTGCGAGATTTCGAGGAAGCCGACTGGGCATCTGTTCATAGCTACGCTTCTGACCCTGAAGTTGTCCGCTATATGGACTGGGGTCCCAACACAGAGAAAGAAAGCAGGAGCTTTGTTTCGCGAGCGATTGCTTTTCAGGAGGTACGGCCTCGTCGAAACTACGATCTCGCAATAGTCCTCAAAAAGAAGGAGAGGCTTATTGGAGGCTGCGGGATCCATGTGTCAAGCCCAAACAACCGGGAGGGGTGGATAGGTTATTGTCTCAATAGGGATTTCTGGGGGAAAGGATACGCAACTGAGACAGCAAAAGCTCTGCTCAAGTTTGGCTTTGATCAACTGAACTTGCATCGGATCTTTGCTACGTGTGACCAGGCAAACGTCATATCTGCACGTGTTCTAAAGAAAATGGGCATGAAACGTGAAGGTTGTCTTCGAGAGCACAAATGGGCAAAGGGAGAATGGCGTGATTCCTTGTTGTATGCAATCCTGGATTACGAATGGAGGCAATCATACAAGGTTCGGGCGAAAGAGGCTTCCAGTCTCAGCTCTTCACAATCTTCTGTTTAGCTCTTCCAAATTATGGATCACAAACTCCCCTTTCTGTATGCCTGTTCTGTCCAGATGGAAAGCCAGTATGCCCAGCCTTCTGGGGACTCCAAAGTCAAAATTCGGATCATCGCCTACGTGGATGATCTCCTGCGGGGAGACTCTGAGGATGCTGCACACTCTCTGGTAGAGTTTGACGGTCTTTTTGACCATGCCGAAGTCACTGGTTGAAGAAAAAATCCGTTCGAAAAAATCTTTCATGTTGGTCTTTTCGAGTTCCAACTCAGCAAACTCCCTAGCTGCGTTCGTCACCACGACTAGTCTGAAACCTTTCTGCCTCAGCTGCATCAGCACGGTGGGTACTTCCCGATAGGTTCTTATTCTGTTTTCGAAGTTCTTCAGGAGTTCTTTCGCTTCGACGTTGAGGCTGAACTTCTCAATCCAGTAGTGGATGTTGTACCACTCAAGCCTGTCCTTGCCCACCTTGTCGTATTCTCTCTTCACGATTTTCTTAGCGTCTTCAACGGCAGCTTTCTTCTCAATGGCGTATAATCGTGGTATCTCCTCAAGCCAAACAGAATCAACGAACATGTTGTCGAAGAGTGTGCCATCCAAATCGAAAGAGATCACCTTTACCTCAACCATTGTTCTCCCTACCACATGTGTGCGAAAACGAGATTGCAGGTTCGCCTCAGAAATTAGATCCCTTCTCAGCTTCCTCGATGGTTATCTTGAAACCGTAAATCGTGATTTTCAAGCTTTTGGCTGTCTTGTTGATTATCGTAAACCTTCCAAGCGTGATGAAATGAAACGGCTCATCGTAGGGAGCTAGCGTTCCGGTGTGAAGCTTTCT
>CAYFXU010000130.1:2452-5010 GCA_964347145.1 uncultured Candidatus Bathyarchaeia archaeon
GCGCTTCTAACTTATGTATGGCAGCTTTAGCGGGCTGCTCTTCTTGGAGCATTCTCGATGCTTCTTGATCGCGAATTCTATTGCTTGTTGCATGTAGTCCTTGGACAAAGCACCCACAATGTCTTGAATAGGTCTTCCTTCACAGAAGAACTTGAAAGTAGGTGTACCCATTACACCATATCTAACGGCAAGGTCCTGGTTTTGCTGACTCTCAATAACGTTAAGTTTTGCGAATTTTAGCTTGTTTCCATACTCTTTTGAAAGCTCGATGTACACCGGTTCAATCATCCTGCAATGGGGACACTGTGGACTCCAGAACTCAACCACAACCAGCTTCTCTGATTCTAGAACTTCCTCTTTCCAGTTTGCGGCACTTGTCTCTGCAATGTCTTCAGGCATTTCCCATCACCTCTTTTTCCAACACTTCACATACCTAAAGCAATTTCGTACAATAAAACCACACACCACGTCCAGGAAGTGTGAAGCACATTCCATCTTCGCGCGCAGGCGCATGGAAATCCTTGATCCGCAATTCTTAAATAGATAGTTGCTGTTTCCGAAGGAGTGGTCGACTAATTTGGCTAGGAGCAAAAAAGTTGAATCGATTCATGACCTACGGAAGAGACATACTAATGCTTTCTGCGATCTTCCTAGTGAGCTCCCTAGCTATTGATCTAATCAGTCCAATTTGGCCAATTTATATAAAAAGTTCTCTTGGCGCATCAATGACAGAACTCGGATTAGTGTTCTCTCTATCTAATGCTGTTGCAGCGTTGATGCAAATTCCAAGTGGATTCCTATCAGACAAGTATGGCAGAAAACGACTGCACATTCTAGGCACATTGATCGCTGCTCTTCCGCCACTGATGTACGCCTTCGCTAGCAATTGGATAGACTTGGTGCCATGGGTCATGCTTTCCGGGTTTGCAACTGGCTTGTATCTGCCGATTCGATGGGCGATAGTTGCAGATGTTTCTTCAACCGAAACTATGGCTTCAGCCTACAGTTGGACAAACATTGCTTGGCTAGTAGGTTCCACTGTCGCTCCATTTCTAGGTGGAATAGCTGCTGATCAATTTGGATTACGATTTCCATTTTTCGTCTGTTTCATGTTGAGGTTCGCTGTTTTTCCACTTTCACTTCTTGTGCGTGAGACGAGGAGAAAGCCACATGTTAGACCAGTAGTTGCCGAAAATGAAAAGGTCGAAGTGAACAATAACTATCTATCGATTGTGGCTCTGTTCTCATTGATTAACATAATTCAAGGAATAGGTATAGGAGCTACAGATCCAGTGATCCCAATCTTTGTTATATCAAAGTTTCATGCAGAATACACTTATGTAGGTGTAATGTACGCCATTGGCTTTGGAGTGGCCTCCATAGTCGTCCAAATTCCAGGAGCCAAATGCAGTGATTTGTTTGACAGAAGAAGAGTCATGTTTGTGACATTCGTGGCTTCGTCGCCGTTTTTCTTGCTGTTGCCTTATTCTCGAAACATGCTGGAGCTGATCATTCTTATGTTTGTTTCAAATGCTATTTTGAATCTTCACTGGTCTGCATATCAAACTCTATTGATGGATGCTACTCCATCCTCAAAATGGGGTCTAGTAAATGGATTTGCGTCAACAACGTGGTGGATAGGAATCATGTCAGGAAACGCGCTTAGCGGTATACTTTGGGACAGTTTGGGCGTGTTCGCACCATTCTATATGTCCTCTTTAACTATGGCACTGTCTGCTTTGCCGCTGCTTTGGCTGAAAGAGACAAGAGCAAAGCGTGGGCACGAAGTTGAGGACTCCACTTATTTCCCTAATTCGTGATTTCTAGGCTAGTTGGGATTTTGGAAATTCTAGCTTCTCTTCTCACTTTAACCTTAGAAATTAGACAGTTCTCTGAAACTTGATAGACGAAATCAAGGTAACGGCGAAATCGAAAGAGCAAACATCAGAATTGCAAAAGTGGTTCTTCGGTGGAGAGGCTGGAGAGAACTAAAAGGTTGAAAAGAGGTAGACTAATGCGCTTCAGCGCAGACTATTTCTATCGGCATAAGGTATTATGCATGCATGCAATTGTAATAGGTGATTTGAGATGGAGAAGAAGAACCATCAATACGGAGTATGTGGAGTTTACTGTGGCCAATGTCCTAGTGGCAATGGGAGAGTCAAGATGATTGCGGGAGAGTTGAAGAGACTTGTCGACACAGTCCGGTATGACTGGGTACAGGATGTAGTCAAGTCTTTCAAGTTTGGAGAATTCAGAAAAGGTTTGGAGTGGTTTTCTAGTGCACAATGCCCTATGTGTCTGAATGGTGGAGGTGCACCTTGCGAAAACAGAAGATGTGCCAAGGAAAAGAATCTTGAAAGCTGCCTTCTTTGCGACGATTATCTCACGTGCAAGCACACAGAATATCATCGAGATTGGTATCCATTTGTTATTGAGAATCACGAACGTGTTAGACAAGTAGGCTTACAGAAGCATCTCGAAGAAGAAGAGGAAAGAGCCAAGGCAGGCGTCGATTTGATGGGTCATTTGGAACGAAGGTGCTGTAGAGTCGTCAA
>CAYFXU010000131.1:0-5001 GCA_964347145.1 uncultured Candidatus Bathyarchaeia archaeon
TAATCAGCACCTTATGCGCACGCATTAAACTAACGTGCTTTTCATCGCCTTCTCCACAGCGCCCACAACCTTTCCGCTTCGAACCAGCTCCACAACCGCTTCTATATCCGTGGATATCACCCGGTCTTCTCTCAACATAGGCGCCTTCTTTCTTATCAGCGAATGCGCCACCCTTGTTCCTATTCCAGCCCCGCTTGCGCCTCGATAATCCATGCCCTGCGCTGCGCACAACAACTCGATAGCCACGATCCACTCCACATTCCGCAGGATTTCCCTCGCCTTCCTCGCCGCAATTGAACCCATACTCACGAAGTCTTCAAAGTTTGCTTCAGTTGGGATCGAATCAACGCTCGCCGGATGCGCCAGAGCCTTATTCTCAGAAGCCAAGGCCGCCGCCGTTATCTGAGCAGACATGAAACCGCTGTGTATCCCCTTCTCCACTTCTGTGTGAATCAGGAAAGCAGGTAATCCAAGGCTCAGGTTTTCATCTATGAGCCTCGCTATTCTTCTTTCAGAGATGTTACCAATCGCGGTCAATGTTATACCCAGCAAATCCATGGCAAAGGACACTGGCTGCCCAAGGAAGTTTCCTCCAGACAAAAATTCCTTGTCCTCAACGAAGATCAAGGGGTTGTCAACAGCAGAGTTGATCTCTGTTCCCAAGACTCTTCTCACATAGGAAACGGCGTCCCTCGCCGCGCCTAAAGCTTGGGGAGCACATCTTAGGCTGTAAGGATCATGAGGAGACCTCGTTTTCGGCCCCATCATCCTCGTCTCGCTCGACTGCATCAGCTTGCTGCCGGCAGTCAGCGACCTTATGTTTCGGGCACTCGCAACTTGACCCGGATGAGGCCTCATCCGATGAATCCTTTCGTCAAAGGCATCTGACACTCCGCTCAGAGCTTCCACACTCATGGCGGCAGCGACTTCAGCGGCCTTGACCAGATTCTCTGCATCATAAAGGGCTAGTGCTCCAATCGCCGTCATAAACTGAGTGCCGTTGATCAAAGCCAACCCCTCCTTTGAATCAAGCTCAACTGGAGTGATCCCAGCCTTCGCCATGGCCTCTTTTCCACCCAACATCTCACCCTGATACTCTGCTTCACCCTCGCCCATCACCACCAGAGCCATGTGCGCCAACGCAGCGAGGTCGCCGCTGGCTCCCACAGAACCCTTCTCAGGAATCACCGGATGCACCCCACGGTTGATCATTTGAACCAAGGTCTCCAAGGTCCCTAATTTGATCCCTGACTTTCCTTTAGCCAGAGTGTTGGCCCTCAGAAGCATCAAGGCCCTTGTCGCGTCCTTGTCTAACGGTTTTCCAACACCAGCAGAATGGCTCCTGATCAAGTTCGACTGCAGTTTCCTGACTTTCTCCGGGGGGATACGCACCGTCGCTAGAGCACCAAACCCCGTGGTAACGCCGTAGACGACCCTCTTCTTCTTCACAGCCTCCTCGAGAAACACTCTGCACTTCTTCACTTTCTCCCTCGCTTCTGTCGGAACCTCAACTTCAACGCCCTCACGCGCCACCGCAACGACATCTTCTACAGTGAGGTTCTCACCGTCAACCAAAACCTTCATCGTGATTCCCTCGTTTCATGACTAATCAAGAAGGTCCGTATATTAAAATGTCGTAAGAATTCACTCGCTTGCGCGTGAGCGTGACTTAGACTCCGAATCCGAAAATCCCAGCGTCATAAGGTTAAAATTGAAAGGCAGCTAAGTATTTGGTCGACGTGCAAACAAAGATGAAAGATGGCTTTCACCTAGGAAAAAGACTTGATCCGGAACAGCTGCATATGCCTTCAGAAGAGATGATACTCGGCGCTCCCTTCTATATCTCCTCGCGAGACCTCTTGACACATGCTATTGTGCTAGGCATGACTGGCTGTGGCAAAACCGTTTTGGGAAAAATCATGATTGAGGAAGCTGCGCTTCATGGAATACCGTCAATCATGGTTGACCCCAAGGGTGACCTCGCTTCGATGAAACTTGTTTTCCCCTCTCTGAATAGTGAGGATTTCATCCCATGGATTGAGGCAAGAAGAGGAGAAAAGAAGGAACAGACGGCATCGCGGATAGCCAAGCTTTATCAAGACAAGTTGACAGATTTTGGAATTCCAAAAGAAAGACTGGAGGAACTCGACCAGAAGACAAAAGTTGTTGTGCTGACCCCCCGTTCAACAACTGGTATACCGCTCGCCATTTCTTCTCTTCCAAGCCCGCCGCCGAACGTAAAGGCTCTGATGGAAGTTGAGCCCGAAACCGTTCTCGACCTTATCGACACCATAGTCAGAGCGTTAGTGATAAGGTTGTTCCCAAAAGAACCTCCGGAGAAACACAGAACAGAGGAAAAACTTCTTGACGAAATCATCAGATATGCCTGGGAAAACGACATCCCCCTGGAAGGGATAGATGGTCTCGCGACGCTTGTGGAACTAGTCGAGAACCCACCCGTGAAAAAGATAGGTGTCATGGAAGTAGACAGCTACATTCTGCCAAGGGACAGACATGAGCTAGCTATAAACATAAACAACCTTCTCGTCGGAGTCGAAAAACTTTGGCACGTGGGAATGCCTTTAGACATAGATTTTCTTCTGGAAGTCTTTTCCAGGGACGGCAAGACTCCCATCATCATTTTTAATCTAAGCGAAATCACATCTCTGGAAGACAAAATCTTCACAGTCTCACGAATCGCCTATGCGGTTTATGAGTGGATGCGCAGAAAAGGCGGTTCAGGAGAACCCAAACTCTGTTTTTACGTCGATGAAATCGGAGGAGGCGGCGGAAAAACGGCCTTCTTTCCCATACATCCATACAATCCTCCTTCGAAGCCCCCGCTCATGTTGTTGATAAAGCAAGCAAGAGCCTTCGGTGTATGTTGCGTCTTTACAACCCAGAATCCAGGGGACATCGACTACAAGGGTTTGGGCAACTGTGGCACATGGATCATAGGTAAACTTTCAACATCAAGGGACAGAGAAAAAGTTCTCCAAGGCTTGGGTGACATTGAACTTCTCGGATCATCTGTTGACAGAAGAAAGCTGGATAGACAGATCGCCTCACTAGAAACTGGGGAATTCGTCTGCAAGACAAAACGTGGAGACATAGAGTTCTTCAAAGAAAGGTGGTTGATGAGCTTTCACAAAACATTGACTTCGAAAGAGATCAGAGAAATAACTGATGAAAGGGATCGCAGAAACGCAGCTGCAACCATCCTATTGATGCCCACGAAGAGAGCTTTCCTTAGGCTCAATCACCCTGCTTCATTAGAAGGAACACGCAGACACTTCAGAGCAGGCATCGACATTCACACAAAGAAAGCCGAATGTAACTACATGCCCCTTCTCTCCTTCAATATTAAGACAGGCCTAAGAAAAAGACATCCGTTATTGTCGCAAGAGATCAAGACTGACCTCTCATACGGCCCAATGCTGGTGCCACTGTTCAAAGACAAAGTTGACCCGGATTACGTAGATGAAGTCTTGGGGATGGAAAGAATAGTGAGAGAAGAGCTGCTGGAGGCAATGGAAGATACCACGATTAACATAGGGTCAAGGAGACTGCCTATCCAAAATGTCTTCGATGAACTCTCCACAATGTTGAGAGATAGAATTAAGCGAGAGATGGCGGATGACGTGGATGATCAAATAAGCGTAGAGAAAGAAAGGAAGATCGGCGCCGAGAAGCTAGAGCTCCAGCCCAAAATGGACGAACTAGGTTTCGAAATACAGACGATCAAAGACCAGATGACTGACTACAAGATAGAACTTTCGCGACTAAAGGAAGAACTTTCAGATCTCCAGGATGAGAAAGCACGAAGAAAAAGGTGGGACGAACCCGTTGTAATGGTCACAAGAAGCATCGCCTCTCGCCAACGAAAAATCAACAAGTCCAAAGCACAGATATCTAAACTTCAAAGGAAAATCGACGGCTTCAAGTCTCAGAAGAACAGAATCCTAGACTCCCATAACAGAAAGATAGAGCTACTCGAAGAGCAGTTCAGCAGCGTCAAGAAAGAGATACTTGAAGAGATAGAGCCCAAGTTAACCTTCAAAGACACAGTCGTGATATTTGCTCCAATTTGCAACGCAGATGTTGAAGTAAAAAGTCATGAGGCGACCAAAATCATCGAGCTCGAGTGGAATGGATATAACGGAGTCAGGGTTACACCTTTCTCCTGTCACGAGTGTGGAACTCACATAGACAGAAAGTCACCCTTGAACCTGTGTCATGTCTGCTCAGAATCTCTCTGCGAAGAACACGTCCAGATTTGTGCTGAATGTGGCAAGATAGCTTGTAGAGAACACATTTGGCTGTGTGGTTGTGGTCGCGTACACTGCGTGCTCGAGAAACAAGTGAAGTGCAATGAATGCAGGTCTCTTCTTTGCTCAGAATGCAAGCATTTTTGCAAGATCTGCGGGACTTCATTGTGTTCAAATCATGTTGGCTCGTGTGCAACATGTAACAAGAATGTCTGTAGAGCGCACTCGTGGGTTTGCGGCTCATGCGAACGGACTCTTTGCAGCCAGGAGAAGAGCTCTGTCTGCTCCGTGGAACAACATTTGCTGTGCGAAGATTGCACATCAGTATGTGATGACTGCGGCGAAAACGTCTGCGAGAAGCATTTAGTCAAGTGTCACGACTGCGGGAAAACTCTTTGCAACAAAGAAAGCCACGTAACGGCTTGTGCGACATGTGGAAGCCTCATGTGTAATTCGTGTCTACTCACTTGTGAGGGTTGCGGCAAGCCGCTTTGCGCTATCCATTACATGAAATGTCCAAATTGTGGAAAACTAGTTTGCCAGTCTTGTCTTAGGACGGAAAAGAAGTTTCTTGGTTTGATCAAGAAACAAAAGTGTGCGATTTGCAGTTGAATCTCCGCGCGATGCCGAGACCCGTTTAGGAAGGTTACTGTTTCAGCATAGGCATCTTGATGCCCTTCACTTCAGCTATCCTCTCTGCTTTCTTGTAGCCTGCGTCGGCGTGTCGAACTAT
>CAYFXU010000132.1:0-4997 GCA_964347145.1 uncultured Candidatus Bathyarchaeia archaeon
ACAAGAATCAGTTTTCTTTTTTCCTTCAGTGTCACATCCGCCGCTCTCAAGATGACATTGTCAGAATATCCGTTGGCGATACCAGCGAGTGTTTTCATACTACAAGGAGCTATCACCATTCCATCCGTTGTGAACGAACCACTCATAATCGGAGAATTCCAATCGTCAACTTCATAAACATGATTTGCTAATTTTTCAACCGTTTTTTTCGTCATGTCAAGTTCGTGTTCAATTATTCTTTCCGCGGCTTGGCTGATGACTAGATGTGTCTCAACATTCACACTATGAAGTATCTCCAGCAGACGTTTGCCATAAACGACACCGCTGGCACCGGTTATTGCTATAACCAGTCTCATATAGAGCACCCTAGCTTTAATCTCTTATTTGCTGTTCACAAAAGCCTTTGGGAATAAAGACTATTAACTATCCTAGTGACGTGTTGCTCATATATCAAATAAAGAAATGACGGAATTTTGCTAGTGCCAACCAAATTGTTTGTGGAGATTTGTTGGAAATACTACGAGCCAGGAAACAACAGCGTCTACCACGCCTTGCCACGTATTCCAAAGGGTAACTCCCAAGAGATAGTATGTCAGCGGATTTGAACTCAGTGGGTCGCCCCAGAAGAAGAAGTTAAATGCTGCCGGAACATCGCTGGGTTTCAAGTTGTACATGAAGGGAACTGCCCAATAGTAGTTTAGCAACATAGTCACGAAACACCTAACAACAATAGCCATGACCATTGAAAAGACATAGACCTTCTTTGCCGCAAATGATTCACTAGATCCTTTGGATCGAGTAAACTTCAGGACAAGAGCGGGAACCATTATCAAAGGAATTGTGGCTGATAACTTCATGGTTGCACCAACGAGGGGGAAAGTCTCTTCTGAAAAGAAGAATATTCCAAGAAAACCTATGATCGAAGTCAGCAAACCACTTTTTAATCCAAAAAGCAGAAATGCAATTATCCATGGTATTGCAATAAAGTCTAGAGCCGCCATTCCCCATGGAAGTCTAGCGTCGGGAGCGAACACAAGGAAAATTGAAAGTGCTCCCAAGACAGATGAGGCAGCAAGCTCACGGAGGGAATAGATTGAAGACTGGTGGACCCTAGTACCAGTATCTTCTCTCAAATCTTCCGTTTTCATCTAATTCTCTCCCGCAACACTGCTAGCGTAAGACACATTTAAGAGTAACTACTCAAAAATGAGTCATTCACATGGTAGACTGTTCCAAGGATATGGAGATAAATAGAAGCTGCGAATTAATTGTGAAGTCGGCGGAAGTGATAAAACGTCGCTAAACTTTATTGACGCATTTAGAAGTCGACGTAGTGTCAAAGAGTATTTACCTAAAGAAGTTTCAAATGAGGTTCTTCTCCGAATTCTTGAAGCGGGCAGATGGGCTCCATCAGCTCATAACGCACAACCTTGGCGTTTCATAGTGATTCAAGATTCAGCCACAAAACAGAGGCTCGCTGGGGTCATGGCGCGTCGTTGGAACGAGAGCATCAGAGAAGACGGCGTAACGAAAGAACAGCGTGAAAGTCACACAAAAGTTTCTGTTGAATTATTCGAAAACGCACCTGCAATCGTCATCGCATGTTTGACTATGGAGGACATGAACAAATACCTGGACGACCGAAGGAGGAAATTTGAGTATGCTATGGCAGTTCAAAGTGTTGCAGCCGCTGTTCAGAATATGCTTTTGGCAGCTCATGGCGAAGGATTAGGTTCATGTTGGTTTTGTGCACCATTATTCTGTCAAGACGTGGTTAGGAAGACTTTGAAAATGCCTCGGCAAGTTGATCCCCAAGCGTTGATAACTTTGGGATATCCAGCTAACAGACGTGGTGCTCCTCCCAGAAAACCCCTAGAAGAGATTGTTCATCAAAATCATTGGCGGCATGTAACATGATCACAGCCCTTGCAGGAGGCGTCGGAGCCGCGAGATTTCTTCAAGGACTAGTGAAAGTTGTTCCTGAAAGAGCGATAACAGTTGTAGGTAACACGGGTGACGACATTGAACTTCATGGTTTACACATTTCTCCAGACCTTGACATAATCATGTATACCTTAGCAGGCATTGTGGACGAAGAAAAGGGATGGGGGGTTCGAGGAGATACCTTCCATTGCATTGACATGCTTAGGAGATATGGGCACAAAACATGGTTCAATTTGGGCGACAAGGACCTCGCCACTCACATCTACAGAACTCACCTGTTGAGACAAGGGCTCTCCCTTTCCGAAGCTACTCGAAGACTCTGTGAAGAGTTAGGGCTGGAACTGAGGATTCTGCCAATGACCGATGACAAGTTCGAAACAAGAGTGGTGACAGCAGGTGGCAGCATGCACTTTCAAGAGTACTTCGTGAAAAGGAAGGCACAAGATGAGGTAATTGATGTATCTTTTGAAGGAGTCGAAAAAGCGCGGCCGACTCCCGGAGTTGTTGATTCAATCTTAAGCTCAGAAGCCATAATTGTTTGTCCCAGCAACCCCATCGTCAGCATTGGCACTATTCTCTCTGTAAAAGGCATCAAAAGTGCGTTGGAAGACACTGAAGCGAAGGTGGTGGCGATAAGTCCCATAGTCGGAGGCTCTCCAGTTAAAGGTCCTGCCGATAAGCTAATGCGAGGCTTGGGATTAGAGGTTTCTGCCTATGCCGTCGCCGATCTCTACCAAACTTTCCTGTCCACATTCGTAATCGATCAAGTAGATAGAGGCGAAAAGAGGCGAATCGAACAGCTTGGATTAGATGTGGTTACAACAAACACTATCATGAAAAGCTTGGAAGATAAGGTTCAATTAGCTAGAGTTGCTTTAGGTATGTTGGAGTGAGATGACTGAGGATTACATGCCTGTTTTCGTAGTTGTTCCGGTCAAAAGACTGGACAATGCAAAGAGCAGGCTTTCATCTCTCTTGACGGAAGACGAAAGAAAGCGATTTTGTCTCAAGATGTTAGAAGATGTGCTGAGAACCGTGAAGTCTATGAAACGACCCAATCAAACGGTTGTGGTCAGCAAGGATCAAATGGTTTCAAGGGTTGCGAGAAACTTAAAGGTCACGTACCTCAAGGAGAGAAGAACCGGGTTGAATGAAACGGTTTCTGAGGCAGTATACTGGTGTGTCAATAGGGGCGCCTCATCTGTTCTCCTTCTTCCCGCTGATATCCCGCTAGTCACGTCTAAATGTTTGAAGAGAATATTCACCTTTGGGGAAAGGTTTTCAATGGTTATTTCTCCTTCCAGGAGTGGAAAAGGAACCAATGCGTTGTTTCTTACTCCACCCAATGTCAGTCCAACGTTCTATGGACCAGGTAGCTTTCAAAAACATGTCAAAGAAGCGAGAAAACTGCAAATAACCTTCTACACGTATAGGTCCCCCGAGATAGCGTTAGACATCGACACGGTTGAAGACCTCAAATATTTTGTTTCACTGAAGGCGAAAGAGACGGCCTCCTATAAAATGCTAGAAAAAACAGGAGTCACCAATAAACTTCAATACGCCAGCGATATAGAAAAGATCAGGAATGTTTAGGCGATGCGCGCGCTGTTTGAAAAGATTTTAATGAGTTGACTTTGTCGTTTAAGGTGGTGGAAATGGGGTATGTCCGAGACTTCTGAGATATCGCTTGAAGAGATCAGGGAATGGTTGGAGCGAGAAACGATCCCCATAGTTGAACCCCTCAAGGAAGAGGGAACAAGGCTACTTGGTGATGTTAAAGCCAAACTAGATGACGTTGTAGAAACTTCTGATAAATTGTTGGATGACGCCGAAAAAGAAATAGCGAAAGGTAGCCGTAAGATGTACCGTCGAGCAAAAGTCATGCACAAACTTGCTCGAAACATTTCGGAGACAATTTATGAAGTTACGGTTCCAGATGAGATCTCTCAGGAAAGCCTTCAAACGCTATGTGAAGAACTCGGAAAAACCCTGGCAAATGTTGTCAGAGATCGGCAGCGATGGTTTCCCGTAATTTCGCCTTATTTCATAATTGACCGTCGAAGATTCGATGTCGCGTTGAAGAGAGCAATGGATTCTGTTGACGACCTGCGGTCCTTTTCGTCAGGGGAATATGCAAAGGTTGGATCTGTGGAAAACGCCTATTCTATGGTTGATAAGCTCCATCAATCGTTGAGCGAACTAGACGAGTTTGAAGCACTCAAGAAAAAGATGGAAATGAGAAAAGGAGTTCTCGGGAAAAAGATAGCGGAAAGTCAACAAAGAATCAATGCAATCTATGATCAAAGTGAGATAGTTGAACTTGCTCAAACAGACCAGGAGATTGTGGAAGTGAAGGATAAAGTGAAGCATAGTTTGCGCTATCTTCAGAAACCATTTCTGAAGCTGCGAAGTCTAATCATCAGTTCAAGCTACAGTCTTTTTCTCGACGAAGCCAAGAAACTTGATGAATACTTGAGCGATCCGTTCAAGGCCCTTGCAACTGAGGAGGAGGGATATCCAATGCTCAAAAGAATTCTGCAGAAGACGAACGATGCAATGGCTCAAGGAAAGCTGAAACTGAAGAAAAGTCGTTTGAGAAAGGCCAAAGATCAAATAAACGATATTCTATACAAAGACGCTCTACTTTCTCTACATCAAAGCTGCAAAGAAACCCTATTTAAAAAACAGCAGCTTTCGACTTCACAGATAATAACTGAGTCTAGAAGCGAAGTGGCGCGCCTTCAGAAAAACCTGAGAGACTTGCAAAAACGAAAGGAACTCCTAGACTCTAGGGGTTCTGTCTTGGAGAGGAAGATCAAGCAAACCCTTGAAAAAATTGAAGACCAGAAAGGTGAGTTAGAAAAAATCGTTTCGGAAATAACCAACAAGGAAGTTCAAGTTTCGTTGTAGGCTAAGCTGGGTTAGGCGAAAGCTCCGGCTTTTTCTCGTTTTCTCTTAGAGAGTCTAAGTAACAGGTCAAAGGCTCTTTTTTCTTCTTCAACAGGCCTTGTTTTGAGAAATCCTTTCCTAACGGCGTCATCAAACAGTTCTTC
>CAYFXU010000133.1:0-4974 GCA_964347145.1 uncultured Candidatus Bathyarchaeia archaeon
AGAAAGCGAATTCAGGAAATATCTGAAACGGAGAGGAAAACGGCCAGCAGTAGTAGATAGAAACGTGCGTGTTTTGAAGGGTTTCATCTCCTATTTGCTTGAGAAGAGAGAGAAGAATCTTGACAGTGCGTCAACTGATGATCTAGACGCTTTTGTTATGGAAATAGAAGGCAAGAAACAATCAGCAAAAGGACATCTCTATGTCTTAATGAACTATTATCATTTCCAAGGCAATGGAGATCTATTGAGTCATGCCAGAACTTTGAGGAAAGAAAGAACCAAAAAAGCGCGGAGAATATTTCCAATTAAGGAGTTCCTCAACATCAAGCAAGATCATGTCAAGAAACTTGCAACCGTAGGGATCAAGAACGTTGCACAGATGCTTGAGAATGGAAAAACAAAGAAGCAACGTGAACGACTCGCCAAACAATTAGACATCCCAGAGGAAGCAATACTGGAACTAGTCAAACTTTCAGACATAACTCGTGTTGGTTACGTCAAAAAGAAGCTTTCACGATTGTACTACGATGCAGGACTGGACTCCCCAGCGAAAATCGCAGAGTTTGAACCAAAACAACTTTATGAATTCTTTGTGGACTTCGTCAGAGAATCGGGTTGGAACGGTATGGTTCCAAACCCAAGCGATCTAGTCAATAATATCAAAAACGCAAGCAAACTGTCCAAGATTGTGGAAGAATAACCGCGCAGTTTCGCGTGCGCGCGCAAGCTTTGATTTCTTCAGGCTTTTTGGCGACTTTACGAAATTCTTCGTCTGCGGTTTGACATGCGCGTGGTCTAGAGCTTGTGTGGGCCTATTTGTTCATGAAGCCCATAAGCTCTCTGACGTTGTGTATCTCAATTAGGTTGCTAGCGTGCTTCATAACTGTCCTAGAGGCCGCGGTAAACAAAATGGTGTCTTCATCTTTGATCAGGTCCATGGATCGAAGTTTTTTTGCGACAGCTAGTATTCGATCTTCTTCTTTACGATAATCCACGTGTATGGGATATACGCCGAAAACTAACTCAAGTTGTTTCTTGACTCTTTTTTCAGGTGTGACTGCAATTATTGGGGGTACAACCTTGAACCTTGCTATCATCTTTGCGGTGTAGCCTGACCTCGTCAAAGTTACGATCTTGTCGATAGGCATGTTTTGGCATGTCCTTTGGATGGACTTGCTTACGGTGTCCGAAATGTTGATGAATTCTCTATCTTCGACGTGGCTTTTCACCGCCGTTTCCGTCTCTTTTGCTATTAGAGACATCATCGAAACAGACTCCACCGGGTAATTACCTATAGATGTCTCACCTGAAAGCATCGTTGCGTCGGTTCCATCCAAGATTGCGTTGGCTACGTCGCTGACTTCGGCTCTGGTTGGAGTTGGACGATGCATCATGGATTCGAGCATTTCTGTAGCTGTCACAACAGTTTTGCCTCTTTGATTACATAATTTAATGAGTGATTTCTGAACCAACGGAACTTTCTCAGGTCTTATTTCGACGCCTAGATCACCTCTGGCCAACATGATCCCTTCCACGCCATCTAGAATCTCTTCGAAATTCTTAATCCCTTCAAAATTTTCAATCTTGGCAATGATTGCCCCTTCGAACCCGTGGGCTTTGGATTTCAAAACATCTACATCTTGAACGCTTCTTGCAAAAGAAAGAGCTACATACTCAACATCATGTTTCTTTGCAAATTCAATGATTTCTAGGTCTTTCTTTGAGAGAGTGGGAACTGAAAGTTGTTTGTTGGGGATGTTGACTCCCTTGCCATCACTTATTTCCCCGTCATTCATCACCAATAAACGCAGTATTCCATTGCCCTTCTCGACGACCCGCGTCCTAATCTTTCCATTGTCAACGTAGACATAATCAGCGACACTCATCTTATCGTAGAAGTCATGGTTGAAACCGATCTCCTCATGATTGAAACCAACCTCTAGGACGCCTCCTTTCTTAACAGTCCTCTTTCGGTCAACTCGGAGCCTGATTTCAGGGCCTTTGATGTCAACAATTATTGGGATGTCAGCCGTTGCTCTAACATTATCCACGATGAGTCTGTATTGATCAAGAGTTCCATAAGCAGTGTTTATTCTGGCCCCATTCATTCCTGCTTGATGCATTTTTTGCAGAATTTCCGTTTGAAGACTGGCGGGACCAATTGTGCAGATAATCTTCGTTTTCCTCAACTATTCATCTTCCACATTACTTTTCTCATCAGTAATATGATCTAAATTCTTTTTTAATCAAGCGCCAAGCAAAGTGCGCGGAAAACTACTTATGATTCGAAATAATGTTAAATTGTGCCAAGAACGGTGACAAAAGGGTTGCTTTCCATGTTTTTCCGGGGGTTCATGATTCTCGATTGTCAACAATGTTGAAAAGGTTGTGTCAACCCCCATTGAAAAAACCCGAAGTTGGGGTGCGCGCGAAGATGACAGAACTACATAAAAATGACATACATCAGGTGACTAAAAAATCGTTGACGCGGGCGCGCAAAAGTTAACACAAAGATTTACAAATAGGCTTCTGTAACGTATCTTCTCATCATTCTATGGCTGTTAAAGTAGTATGCAACCTTTCCTATTGAGTTCTCCATCATGTGTATCCAATCGTCTCTCTTTTTGTAGAAAGTAGGAATTATCAAGTACTCCAGTTTATTGTACAGGTCCTCGAGTTCTCTAATTCTCCTTTCATCTTTGGTAATCGACTCTTTTGGAGATGGTCCTATCGCCCAACCCGTAACATCTTCGACGCAGCCTTCGATCCACCAGCCATCGAGTACGCTGAAATTTATTACACCATTGTGTGCAGCCTTCATTCCGCTCGTTCCAGAGGCTTCAAGCGGCGGCAAAGGAGTGTTCAACCAAACATCGACACCAGAAGTAAACTTAGCCGACATCTGCATGCCATAATCCTCCAAGTAAACAATCTTCATTACTTCTTTCAGCTTTTCGATATAGCCATAAATTTCCTCAATCAGCTGCTTTCCCGACCAGTCCCTGGGATGGGCCTTGCCCGCAAAAATTGCTTGTATTCGTCCTCTGCTGTTGACTTCCCCAAGTCTTTCCAAATCCGAAAACAACAAATTCGGTCTTTTGTATGCAGTTGCCCTCCGAGCAAAACCTAAGGTCAGAACATCCCGATCCAGACTAACATTTGTTTTCTTGTGAACAAAATCCATGAGTTTTCTCTTTGCTTCCGTGTGGGCTTCCCAGATCTCTTCATCCGGGATGCCGTCAACTCTTACTAGCAGCTCTGGTTCATTTGCCCATCCAGGTAGATACTTGTCGTATAATTTTCTGAAGCTATCGCAGGTCCAAGTGAATGAGTGGACACCGTTGGTTATTGCCGAAATATGGTACCCTGGAAACAATTTCAGAGAGAAGTCTTTGTGTCTTTTGGCGACGCCGTTGACGTATTTACTCAAGTTCAGGGCGAGACGTGCCATATTCAACCCGTCTTGGCCACCAAGCCTCTTCAGAATATCCAAAGGAACTATTTCTCCTATCGTCTCCTGAACGACGTCGTATGGAAATTTGTCATGTCCCGCTTCAATCGGAGTGTGTGTAGTAAATATGCAAAGATCTCTAACCTTATCTAGACTCATACCATTTTTTCGTAGCAACTCCAGAGTTAGGAGACTTGAGTGGCCCTCATTCATGTGATATTTCCTAATTTTGAAGCCGGATGCCTCAAGCATTTTCACTCCGCCGATTCCCAAGACGATTTCCTGTTTCAACCTGTACCTCTCGTCGCCCCCGTACAAGAAAGAAGTAATTTCTCTATCCTCAGAAGTGTTGCCTTCGACATCGGTGTCGAGAAAGAGAATGGAGACGAGTCCTCCTGTCAAACTTTGGTGATCGTAGAGCCAAGCTTTTACTCTCACTTCTTTGCCTTGAATCGGTACTTTGACGTGGGTTGGCAACTGATTCATGAATTTGGACGGTGTCCACTCGGCTGGGTATTCGATCTGTTTTCCCTCTTTGGTGATCTCTTGTTTTAGGTATCCCTTTCTGCTGATGAGCGTAACGGCAACTAACGGTATTTTCAAGTCTGCGCTAGATCTTATCGTGTCGCCCGCTAGGACTCCCAAACCCCCACTATAGGTGGGAATATCATCAGTCAACGCGATTTCCATGGAGAAATACGCTATTCTCTCTCCTTCCAAAAAAATATGCTTGCAATAATCGCTACAGAAGTAATACGTTCTTCCTCTCACTTTCGTCTTGAACTCTGTTTCCTTCTCATCCAGATGCATTCCACAGATGGGATCTCTAAACATTTCTCAAAACCTCTTGACTGAAATCAACCGTTGCGCCGAGGCCTCCTCTTGCGTACGCCTCCACGAACGAAGGGGTTCAATATCTTTGCGCCTCTTCGTATATATCCAAGGTGTCTTTAGCCACTTTGTTCCAAGTGAAGTATTGAAGGACACGTTGCCTGGCATTTTCGCCCCATTGTTCCGCTCTTTCCGAGTCCTTCAGAACTTCCTTTATTCCCCAAGTGATGTCAGCCGGATTTTTACCGTCTACATGAACTCCACACTGGTTTGGGCCACTTGGGATGACTTGTTCGCTGAAGCCGCTGACGCCACTTGCGCCCACAACAAGAGTTTTCTTCATAGCCATTGACTCTAGAGAAACTATACAAAAGGTTCGTGAATGCTTGGATAGACGCAGAGGTCGGCCATGCATGCACTTCACATCTTCATGTATTTGTGGGGATTTTTTTCGAATGCTGCTTTACATCCAGGGGCGCAGAAGTAGTAGGTTTTTCCCATATGCTCCGTTTTGTACTTGGCTGTTTTCTCATCTACTTCCATTCCACAGACAAGATCCTTCGCCATGTTCTTCTCACCTCCCTATTCATTAAGATTGAATTTCACCCTCACATTCCTCGCACAAGGAGTCACCATCAACTTCTGTCAGAAAGTCGGACCAGTTTCTACACCGGTCACAGTATCCAGCAAGA
>CAYFXU010000134.1:0-4898 GCA_964347145.1 uncultured Candidatus Bathyarchaeia archaeon
ACCATCAATTGGATATCTGACAAAGATTCTTTCACTCCCATCTTATGGGATGATAGGATATTTGACTCACTTGAAGGTTGACAAAATATGGTAATGCGCACGCACATTGAAACAGGTCACAACACACCGGCAAAGTCAGATTAAGAGCAGAAACACCCTATACCTCCAGGATTGGGCCGGACTACGACCCCGATTTGACCTCGAATCAAGTCGAAACCTCTAAACGGCGATATCTCCCGTTAACCCACACTCTTGCGACAACGGTGCGCGCATCCATGCGCAGTTCAAGAGTTGGAGGTGCGCGCGCTAAAATAAATAGAAGATTGGATATAAAAGAAAGCATTTAAATATGACGTAGGTCATGTTCGATGTTCTAGTGCGACAGAATACAACATGGCTAAACCAAAACAGACTCTGGTGACTCACAGCATGAAGCCTATTGTTGTTCAAATGACTCCAAAGATGATACAAGAATGTGATGAGTTAGTGAAAGCCGGATACTACCCAAACAGAAACGAGCTTATCCGCATGTCTGTTCGGGACCTACTGTTAAACCACAAAGAATTCAAATTCTCAACAAGAATCTTGAAAATGAGAATGAATAGGTTTTCTTGTCCAGAATGTGGAGCCTACACAAGTCGAGCAGAACAACAAAATACCGAAGGCAACTACTATTATTGCGGAAACTGCCACACGATATTTTACAGATGCAAACGAGCAAAAGAAAAAGCTCTCGAAAAGGATGATGCTTCAATTTTCGATAAGGACGTGCGGAATTGCTAATTCTTGGAAAGATCAGGCACAATAAGACTTCGGATTGGTATGAAAGAGAAATTGAGGAACCAATAAGACCGCTTGTTAAGCTACTGAGAGACAATGGTTTCAACACTGTTTTTTCATGCGGTCACGAGATGTACTGTGAAAGTGAATATTATGGGCAGGATTTGTCGAGTCTTTCCGAACTCCTTTCCGAAAATGGCTATAGACAATTTGAAATTGTTGTGAGGATGGGAATAAACCAGAAGGGCTACAAGTATGCTCGTTTCAGGATTTGGCTTCCAAAACCAAACGGAGAATTTTCGGAACAGATCAAAGAGTGGCAAAGTGAAAGCCCAAGTTAGACCTTGGGGCAGCATCCGCGATTATTAAGTTTGAGTTATGCGCGCGCGCTCTTTGGGCGCAGTGCTTTGGGGCAATCCGCTGTGCCTTCTATGCAATCTCCTCATAAACAGCGCCCGCGTGCCGCGCGCGATGCACCCATGCAAGAGTTCCGAAATGGCATATATATCGAGATTGGAAGTAAACGATTTATTAAGACATATGATATGTCTCTTATAGGTGTGTGAGAACTCCATGAGTTCAATTAAGTGTCCAAATCTCAAATGCCATGAGAAGATCAAGGAACCCATTTTCTTAAATAATTTTTCAACGATTCCAGCGGAACATTACTACGCTTGTCCCCACTGCCTCACCAAACTGGATAAGTATGCAAGCATGCACAAGAATTATACAGGTTTATTTCTGACGGCTTTTGGGTCGGTTGCTCTGGCTTTGGTCGGCTATTTGATATGGTGTGAAATGATAATAAATAAGAATTTTGCCCTCACAGGCTCCACTATAGTTGAAGCTTTCAGACAGATCTCGATTGGAGAATTTACCCTCATTTTGTTCATTGGAGTGCTCTTCTTCGTTGTAGGCTATGGTTTCCTCGGAATTCGAGCAACCAAACGACTATAGAGAATCCACGCATTACACATGCATTTTTTGGGCTTGGTATCCCTTCGAGCCAATCAATGTATGCCGCGCGCATAAAACGCAGGATCGTTAAGGCTTTTGGTGGTGGAAAGAAGAGGAGGAGACGCAAACGAAAGAAGTTACCATAACTCAAGAACAGATAGACGACTAATACCAGAGAAATAAACACCTTTACGACTTGGATAGACAAAGATTCACTTGTAAGCTCTGCTGTGACTTGTGGAATGCTCAGAAAGAAGGGTTAGCTCAGCGCCCGCGCGCTTAAGTTCTATATGTAGGTATCATAGCAGTTTAAATATGACCAGAGACCAAATCAACGTCGTGCTAACAAATTGTGCACGCGCGCGCAAAAATAGAAAGGAGAGTATAAAAACGAGAAAACTACTGGTAACATTAGTTCTTGTGACAATACTGTTAAGCCTTGCAGTTTCAGTGATTTCGAGCCTACTTGGGGGCCCTGAGACTGGTTTTAACGCAGATGCTAGTGTTGACACTGCTGCTAGTGTTGCTATTATAGCTACTGGTGAGACAAGTACTGATTTTGGTGCCGCTGCAAGTGTTACTGATGTATACGCTGGTAGTGTAACAACTGGCGCAGGAAGCCAATTGTATAGCAATGTTGTTGCTGTAACTAGCGCTCTTCCCCTTGGCAATCAGCAACAAAGCAAGACTGTGTCTTACATAGTTGTTGAGTTGAAAAACGTGACAGTACATGATGATTCGGATCCTTGGGCCGAAGGGGAAATTGAGCTTGGTACCGTTGCCATGAGTGGAAAAAGGGTGATTCAGACTCTATCTTGGCCGATTTACGAGAAGGATAGTAGCTGGTATGAGGCAGATGATGGCAACACCATAATTGTTAATGCCCCTATTTTCTGTGAGAGAGAGGACGAAATGTCGGGTGTGCTAACCGTCTTTATTGTCGGTTTAGACAACGATGAAATTCCTGATTGGATCTCGAAATTCGCTGAAATTTGGTTCGGCTTAGGGCAGACGCTATCCGCTTTAATACCAGAGATTGGTCCCCTTGTCGAAGGTGCTTTGCAACTTGAAGAAATTGGCGTAAATGCGATTCTGGATTATATGGGTGAACCAGAACATGTTGGCGTACATGGGAACGTATTAATCTCTTCAGATTGGAAAGACGGGTATCTAGCGGTTGAAGAAACATCAGGTGATATTACAGTAAGATATGAAATTCGCCGCATACAAGTGCCCACCAGAACCCCTCCGGTCGCTGTTAGACTGTTGAATGTTACAGGCATTGGTGGCGATGGCTGGGGAGATGTTTCTTATCATGAAAGCGAACCATTTATTCACACCAGAGTCCTCAACGATCTTACTGCTCCAGAGCAGCTAATCCAAAGACATAATTTTGGACCGGTAGATGTGGATGACACTCAAACTTGGAAAATTAATGAAGAGATCTTTCGAATTGGATCTGTGGGTCCTTTCCTGCACGTTGAGATTGACGTGTGGGATGAGGACAATCCATCAGGAGGAGATGATAACGACATGCTTGGAATATACAGCCACACCTTCTATCCAAATGAGAACTGGGGTATCGGGAGTACTATAGTCGCGGAGAGAAGCGGCCTTGATGAGGGACATGTTTGGATAAGGTTTGAAATAATTGGACTGCCATTCTACAATGTAGGAGTGTCCTTATCTCCAAAATCTTTAGAGGTGGAGCCAGGTTACACAGAAACCTACACAGTCACCGTAACCAACCTCGGCAACTTAAACGACACCTATGACCTGAGCTTGATCGGATTAAATTCTTCATGGTATGCCTTCTCAGAACAATCAATAGGCTTAGCACCTTCAGAAAGCACGGAAGTGACGCTAAAGGTAACTCCCACAAGACACTGGTCAACTGCGCCCGGAGACTATGATTTCAAGGTAACAGCCACAAGCATCAACGACTCTGAAGCCACCGATTACGACTACGGCGTACTTACCGTCCTTCCATTCCATGAAACCCAGCTTTTCGTCGTGCCAAACAGTTTCTGGGCTCAACCCGGAGACATCGTAACCTACACCATCGGAGTGCAAAACCTTGGCAACGTGCGTGACGACTACAACGTATCAGCCGAATTCGTCAATCCCGGAGGATTGTTTATCGACCCACGTTGGACTACTCTTTGGCCCTACGTGTTCTGGGGACTAGACCCTGGCAGCACAGGCACGGGTTATTTGGAAATATCTGTTCCAGAAGACTGGGCCGCAAATGGACTGGAAGAAGCAACCTACACCTTCACTGTCTTTGCCATATGTCAAGTCGATCCAACAGCAACAGACGAAGTCACCAGAACATTGAATGTGACGGTAGGCCCTCGCACCTTATCCATAACGCTTTCTGGAGAATTTGACTACGCATTCAAAGAACCCGTAACCATCAAGATCTTGGCTCTAGTCAAAGACGTTAAATCCCGACAGCCAATTTCAAATGCAGATGTCAGCATAGACATCTATGCTCCCAGCGGAGACCTATTATGGTCAGACAAAATGGTTGAAATGGAAACCGGAAACGGCGTATACATCTGGGAAAGCGAGGAGACTATCCAAGACATCATGAACGGACCTCACTGGCAACCCTATAAAGGCGTCTACACAGTTTACGTTACGGCTTCATACAACGAGGGCCCAATAGGATATGAAGCTTTGGAGTTTCACATCGATCCTCCAGCCGAATCATCAAACATCCCCATCTACTATCCCGCTGCTGCAATAATAGCAAGTGTAGCAGCCATAGTCGCTTTCAGACAACTGCATAATCGCCGATTCCACAAACCCAAGGTTCAGTAATAAAGAACATTTCCTTGACTAAGCTTAATTTTTCAGTCTTCTATTTGTCGGGTTGGCGTTACTTAGTATAATGCTTCCTTGGTGGGAAACTGGAACACCTCACGAATATAGTGATGATGTTGAATATGAATTGCGTCACATGTCATCTCATAGAAATGAATTATCTACCACATACGAATGTGAGCGAGCCATAAAATCATGCGCACCGCGCGCGCAAGAAACGGCATAATGCTCTTCAGAAGATCCAAAAGATTGGGTGTTTAAACTATAGGATTAGGAAGTTAAACATTTAAACCACAAACCTAATCAAGTGTCTAGAAACTTTCAGGAAGTTG
>CAYFXU010000135.1:0-4891 GCA_964347145.1 uncultured Candidatus Bathyarchaeia archaeon
AGATTGTCTCCAAAGCCAGAAAGACAGGGGTCAAAACTATGGTCGGTTATCCATTGCGGTTCACTAGACTTGCGGATATTAAACAAGAAATAGACAACGGTCACCTAGGTGAGGTTGTTACCGCCGTTGCCACATGTGTGAACAATGGCCCATTTTCCCCAAGAATGTCCAATCTTTCTGTTCCATCTCCTGTTCCTTCGTGGTGGTTTAAGCCCGAACTTGTCGGAGGAGGAGCCCTTTTGGATGTGGGTTCTCACATGATAGACCTTTTGCTTTTCTATTTCGGAGAAGAAATAGCTGGCATCAAAACTTTGTTAGGTCACAGATTCAACCTTCCTTTGGAAGATCATGCATTATGCTTCGTAAAGTTTAGACAAGGGGTCTCAGCTGTAGTAAACGTTGGCTGGTTCTCACAAGAAATAATCATTAAGTTAGAACTTTGCGGGACAGCAACCCACACGTCCGAAAGTATCAAGTCTCCAACTCTACTCGATTATGCAAAAAGAATAATCAAACGACAGCCTGCGAGCGCGCATCCATCTTTCCAAAAAGAGCTTCAACATTTTGTTGATTGTGTGAGATCAGATAAATCTCCTTCGCCATCTGCAGAAGAAGGACTGCAAACTCTTGAGGCTATTTCAACGGCCTACAAACATGCATCCAGAATCACCTAAGCAAACAGACCAGGTGAACCGTCAATGAGCCTAGTGAGTTTAGTCAAACTCGAGCAACCAAGAACTCTCAAGAAAGCCGTCGAGAGATCTCTCGATCTAATACACTACAAGTTCAGCAAAACGGCAAGAAAAATAGTAATAAAACCTAACATGTGCTACTATTGGGATCACTCGATTGGGGAAACCACCGATCCCGAATTCGTAGGCACGCTCATAGACGTTATTAGACACACGACATCCCCAGACGTCAAGATTTACGTAGTCGAATCTGACGCCTCCGCTATGAGATGCAAATACGCTTTCAAAATGCTAGGCTACGAGAAAATGGCAATGGAAAACTCCGTAGAATTAGTCAACCTAACAAAGGGCGAATCCCTGAAGGTCAAGGTGAACGTCGGTCATCATTCTCACGAATTTCACATCCCACAAATCATAGCAGATGCAGATTTACTGATTAACGTTCCAAAAATCAAGTACATGGGACAGGTCAAGATCTCGTGTGCATTAAAGAATATCTACGGGTGCAACCCCTACGCCAGAAAATCAGTATACCATAGATGGCTAGATGAAGCGATTGTAAGCCTCAACAAAATCATGAGACCAAATCTATGTCTCTTGGACGGTGTTATCGTAAGAGGCATAAAGACCTTCAAACTTGGATTGGTCATGGCTAGCACCGACCCTGTGGCATTTGACGCTGTCGCATCAAGAATTGCAGGGATCAACCCGTATTCGGTAAGACACATCATGTTGGCTCGCAAAGAAAAAATAGGAGACGTCGACTTCATTCCGAAGGGAGACGATTTAACTTATTTTGAGAACTTATTTCCGAGAAAAGATATTAAACATAGGATGCGAGGCTTTCTCTTCACTATCTACAGTCGTTTTTTAGCATAGCGCATATTTGAAAACATGTGTTTGCCTCTTTGTTTAAAATCGCGCGCGTGTTTATCATCTTGTTTGTGATCTAGTAGTCATGTCATTTAAATAGAAACGAAGACACATATATAGGCAGTCACCTGCACGAACGTTGTCCGAGCGCTTATACATATGCGAATGCATGGCGAAGAATTATGAAAAAGACGTTCGACTCGTTCACTGAGTTTTTGCATCCCTCAAAGAGAACGGTACTGCTGATATTGGTTGTCGCGGTGATAACGACCTTGGTCGGTGCCCTAGTCTCCATATTATTGCAAAGAGCAACCAACTTGGCTGTTCCAAGCCTGGGAACCATAAAGACGCTGGGCGTCGAAGCCTACTGGGACAGAAACTGCGAGAACGAAACAAAAGAAGTCAAGTGGGACACAATTTGGCTCGGATCATCACAAAATGTTACTTTTTACTTGCGAAGCCTCAGTAACATAGAAACAACTCTTAACCTCAACGCAATGAATTGGTCATTTTACGATGGAGACAAAATTCTCGTGCAGCCCCCGACTAACACTTCAGAATGCATGAACCTGTCATGGAACTACAATGGAACAACGGTTCATCCAAGAGAGATAATCCAAGTAACGCTAACCCTGTCAGCTTCTTCCTCCAACTCCTTCATTGTCTATATTATCACCAACGATGTAAGAGAATTCAGCTTAGACATCATCATAACTACGTCCGAATACAACAGCTAAAACCTTTTCAACGCGGACAACTCCAACCCTTAGCCCCATCGTGCGTCTGCACCCATGCGTAGAAGTGGTCCACACTGATCAGTCAATTCCCGATATGATTATGTCAAGGGTGAAAGCGCCGACACCTTGGACTTCTTCAAAAACAGAAAGTGTAACCACACAATCCAGAACTTCGTCCGGACCAATCTGTTGTCCTTCGCGGTTCCATGCCAAGGCCATATAGTCTGTAGCGGTGGATGGGTTCCAGTTTTCCGAGGACATAATCAAACTGAAATCTGAATTTTCCTCACATTTCAAGTAAAGAGTGAAATTCTTTGAGGACCCTGGTTCCAGCCAGCCGAAATCAAGTGAAGACACCGCATTTGTACATTCCCGATCCCAATATACGCTGAGTCCTTCGCCTTCTACAGAACCTGTACCACGAGTGCCCCATTGAAGCATGAGCACGGCCAGCATGCTCGTAACTAGAAGAACGGAACCCACCAAAGCGTAAATCGCTATGACTTGAGATCTTTGCATGTGAACCACGATATGGTATATTCTATCTTAAGAGACACGAGATGTTCTATCTCCGTAACACTTAATAAACCTTTTCGCTCACGTGTCCAGCACCAATACAATCAGAACTCACACGCAGAAGCGTTCAACAAACCACATTTTAGATATTTTAGATCCATGAATCATTATTGTGTCCACATGCAAACTTCAGAAAAAATGTTGAATCTATATGGGCAAATCGACACAATGGATAACCCGCAAGCACCTGAGATTGTAGAAGCAGACGTCGTAGACATCTCAGACCAGCCTAGACTCCTTTGGAAGCCCTAATATGGAAGAAGTTACAAGAGTAAAGAATGAGAACATATGAGGTCATTCAAGGCTATCCATAACTCCAAAAAAAAGGGGAAATACGATAAAGATTCTGAACAAGCTACAGTTCAGTATCTTATGAAGACACTTGAAACTCTGCAAAAAGAAAACGAAATCCTAAAACGTGAAGTACTAAAATCAAACCGAACACCTTCCGTTAGAGTGGGTTTCGCGCTGCTTGTCATCGGAACGTTAGCGCTTGTAGGATCGGTTATAAGAACTTCAGTGGTTCTCGCTTTCATTGGGCTGGGCCTTACATTCTGGGGTGCCCTATTCCTGTTCGCCAGACCAATCAAATTTGTGAGAAGCACTCTGCTGGATTCAACCGCAATCTCATCCTACACAACAATAGACAGAATGACACAAGACCTCAAATGCAGAGGAAGACCAATTTACATACCGCCATATCCAGAAGAGGCTTACCTTCCAGAATTTCTGAAAGGCCTCAAAGAAATGATAGTTTTCATACCAGGCGAAGACACCTTTGAAATGCCAACCATCGAAGAAATGGCGAGAAAACAATTCTTGTTCAAAAACCCGAACGGAATCTGCATTGCCCCACCAGGATACGGCCTCGTCAATATTTTCGAAAAAGAACTCAAAGCTGAGTTCACACAAATAGACCTCGAACGGTTCTACAACAGCTTGCCAACCATCATAGTAAAAAACTTGGAACTCGCCAAAGAAATTGAAATAGACGCCGAAAACGACTTTACCCACATAAAAATAACTCACTCGGTGTACAAGGATCTATATTCACAGCAACTAGGACTCAAGAGCATTCATTCAATAGGCTGCCCACTCACAAGCGCCATCGCCTGCGCCTTGGCCAAAACAACCGCCAATATAGTAGCCATAATTAAAGATGCAGTTTCTCCAGACTTAAAAACCATTGAAGTCTGGTATAAAGCCCAGGAGACTTGACAGGATGGGATTCCCCCCTCTTCTCGAGGACGTAGGCCTCTGGGTAGCCGTCACCGCAATCATACTGCTCGTAACTTCAGAGCTCCTAGCACCCTACTCAGACTACTTCGGAGATTTCGTCATAGATAAGACACGAATACGCCTGGCAGCTCTAATTCTGGGAGCCACATTTATGGTCTACGTCTTGTTGCGGGTAATAATACCATAGAAATGCGGCATAGTCATTGTCTTAGCTAAAGGAGCCCCGGACGTTCTCAAAGACATTGAGCAAGTCGCACGCCGTCATCATGGACTTTGACAACTTCCGGACTCGCGATCACTCGTGCACATAACAGCCCTCCCTTGTCGACCCTAAAGAATCGGTTTGCAGTTCTGCGGGCAACAAACAAATATACCTGCGGCAAACCGATTGGTACAATAAATTCTAGATATTCCATCCGCCATAGAAGGTCGTTTTTGAACTGGTTCAAAATGGGCCCGCCGAGTTCGCCTTTTGCATGCATGCAAAATCATTCCTAACAGTCCTCGATACTCCTCAATTTTCAGATTCTCCTTTCAACACCGTTTTCGTGGGCCTATCCTTGGATATTATTCTAAACCGTCCAGACGCCGCAGACTGTAGATGGGAACATTATTAGAGCAAGCATCAATGGAACGATCATCAACGATATTTTGTCTTTTGAAATCATTTAACTCCAAATTTATGTTCAATCATATATCAGTGTTCAAGCGATGCGCGCGCGCCGAAAAAAATTAATCTCTGTTGCTCGGTTTATAGGGAAGTTTGGAGGTACA
>CAYFXU010000136.1:0-4869 GCA_964347145.1 uncultured Candidatus Bathyarchaeia archaeon
TTTGTTTGTACATCTCTTTTTGTTCCTATACATCTATTTGTCTTATTTTGGTTGGTTGGGAATAAAATTTAACCTTCTCTCTCTCCTGTATGCGCTCGCTCACGCTCGCGTGTGCGTGGGTGGGCGGGTGCGCGTACCCTCTCGCTCGCTCTCGCTCACCCTACATAAATACATAGAAGACGCGATGGAAAATGGACTTAAGGGATTACGTTCCTGCGCGCGCGCGCACATCGGAGAACGATAGTTTTGCTTTTCTTTATGAGGATTGTTGCCAATAAAGAGAGTGTCATAAAGATTGCCATTAGTGCAATTGATGGAAATTCTGGGATAACTGTGTAGACGTAGTATTCTCCTGCGTTGTCTTCTACGGCTGGGTGGCCGACGTTGTCGTACGCTATGATTTTGTATTGTACTTCGGTTCCTGCTGGTAGCCCAGGGATTTGTCCTTCGTAGGTGTCTCCGGTCGTGTTTATCATTGTGACGTTGTTCCAAGTTTGTTCGCCATCTGTACTGTACGAAAGGATTACGTTGTACACGCCGCTTTCTGCATCGGTGACGATTACTGTAATGGTTACTGTTTCACTGTCATCTGGGATCTCTGGTTCCCGTGAGACATTGCTTATGGATGGAGATGTTACATCCTCGCTCGCGAGCATGACGGCGTCTATCACGTGGATTATTCCGTTTGTGCATTCTATGTCAACCGCGGTAATGTTGGCTCCATCTATCATGACTGTTGTATCCACAGTGATCGAAACGTTATCTCCTTGTAGTGTTTGGATTGAGCTTAAGGCAACCACGTCCGTTGAGTTAAACGCTCCAGATACGACATGGTACAAGAGAACCTCAGTCAGAGCTGTCGGGTTTGCTATAAGCCAGTTTAGCACATCAGTATCAAGTGCTGCAAAAGCATCGTCAGTTGGCGCAAAAACGGTGAAAGGCCCTGGGGCTTCTAAGGCGCTTGTGAGATCAGCAACATCTAAGGCTGTTAGAAGGGTCGTAAATGAACCCGCGTTTGTGGCTGTTCTTATTATGTCCAAGGCACCAGAGGGTATCATGACGGCGTCTATCACGTGGATTATTCCGTTTGTGCATTCTATGTCAACCGCGGTAATGTTGGCTCCATCTATCATGACTGTTGTATCCACAGTGATCGAAACGTTATCTCCTTGTAGTGTTTGGATTGAGCTTAAGGCAACCACGTCCGTTGAGTTAAACGCTCCAGATACGACATGGTACAAGAGAACCTCAGTCAGAGCTGTCGGGTTTGCTATAAGCCAGTTTAGCACATCAGTATCAAGTGCTGCAAAAGCATCGTCAGTTGGCGCAAAAACGGTGAAAGGCCCTGGACTCTTCAATGTAGAATTAAGACCAGTAGCTTCTAATGCACTGATTAGAGTTATGAAGTTTCCATCAGCTTCGGTGGTTTCAACTATGTCTAGCGTCGGTTGAGCTCCAATTAGCGGTAAATACATGCCCAAGAATAGCAATAAAATGAGAGACAATGGTATAATCTTTCTTTTCAAATTTTCACCTCCCCTCATTCGTAACCAAAACAGAATAGATCTTTGGCTCGAGTCAAGCCGGTTTAAGCTTGGCGCCACATACCGAACATTTTCCTTCTGAGGTAATTTTTGGCTGTTCAGGCACGTCCGCTCCACAAAGTCCACATTTTGGCAAGATTTCACCTCCAATCGTTTCAGTTAATCGTTTTATCCAGAGGGATTTAAAAAAATGTGTGACTGTTATATAACAGCCACACAAACTTAAACATCGGATGCAGGCATGTTTTCGTTTGGATGCGTACTAGGTAAATCTTGATGATTGCGTAATCTTTTTTGCCAGCTCTGTATGCGCGCTCGGTTATTTTTAGACAAAAACAATGGTAAACGTTACGTTCACTTGTGCGCGCGCGCGCATGTAAATAAGTAATAGTCAAAAGTATGATGAAGAAACTGAATAGAGAATCTGTATGGGGAATTAAATAGTCTAAAATAAACAGAAGCCAGAGAAACCATCGGTGCTGGGCTTTATGAGCGAAAATCGTGTTTCGACGGGCATCGACGGCTTAGACTCTCTAATCGAAGGCGGTTTTCCGAATGGAAGCCTGGTTCTTCTAGCTGGGAACCCTGGAACCGGAAAGACAATTTTCAGCATGCAATTTCTGCACAAGGGAGCGGAAAATCATAGTGAAAATGGAATATATGTATCCTTTGCAGAAAACAAGGACATTATTATTAATAACATCTCCAGACTTTTCGGACGCGACTTGAGAAAGAAGGAAAAAGGAAATGGAAAAGTCAAGATTCTAGATTTCACAACCGTGACCGAAAAGGGACTCTCGACCGTACTGGAAATTGTTCTTGAAGAAGTGACAGTTTTAGGAGCTAGAAGGCTGGTAATCGACTCGTTCAGCGCTATGGCTCAAGCTTTCAAGGAACCAATAGAGGCAAGGCTCATCATCCACAACATTCTGGGCAAACTTGTCAGACAGCTAGGGTGCACCACAATCCTCATCGTGGAAGTTCCAACTGGAAGCGAAAAGATAGGTACAAGCATCGAAGAGTTTGTAGCAGACGGGGTCATCGTCCTGAGAAAAGATAGCTATGGTGGCAGGTTAATTAGGGAAATTGAGATATCGAAACTTCGAGGAACAAAAACTGAACGGCAAAAATTTCTTTTCACATTGAACAAAGGATTTCAAGTTTTTCCTCCCTTCTCCAACACAAACGTAGAGAACCCTGGTAAGAAAATTGAGGCTGACAGAGGCACCAAGACTCATTACCCGAGTGGAATTCCGGAACTTGACGAAATCTTAGGCGGAGAAGGATACCCTAGAGGCTCTTCAGTTCTGTACGAGTTGGGAGAAAACGTTCCAGTAGAAGCGCTCAACTCCATTGTTAATCCCACATTGGCAAACTTCATAATGAGGAAGAGAGGGGTAATTGTCATCCCGATGATAGAATACAGCCCTGAAGACATAAGGAGAATAGTTGCATCCCTTACAGGAGAAAAGAAATTCGACGAATTTGCCCGAGTTATGTTCTTTCCGCATCCCCTAATGGACATGAACAAACCCTACATTGTACCTTGGCAGGACCCAACCGTGGAAGACATAGATCCAATAGAAAATTTCAATCGGTATATTCAAGCGGCTATGGAGCTGTCACGTAAACTCGGCAAAAACTTAGTCCACTTGTTAAGCGGTGACGCCCTTGCATTCATAGTGCAGAGGTTCACTGCATCTGTGATCGGACGATCAGTGATTGCGAATAGATTGGGAAAGGACCTAATGATCTACGTTTCCAAACCCAGCATTCCCGAAATGACAAAGGTCTTCGCCGACACCTTGAATCTACATCTCAAGATAGAAGAAAAAAATGGAAGCATGATCCTTTTTGGAAAGAAACCCAAGACAATCCTTTACACCATAGAACCAGATGCTTCAAGAGGATGTCAAGTGAAACTGACGCCCATAGTCTAACCGCGAGAAAGCATGCGCGCATGATTATTTGGTGTGTTTGGGGTTGGGGGTTAAACTTTAGACCTTTTTCTCTTGATAACCTTTCTTCTAACATTCCATGCATGCAAGTCTAATAAGCCTACAGTTGTGTTGTATGTCTCCTGCATACATCGAAATCTACGATAAACTTCTCGAAATCTTTCAAGTACCATATCATACATGCGTTATGCAACGCCCATACTGCGCGCGCTTTAAAGAACCAGTTAAACGCATGCAAAGTTACGCGAACAAGACTATTTGCAGTTATCTAAAATCCAAACACGAAATTCGCAAACTATTTCTAAGTTAGGAGGTATATGCCTCTATTCGGGAAGAATAAATGCCCGAGAAGATCAGTGCTCGGTTTTTCGCCTTTTTCGGCATGATGCTCGGGGTCTTGTATGGCCTCATCTTCAGCGTGTGGAACCCACCGAGAACAGCGATAATTACTGATCTATATGATCCAGTAATGTGGGCAATCGCTATTCTTAGTTTCTTCGTTTTGCAATTTGGTTTTGCCGTTATTTTGAAAAGACCAAATGTGACAAGAGAAATCTACTTCGGCATGTTTCTAATTCCAATCATCTACACGGCGTCTGTGGCAACAACCTCGATTCCCAATTTCTTGCGAACTCTTATGGCAGTTGAAGTCCCCGTCCTAGTTCTCTTCTTGGCTTCATTTTACTTTGTTTCTCCCTTTGTTGCCTTCTTCTCTGGACTTGACACAGAGGCATTAGATGATGCAGAGATCCCTGCTGAAACCGTCTTCCGTTTTGATATTCAGCACTCGATGGGGGACCTCAATCTCCTCCAGAGAATTGTAAATGGAATGGGATTTACCATCTTACTGAAGAATATTGAAGATGATAATGGTTTGATTATTTGTCGAAAAGAAAAATTGCACATGGGGATCTTCCATGAATCCAAAGATCAGGTCTTGAGAGCAACGTTTGTTCCCTTCACAATAGCAAATGACAAAGTGAAAGAAGTTAAAGATGTGGATGCAATATTAGATTTTAAAGCGCAAATTAGTGGAATGCTATACGCATGGCTTCAGAATAAGCTTGTTTTGAGGTTTAATGAAACACTTCCAAATGTTGAGTTAGGACTTAAGAAGGTCTCAAGGGGCCTTGGGCCATTAGAAAAGTCTCTTCCAGACTATCTAAGAGACTCAGTGGTATCCTTTCCCAAAAACCACCCGTATCGACTAGCTTTGCTCACAACGGGGTTTGTGATAATCATTAATATTATGCTTTTCATTTTAGGGAAACTTGTCTTCAAATGACTAGGGCGCGCGCCACCTCGCCAGGTACCATGCTACAAAACATCCTAAGACTCCAACCGTCACATCTATTGTCCCATCGATG
>CAYFXU010000137.1:0-4763 GCA_964347145.1 uncultured Candidatus Bathyarchaeia archaeon
GTAGGAGGATATCCTGGGACGCCTAAAGCGCCAAGCTCCAGTCCTTCCGCCACCCAGCTGACTGCGCCCGTTGCAAGGTCTATTCGAGAGAGTCGCCCAGCTCCACTCTCGACGACAAGCAAGTTTCCATCCACGTCCACCGCAAGTCCCTCTGGGTTGGATAGTCCCGTCGCCACCGGAGTCATTGATGGCACCCCGTCGGTTACGATTTGCCAAACGGTGCCGCTGCCCCAGTCGCTCACCCACAGGTCATCTTCGGTCGCTGCTAGACCTGCGGGCACAAAGAATCCACTCGCTATAGAGGAACGGTCGCTTGCCCAAGTGACATTCCCGGTCAGGAGCTCGGCTACCGCTATGTCTCCTTGGAATCCAATTGCGTTCAACGGTACAGCAAATCCAGGGTGATCCTCCACCACACTGCCGGTCTCAGGGTTCCAGACCTGAACTTCATTGGCGAACCAGGATGACAAAACCAGGTTGTCTCCATCGGCTGACACCGTCATTGGACTTATGATGTCACCGGGCACTGTGATGTCATGCCGCTCGACGCTTCTCTGTCTACCGGTCAGCCCGTTGAATTCTCGAAGAGTCCAGAGGTCGGCGAGGAAGACGGTCTCTTCTGCGTTGTGACGGGGTATAACTGTAACGCCTCCAGGTGCGATCATGCCACCCTTGCTGACTGTTCTTGGCTCTCCACTGGGAAGGATATGGTGAATAGACCCGTCTTGGGCGTGTGAGACGTAAAGTCGGTCATTCGAATCGAACGCAAGGTTATCTAGCCCAGAAAGGTCAGAGGCAATTACCTCCTTGTCCCCGGTCTCCAAGTCAACTCGCGAGACTTCACCCATCATCTGGTCGGCCACGTAGAGATTCCCCTTCGAGTCGAACTTCACGGCTGCCGGTGTGCCAAAGCCGTCAGCGACGGTTTCCATTGGATATGTGAAATCGTCAACATCGATGCGGACCACACTGCCTTGAGTCCAGATAGGACCATATAGAAGTCCATCAGGTCCAAAGTCCATGCCGTTCAAAAAACCAAGAGGAGGAGTAAGAGGAGGCCCAGCAATTTGTGTAGGGGAGTCTGCAAGATCTGGGTCGAGCTCGTACAGGCCGTCGCCTAGAAAGTCCAAGGCAACGAACAGGCGCCCATCGTCAGAGAATGTTATAGGGTTGACACCGACTGCAACGAATTGTGTAGTCACAGTACCATCGGGCCAAAGGCGGCCCACCTCACCCGTCAAAATCGACGTCCAGTAAAGAGAGCCGTCGGGCCCGAAGGCAAGATCGTCCGGCCCTTCCACACCGTCGTCGGTGCCAAGCCTTTCGAGGATTCTACCCGACTTCGGGTCCATGACCACAATTTCCCTGCCGACGACGCTTGCGATGTACAGCTGGTCGTTACCATCGAACATGATACCGTTGGCACCGTGGATGGGTGCTCCTTGCACAAGAACCTTTCCCGGCCCGTTGAACGAGTTCTTTGCCAATTTTGCCTGTACATTCAACGTGAATATCATCATAACAGTGCTTGCCATCAACAACAGAATCAAGTTCATCGTCGAAATTCTTTTGTTCATTCAGTCACCTCCCTTCTCTCTATGGATATATGCATGCACTATTCTGATATATGACGCATTAAAAATTTGTGAATGATTTCTCTATTATTTTGTCAAAATGGCTTTTTGAATTGTTTATGCAGAGAACAAATAACTTGCATGATAAGGCATGCTTGCCTCATCTAACATGATGTGGGTTGAATGTGAAAGAATGTATCAAAGCAAACACTATTTTGCGTGCATTCATGGCGCGCAAAGAGGGATAGGAAGGGCTAGGCAATCCTGTGAAGGTCGAAGCGTCGGATAAGTTGCACACGCAATGAGCCTGCGCGCGCTACTTAAGAAGGTTCGGACATCCACCTTGGCTAGACGTAGAATGATTCTGCTCGTTCCTCTTTCTTCTTTTTGACCTTCTTTTTGACTCTCAAACCCTTCTGGGCTCCTAGTTTGGTGGCTTCCATATCATATTCTATGAAAGATCGGGTAAAGTCGGTGAGTTTCTTGTTCATCTCTTCCATCTCCTCTTTTGTGAATCTCGTCATGATGTCAGGGTTGTTGACCCACTGCATCCAACCAAGCAGGCTTCGCTGTAATGCGCTCAACACGAAACGCAAAGACCTTACCAACTCCAAGCGGTCCCTCTCTTTGGTTTTTTCTAAACGTTTCATATGCTCCAGAAGCTTATCGGAAGCTTTAATCCAGACTTCACTCAAAAACATCGTCTCCCATAGGTTCCATGCATGCTTATGATTTAATCTTTACGCGCGCATCCGCTGTTTTTAATATGCAGTGTGTACCCATTTCATAGTTGAAGGAGAAGCCTAATTATGCAACATGGCCCCAAATACTCAACTATGACTGATCAAAGAGGCTTTGAAAAGGAAGGTTTGGAGTTCCATTTGTTGACCCCTGACCGGTGGGGTGACCTTGAGAAGTTGTTTGGTCAACATGGAGCGTGTGGAGGTTGTTGGTGTATGTGGTGGAGATTGCCGCGCTCAGAGTTTATGCGCAACCGCGGTGAAAGAAACAAGGAGGCTTTAGGGAAAATTGTAGGTTCAGGCAAGGTTCCTGGAATTCTCGCTTATACTAAAGGTCAACCGGTTGGATGGTGCTCCATAGCCCCCCGAGAAACTTTCCCGAAGCTGCAGAGGTCGCGAAATCTGAAACGTGTTGATGACAAGCCTGTATGGTCAGTTGTCTGCTTTTTCGTTGCTAATGCGTTCAGACGTAAAGGCGTCAGTGTGAAACTGTTGAAAGCAGCCTTGAGTTATGCGGCGGAACAAGGTGCCACGATCGTCGAGGGATATCCGGTTGAACCCAAGAAAGGCCGGACACCTGACACGTTTGCCTACACGGGCCTGGCTTCGGCTTTCCGCAAGATTGGATTTGCGGAGGTTATTCGCCGTTCAGAAACTCGCCCTATTATGAGGTACATTATTCGTGCAGGCGCAGCTGGGCTTCAAAAAGAGCTATGACTAGGCAGTATGCATCTTTTATAGAGTGGTGGAGGGGAAGTCTTAGGAGGAAGGGCAGAGCTTGCGTATAGCCAAATCCTCGGTTAATTATGCACGTGCACAGTTATTGAAGACCCAATGTGATTGAATCAAGAAAAGGGTTTTGAGAGATTTTGACGAAAATGGCTTTCAATTCGTCTCTGGTTGCATGTTCTGAGAATGAGTTGTTATCTCCTTGGAATGTAAGCCATTGCCCTTCGTCTTTTATACACCTATGGCAAATATTTTCGTCACCGAACACGACAATCACACCAGTTAAATTGCCTTCTGGAATGTCATAGCAGATAACAACTGTTTGTCCATCTTTCAGAGTAGGTAGCATGCTAATTCCTTCTACAGTAGCAAATGCGTAGCCTTTGGCGTAGAAACGGAAATGTCCAGCAAAGACTATAGCTTGTGGTGCAAGAAACAAGAAGAAACCAATATAGATTAAACGCTCTTTCGCCATGCCGTTTCCAGCATTGTCCAATTGCGCGCGCGTGCGCAACTGAAAAGTCGTGCCATCCTCCTATTTGCTTAATTCCAACCTGTTGAATATCTCTAAATTACTATTATTGACAATGCGGACATGTTCAAGCAAGCGCACAAGAGGACTACACAAGAGAATCGAGTGGGCTCGCACATGGGCGGATGGAAAGTTTTATATGCGACAATTCGATATAAAATAGTTTTATATGGAATTAAATGGAGCAATTGAAATGCGATTAGAAGAAGCAAAAAGTCTTAGTCTCCACCTGATGGAAACTACGTGGGCGGTCTACTTCACTACAATCGATGAAAAGGGTTTCCCTCAAACACGAGCCATGGACAACTTGAGAAGCAAAGAAAGATTCCCCAAATTAGCAAGCCTGTTTGAAACCCACAAAGACGATTTCCGGATCCTCCTATCAACAAACACCTCGTCCGCCAAGATTGAAAATATCCAGAAAAATCCAGCAGTATCTGCATATTACTGCATGCCTAGAGAATTTCGTGGGGTAATGTTCAGTGGAACAGTGGAAGTAGTTCAAGATTCTGAACTTAAGAAGGCAATCTGGCATGACTATTGGACACGATACTATCCAAAAGGAGTCAACGACCCCGACTACACAGTGATCAACCTGTATCCCAAATACGCCAAAGGGTGGAATGGACAAAGCACGTTCAACTTCGCTTTGAAGGGAAAAAAGTGAAAGTACAACGGCAAGGAGGTTTTCTCATCGCAAAGATTCACCAAGTATCAGGAAGGATCTTGGCAAAAATATTGAAGAAAGCAGGAATCAGCGAGATCAATCCTGCGCAAGGGAGAATTTTGTTTGTGCTTTGGAAGAAAGACGAAATTCCAATCACAGAGCTTGCTAGAAAAACATTGCTCAGCAAATCTACATTGACAAGCATGCTTGACCGCCTAGAAGAAGCGGGACTCATAATCCGAGTACCGTCCAAGAAGGACCGGAGAACCATCCTAATAAAACGCACAGAAAAGGACAAACGCCTTGAAAAAACATACGTCCAAGTCTCTGATGAAATGACAAGCCTGTTCTACAAAGGATTCACTTCAGGAGAAATTGACACCTTCGAAGAATATCTCAAACGAATCCTAGCCAACCTAACAAATAGAGGGATCCTGAGAGGCAACAGGAATAGAAGAGATTAGATATGCAGGTTGCATGAATTCCTAACAGTAGAGAAGACTTCCGCGACCAAACAAGAT
>CAYFXU010000138.1:0-4593 GCA_964347145.1 uncultured Candidatus Bathyarchaeia archaeon
CCGCTTGGCCCCGAAAACGTCTTGCTTGTTGGAGCGGGTCTTCTTTGCGGAATTCCAGCCCTTGGGTCTGGAAGATGTGACATTTCTGCCAAATCTCCCCTAACAGGAGCCCTAGGTGACTCCAATGTGGGAGGGTTTTTTGCACCCGAACTCAGGCTAACTGGGTTCGATCATTTGGCGATTTCTGGGAAGGCGAAGAAGCCTGTTTACCTATGGGTAAAGGACGGAAACATCGAAATTCGTGATGCAAGTCATCTCTGGGGGAAGGACACTTTTGAAGTTCAAGACGCAATCAAAGATGACAACGGAGGCGAAGAAGCTAAATCATTGGTTATTGGAGTTGCAGGCGAAAATTTGGTTCGTTTTGCGAATGTAAGAACTGGTATGAAGAATTCCGCTGGCAGAACCGGAATGGGCGCGGTCATGGGATCCAAAAGGCTCAAGGCAATTGCAGCATCTGGAACAATGGACATTCAATACAGCTACCCCGACGACCTGCTTGACTATTGTAGAGAAATGAACGAAATGATTATGAATACACGATGGGCAAGGGCTCAATCAAAATGGGGAACCCTAATCATCTACAGCAACACAAACACGACGGGGCTTATCAGAACCAGAAACTTTCAACTGAACAGACTTGAGGAAGGTGAGGACTTGGAACCCGAAAACATGGATCGGTACACTATTGGAATGTCTGGATGCTATGGATGTGTTGTGCATTGTAGGCACCGTTACATTTTGAGAGAAGGGCCATACGCACCAATCTTTGCAGAAGGACCTGAATACACTTCTATAGGGGCCTTTGGAACCATGGTTGACTGCAAGAAAATGGAAACGGTTCTCGTTGCCAACCATCTAGTGAACAAGTATGGGTTGGATACGCTTGAAACTGGGGGTCTTATTGCTTGGGCCATGGAACTATACGAAAAGGGAATAGTCGACGATAAAGACACGGCGGGATTAAAACTTGAGTGGGGAAATGAAGAAGTCCTTTTTGAACTAATAACACAGATCGCCCATAGGAAAGGTTTTGGAGATTTGCTTGCTGATGGCTTCAAAATCGCCACAGCCAAAATTGGCAAAGGCTCGGATTACTATGCTATCCAGATCAAAGGGATGAGCAGCCTCCACTCAGATGAACGAGCCACACCAAGTTTCGCCTTGGGAATTGCAACATCAACCCGGGGAGCAGATCATTTGAGGAGTAGACCAGCAATAGACCTCTACGGCTTGCCTGAAGACCTTCTTGAAGAAATTTATGGAGCTCCAGTGTCTTCGGATTATACGGCTTATGAAGGAAAAAGTCGAATGGTGTGGTGGCAGGATCTGCTCTACGCTGTCACAGACTCCATAGGTATATGCAAGTTCCAAACAATCTTCTGTGCTGTTAATGCGCCAAAATGGAGGGAATTTGCAAAACTTGTTCACCTTGGTACGAGCATGGAATTCACAAAATCCCAACTTATGGAGGTGGGCGAGAGAATCTACACAATTGAAAGGATGTTTAATCTTAGAGAGGGCTTTTCGAGGAAGGATGACACATTACCGGAACGCTACTTTGAGGAACCAACGCAAGTAGGGCTTCCAATAGCTAAGGGAAAGAGGATTGACAAGGATAAATTTGAGAAAATGTTGGATGAATATTACGCGTTGCATGGATGGGACGAGGACGGATTGCCGAAAAAGGAAGCGCTTGAAAGGTCTGGCCTTGATAAGGAGCCTTCCCGCATGGTTTAGGGGTAGAAATGATGCAGAAAATCTTGTTAATGGACCCGGAGAAATGCTCCGGATGCCGAATCTGCGAGTCTGTTTGTTCCCTGCATCATGAGAAAGTTTGCAACCCGACACGAGCCAGAATTCACATCGTAAAATGGGAGACCGCTGGCCTTTACGTGCCCATGGCTTGTCAACAATGTGAAACTCCACTTTGCGAGACGGTCTGCCCAATGCATGCCATAAAAAGGGATGAAAAGACTGGTGCCATACTGATAGATTACGATTTGTGTGTTGGATGCAGACTTTGTGTGATGTTCTGTCCCTTCGGTGGTATGAACCTAGATGCTGGGACAGGGAGAGTTTTGAAATGCGACCTTTGTGGCGGTGAGCCTATCTGCGTAAAGTTTTGTGAACCCCAAGCTTTACAGTACTTAAATGCGACAGCAATAAACTTTAGAAAGAGGAGGGCCGCTGCGGAAAAGTTTTCCGATCTAATGAAGAAAATGCTTGCAACAGTATAGGCACGGTTAACTAAGGGTTGATTCTACTATTTCCGTTATGTCCCACACTTTTATGGGAACCGATTTTCTAAAAGAAGTATAACGAAAATTCATTTTACAGAGGGGGCACGCGGTTGTTAAAGCATCAGCTTTTAATGGTTGCAAATCCTTTAGTCGTGAATCAGCTGAGTTCATGCTAACCTGATGGTTTAGGGACCATAGTCCGCCGCCACCACCGCAGCACTTTGCAAGTTGTCTATTCAACGGCATTTCAACAAGTGTTAGGCCAGGTATTGCCTTCAAGACGTTGCGCGGAGCATTGAAAACTCCGCTGTGTCTTCCCAGAGAGCAAGGGTCATGATAGCTAACCCTAAAATTCAGACTTTTCAACTCAAGCTTTCCGTTATTCAGTAAGTTTTCGATGAAGTGTGATGAGTGAAAGACCTCACATGAAAGTGAAACTCCCAAGATTTCTGGATAAAGCTTTGTGAAAGTGTAATAGCAGCCTGCGCAAGGTGTAACAAGGGCTTTAACCCCAGTTTTTTCTATTCTCGATATTACTTCCTCTGCAACTTCTCTCGCTTCGTCCCATAATCCTGTTGATAGTAACACGTAACCGCAACAACCCTCCTTTTCCTGAAGCATTGTTAAACTCACGTTTGAATGGTTCAGAATTTTCAAAAAGGCCTTAGCGGTTTTGGGGGTTCTGTTTGCCACCATACATCCGACCCAGTAGAGAACCTCAGCTTTTCTGGGTAAGGATTGAAAAGAAAGGTTTTTCATCCATAGAAGGCGACGTTCGACAGAAATTGCTCCCGGGTCTCCACTCGCCATGATGTTTCTGGCTGTTTCGCTGAAAACCCTTGGAGCCAATCCTTTTTCAGCGATTTGGTGTCGCGTTGTCAAGATGGCTTCGTTAACCTTTAGGTTTTCAAAGCATTGGGCAAAACACAAGCCGCATTCAGTGCATGCGTATAGTATATCAACGACCTTTTTGGAGATAGCGAGTTCTCCATTCTGGGCGCATTTAGCTATGAGAAGCCTTCCCTTAGAAGACCATGTTTCAACGCCTCGGAAGGATGATGCAACTGTACAATAGCCACTACATGTTCTACATTTTTCACATTTTGCGAGGGTGCTCTGCAAAAATAGAGTTTTCAAGGCAAGAGCTAGGTTTTTCGGTGTTCCAAGGCCCCTTTCATGAATATCCTCTGAAATCTCCGTTATCTCACCGTTTTTTGATGGACCCCTTTTGAGCTCCGGAGTTGGAATATCATCCAGTAAGACCCGCGGCTTCCCTAAGCTTTGGCAATTAGTTTTCTCACCTCTTGTAACAACTGTAAAACCTTCTTTGTCAGCGAGTTCCAGAATTTCTTGAGCTTCTTTGGGTGAAAGGGTCTTGGCAATTATGTCTAGCTCTGAGTTTTGTTTCTCAAAGATTTTTTCGTAGGAATATACGTACAAGTCTTCAGGGTCTGTTAAAATCTGTTCAGGTTTGACTATCCTCTTTAAACGTTCAATCACCTGTTGTACTTTCATGTGACCACTTTAGACTCGTTTTGATATAAATTTTCTTGAGATAACAAAAGAATGATAAAGTTGGTCATATCGAGATTGCATTCCGATGATCACTTTTGACAGGTCAATGGTTTGTAACACGTATTGACTAGAGATTTCACAGAAGATTTGCAGGGGTTCTTTTTGATATCATGTGGAGCTGTTCAGTGAGCGTGCAGGAAATTTTCAATATTACCTTTTGAAATCGCCTAGTCATCCTACTTTCCCTTCCATGCTGGCTTTCTCTTTTCTAGAAAGGCTCTCAACCCCTCCTTAGAATCTTCCGTGTTCATAAGCGAACCTAGGTACACGTCGGTGACATTGGCCAAGCCCTTTCTAAATTCTAAGTCAAAGCCTCGATAGATCGCCGCTCTAGCGAGTCTAAGTACGACAGGGCTTTTCCTTTTTAAGGAGTTCACAAGCTCGTTTACGGTTACTTCCAGTTCTTCAGACGGAACAACACTGTTCACCAATCCTATCTTCTCAGCTTCTTTGGCGTCAATGTTATTTCCCGTTAGGATTAGCTCAAAGGCTTTTTTTCTTCCCATCAGTTTAGGGTAGAGCGCAGCCGCAACTGGCGGAAACACGCCGGCGTTGATTTCCGGTTGTCCAAATTGTGACTTTTCAGAGGCGATGACCATGTCGCAGGCTGCGGCGAGTTCGCAGCCTCCACCCAGAGCATATCCATTCACCACAGCTATTGTTGGGATGTTCAGGTCGATCAGCGAAAAAAACACTTCGTGGAAGGTTTCAATAAGTTCGTCAACTTTTTCTGGCAAGTGATCCTTGATGTCAACTCCAGCCGAGAATGCCCGTT
>CAYFXU010000139.1:0-1205 GCA_964347145.1 uncultured Candidatus Bathyarchaeia archaeon
GCAGTGCACACCGGCAAGCGTTGCATTGAATGTGCCGGAGACAAGACTGGGAAAGGTTATAGCGTGCAGGCAAACTTGATGCTCAACAACAAGGTGCCTGCAGCGATGGCTAAAGCGTTCGAGGAGACTCAGGGCGACCTCTCTGAGCGGATGCTGGTGACACTCGAAGCGGCGCAGGAGGTGGGTGGTGACATCCGTGGCAGGCAATCTGCAGCGATGATCGTGGTCAAATCTAAGTCCTCGGGCGAGCCATGGATGGACCGTGTGATCGATCTTAGAGTGGAGGATCATTCAGAACCGATCAAGGAGTTGCGTCGTCTTCTGAACCTTGCGCGAGCTTATAGCCACATGAACAAGGGTGATGCCGCGATGGAGAAGAAGGATTTTTCTCAGGCTATGGAAGAATACTGTGCAGCGATGAGGTTGGCCGGGGACAATGTGGAGATTGCATTCTGGAGCGCGTTTGCGTTGGCCACGAATGGGAAGGTTGATGAAGCCTTGCCGACATTCAAGAAGGTCTTCATGGCTGACAAGAACTGGGTCAAAGTCTTGAAGCGTTTGCCGAAGGCCGGTTTAATTTCAGACGACGACGCAGGCCATAACTTGTTACAGCGGATTCTCAAAGGCGCTGGCTGAACCATTCATTTCCAGAGCATATTTCCCTACAAAGATCAGAGAATTATGCGCGCGCAACCAAACATAAACAGCCATTTCTATAAAAGTTTAAAAAACCACTTCAGCATAATGCTCATACAATTTCATCATTATTTGGTCAAAAGGTGGAAACGCCACGTGAAAAATAAAACTTTGGGCGTCCTTATCTTCACACTAGGAGTACTTGCCATGATTGGATATTTCTATTGGCTTTTCCTGGCGCCAAAAGATATGGTTATCCTTGGAAGGCCGCTCAGAGACTGGGCGCTGATTTTTCCAGTCGTAATAATCGTTTACGCCTTTCTTGTTATCATATTGTGGGTCGGTTGGGCCATGGCTTCCACACCCCCGCCATTACCACTCGCCAAGAAGACTTCAGAGGAAGAAGAAACTGAAGAAGAGTGAAGGGCTGGCTACTCTTCTATAATCACCTTGCTTGCACCAGCTTCTTTCTCAACGCGTATGACATGCCCCGCTTTTTCCGCAAAGGCTTCGCTGTGGGTCACAGCGATTATTTGTTCGATAGCCTTCAAGCGAGAAATAGCCTCTGC
>CAYFXU010000139.1:1305-4574 GCA_964347145.1 uncultured Candidatus Bathyarchaeia archaeon
AAATCTTCTAGTTCTTCAAGGTTTTTTTGAAGTTCCACTAATTTTCTTTCGCGTTCGAAATCTTCCTCACGAAGACGTTTGAGGAGATCCTTCCTGTAGTCTCCGGTGAGTTTCTGGAGGCATAAGGGGCACTTGTTTTCTGTTGCTAGGCTTGAGATGCGATTTCGAGAAGTTTCCATTTCACTCTTTATAACTTCTTGTTCGCCAACTACTCTCCTCATCTGATCTTCAACTGCGAAAATGTGTCTTTTCAATTCCTCAGCCGTTTGGTTAGGATCTAACCCGAGCTCCCGAAGCTTATTTCGATGGGATTTTTCTTGTGCTTCCATATTTTTTAATTGTTCTTTCAAGTCGTGAATGCGGCTTTTCTTCATTTCAATTTGGTCAACCAGTCTTGCGGACATATCTTCGATGTTGGCGATTTTTGTCCGTAGCTGAACTTCCATTCCTCGTAACTCTTCTGTCTTTTTTCTCAATTTCTCGAGACTCTCGAGACTGAAAGCGGCTTCTTTGAAGGCAGATTCTGCTTGGGCAAGTTCTTTACTCAAGCCTTGGATCTGGTCTTCGACGGATGAAAATTGCTCCACAATCTTACTGTACTCGACCTGAAGTTTGTCAACTCCGACTACATCCGGATCCTCTTTGTAGAGATCTCGGGTAACTTCATAGTCCCTCTGGAACACACGCAAACCGACCCAAGCAATTTCGTAGTCGGAAAGTCCAAATAGCTGATCCAGTTTTGTCTGGCGTTGTCGCGGAGTTACTTCCAACAGTTCCTTAAGATGCTCTTGCCGCACCCAGACAACTTCTCGAAAGAGGTCCTTGTTAAGACCTGTCAGGACCTTCAACTCTTCAGCAACCGCTTCGTTTTTCGCGCTGGCAGTCAACTTCCCGTTTTCGTAAAGTTTGAGCTGTTCCATGTCTTGGCCAATGCTTTTCCCATGTCTCCGCAAGGCTCTATGAAGAGTATAGGTTTTTCCGCCGTGAACAAAAATCGCGGTTACCTTTCCCGCATCTGCTCCTTCTCTGAGGAGATATTCATAGCTTCTGCCCAGAGGATCCCCGAAGAATATAAAATCTATTGCGTAAAGAACGCTCGACTTCCCACGCCCGACACCACCAACAAGGCAGTTGAATCCCGCGTCGAAGGAGATCGTTGTTTTGGAGTGAGATCGAATGTTCTCAAGCTGCAAAGATTTGACTCTCATCGAAACTCCTCCAACGCTTCTTTTACTTTCGTTTCTTGTTTTTCCGCCAACAGTCCAATGAGGTCGACAGCGAGTCTCGCTATTTTTTCAGCTTCTTCCCTGGCGTAACGCTCTGTGAAAATTTCGAAAAAGTATTCGAAAGCCTTTGTTTTGAGGTCCTTCATTCCGCCCTCGAAGATGGAGCGGATTACCTCTTCAGAAACCTCGCTTTCTCTTAACCGAAGGACAGGGTGAACAAGGAGAGCCTTCTCGGCACTGCTCCTTATCTTGGCGAGGTCAATTTCTGTGCGTTCAACCTCAGGGGGCAAGACGCCACGTAATATGGGGACAACAACTGCCCCGGTTTCATCGGCCTCCTTCACGAGTTGCGCCACTGTTTCAGTTATTTTTGCGGCAGTCAAACCGGTGTAATCACGGTTCAAAATTATGAAACGACGTGGAGTCTCAAGCTTGATGCGATTAAGCTTAGGTACGCCTTTGTCGTTGACCTCAACATGATAGAAGCCTTTCTCAGTCTCGGCGTCCTCGTAGTTCACTGTTTCAGTGCAGCCACTATAGACGAGAAGACGTTTCTTGAAAGAAGACTTGTAGGGTGTATGAATGTGACCGCCAGCATAATAGTTGAATCCGTCGGGAAGGAGTTCTGGCCGAGCTTCGGCTTCCATTTGCGGAGGCTTAAGGGCGGGAATGTCAAGGGCCATGTGAAAAACAAGTATGTTAAAAAGCGAGGGATCAGGGGTGGGCTTGTTTTGCTGCAAGAAAGCTGGCAACTCTTCTTCAGTTTTCCTTCGAGTCCGAAAGTTGGGAATGCCAAGCACATAACAGTTCTCGTTCCTCCATGAAGCACCTTCGTGGCGGGGCAGGTAGCGGATCAGCCCAGCGCTGTCCAACGGATTGAGAATAGTGCCTGTAATCACGTTCGGAGCAGAGTCATGAGAGCCATCCACTGTTAACACGGGTATCTCAGCGTCTCTGAGCCGCCTAAAATTGGTTATGGCTGTTTCAAGAGTGACATTCGAAGGTCGAGCGTGCTCAAAGATGTCTCCCGCAATGATCATAAAATCAGGCTTCAACTCGATGGTTTTGTCCACCAACTCCTGAAACACTGTGTTGAAATCTTCGCGTCTTACGTCTAAATTGTATTGAGTGTAGCCCAGGTGTAGATCAGCTGCGTGAACAAAACAGAAAGGTTTCATGACGTTTTCCCTCTCTTCCCCCTCACCAATTCTTAATCTTTAGTGGATGCAGCCGCTTTTTAAGTATAAGAGTGGTGTGAACATATTGTTGTCGGAGGGTTGAGTTTGAGGCGAGAGTATCCTACGAGGCCAATTGTGGGTGTCGGAGCGGTAATTGTGCAGGATGGAAGACTTGTTCTTGTTAGGAGAGGGGTTGAACCTGGGAAGGGTAAGTGGAGCATTCCGGGTGGAGTGGTGGAATTGGGAGAAGGGATTAGAGACGCTGCCGTCAGAGAGGCAAAGGAGGAATGCGGGTTAGACATCGAGCTTGTTGGGGACAGGCCCATCGACGCCCTTGATAACATGGTGCATGGGGAGAAAGGACGCCTCCGATACCATTATGTTCTGCTGCAGTTTCAGGCTCGACCAAAGGGAGGAATCTTGAAACCTACTAGTGACGTAACAGAGGCTAGATGGGTTCCTTTACAAGAAGCGGAAAGACATGACCTTACAAACTCTTTTCGCCTTTTCTTCAAGAAACATCGGAGGGAATTGGAAGGATTCTAGTTCTTATCCGTGAAGAAAAGCCTCGTTTGGCCCATGGTTTGAAAGTCGAGGGCTCTCACTTTTACTACCATTGGGAAATCTTTCACCGCTTTTCCAAGAACGAGGCAATGATGGGACGGAAGATCGTGGGCGATAGATTTCACAGTTTCGGAGTCCACTCTCGCCGCTCTAGATACGGTTTCGAGGTCACGTTCGTTCGTAAAGTTGAAGAGGAAGATGTTATCGGCTTGACGATAAATGTTTTCTCTTATTGTGTCAGGTTGATTGGTCACGAAGGTGGTGAAAACTCCGAAGTGCCTCATCCTCGTAACGATGTCAT
>CAYFXU010000140.1:0-4555 GCA_964347145.1 uncultured Candidatus Bathyarchaeia archaeon
GCCATAGGGCGCGGGACCCACCTGATCCCATTCCGAACTCAGAAGTTAAACCGCGTTCCGTTTCCGGTGTTAGTGTGGTCTTCGGCCACGTGAAGCCGGGAAAGCTGGCAATCCCTTTCACCGCGCGCGCTTAGCCCTTTTGGATGAAAGGTTTTACCCGAAAAGATTGTAAGTGTTTTTGTCACGGTCAATGCCGAAAGTACACTTAGCCGCTTATCTTGCCGGAAGAACTGCGGGGTTCTGCTCTTTCAAACGTTCTTGTCTGTCTGTTGGCTATGATTTCGGTGGAACATATACCGTAAATCCTCAAAATTTATTACCGACCGAGTGGTCTTTGAGAGGTGTGAATGCTAATGATTCCGCGGGTTTCTCAGCTGTTTCCGGGAGGAAACGATCTCATCGGATGGGTTTTGCAGGTAGCCTTCCTCGGTTTTTTCGTGATTTTCATGTTTTACGGGCAACGCTTCCAAATGACTATCATGCTGAGAGAAGTTGAAAAACACCTCCGCCGCCTCCAGTTCATAAAAAATGAGGGGCGGAAGCTAACTATAAAGACAATAAAGGAGATAGGAAAATCTAAAGAAGACCCGACGGGAAGGGTTGACCAATTTTTGGAATACATAGCCATCACTCCTCAGAGTATGGATCCTTCAGGGATCGTTTGGAAGTTGGACCACCTGTTGGATGTTCGAGACGTTCGCTTCAAAGATGAGGTAAAGCTCATGGCACCCGAAGCAGATGAAGTGCAACTGAACAATTTGGAGAACACCCTTGAAGCTGCGATGGCGCTGAACATCATCTACAAGGTTATAAGGCATTTCTATATCCTGGGCAAGAAAACTCTAAGCCTCTACATCATCATGCAACTTCAAATGGTTCTGCCCCTAATTATGCGAGAAGCGGAAGCCTTCGCCAGCGCTCTCAAGGCCTTCGCAACTGGTCAACCCATAGGTGATGGAGCTGGCGCCCTCGTCGCCGCTAAACTGATGCACGGACACAAAACAAGAAGGATCTCCAAGGACATAGTTGCAGCTACTGTTCCCTTTGAAGGTCGAATAGCACACGTCTTGAAATCAGAGGGTCCAGGCGGAAACGTGGGCAAACCTGGAGATGGGATAAGTAAGATCATAAAGGAAACCAAGGGGAAAATCGCTACAATAGTCATGATAGATGCTGCACTAAAGCTCGAAGGAGAGAAACCCGGCGAAGTAGCTGAGGGAGTGGGCGCAGCCATTGGTGGACCAGGGGTCGAACAATACAAGATCGAGGAATCGGTGCTCAAATACAAAATCCCGGTGAACGCCGTCATTATCAAGGAAGACATAGGAGACGCCGTTTCTCCCATGCGAAAAGAAATATTTGAGGCCGCAGACACAGCGATCCAGCGAATCAAACGACTGATTCTGGAAAGGACAAAGAAGGGAGACGCAGTAATAATAGCTGGCATCGGGAACACGATAGGAATTGGACAGTAGGTGAAAAAATGACTGAAAAGACTGAGCCTTCGGCAAGAAAGATTTCATCCATCTCTCTCGCAATGATTCTAATAATCGTTGTTCTATCGACCGTTGCCCTCTTCGTTGGGATTACGGCGTACGAAACCCAGAATCCCAGTGCGCTCTCTTACATGTTGATAGGCTTCATTGGACTGGCAATATCTGCGTACATGCTGTTGCAAGCAAGGAGAAAGCCTCTGCTAGCATCTTTTGAAATGCCGCGAGTAATCACAACAATACTGTGCCAAAAGTGTGGGTTCAAGAACATTCGAGACTTCCAAAGAGGAGACTACATCTTCAAAGAATCAGAAGCTTGCCCAAAATGCAGCGAGAAAATGATGGTCACGTCAATCTACCGTGAACCCAAGGAAGACGAGAAGTAGAAGAGCTAAGTCAAAACGATACACTCGTCTTTTGCCACCAAAACCGTGTGTTCCACCTGCGCCACAGGTTTTCTGCTTGCCTCTATAAACACAGGATAGCACATCAAGACTTTTGAAGACACAAGCTCTGAAAATGCATTTTTGTAGTGACCGGTCGGAAGGAATCCTTGAAGCCACCGTTCTGAGAAGGGGAGAGTCAGAAAATTCTTTCTGATATGTTTCAGAAGTTGCTTGGCGTAAGGGTCTTTCAAAGACTTATGCTTCATGTATCGGAAGATGTGTGCCTCTGGACCGTTCTCAACTCTGCCAGCAGCTTCGGCAACTGTCACGAAGGGCTCCACTCCGTAAATCTCTCCCACCTTCACTCTAGAGACAGAAATGTTAAACACGTTAGGTAAAGACTTCCCAGTATGTAATGAGTAGCGTCGGATCAAATGTCCAGTAAGATTTGCGACCGGTTTGAAACCGCGGGTCTTAATGGTCTTTTGAATGGTGGAGCCGAAGCGGGACATGGAGAGTCCAGGGCGAAGTATTTCCACAGCCTTTTTCAGGGCTGCTTTTGCTGTGTTTGTGAGATCGTCGTATTCCGGATCGAAGCAAACGGTTGCAGCTGTGTCAGCGATGTAACCGTCAACGTGAACACCGATGTCTATTTTCACTATAGATTTTTCGGGAATGGTTCGGTTATCTCGAGGGGGAGATGTATAATGCGCGGCGATTTCGTTGATGGAAACGTTGCATGGAAACGCAGGTTTGCCTCCCTTTTTTCTGATGAGAGACTCCGCTTTTTCGCAGAGGTCGATGATTGGCATGCCTTCCCGAACGGTTCTCCTCATCTCTTCTCGAACTTTGCGGGCGATTTTTCCGGCGCGTTGATATTTTTGGAAAGCTTCTTCAGGTATTGCCATAGTCTTGCACGTAAATCCCTTTAAGTGGGCGGGGATTAAAAAAGTTTAGAAAAGGTGGTGTTCTGTGGGAAGAATAAGGTGGCTGGGCCATTCTGGTTTCGAGATCAATTTGGTGGACAAGATCTTGTTGATAGACCCGTGGTTGACGGGTAATCCATTGGCAGCCGTGGAGGCTTCAGACATCAAGGAGGCCGACGTAGTCTGCGTCACCCACGATCATGGAGACCATCTTGGCGATGCCGTTGAAATTTGTAAACGAACGGGAGCAACCTTTGTTGCTATTTATGACCTAGGGGTCTTTGCGGAGGAAAACGGAGTGAAAGATGTCGTTGGGATTAATATCGGCGGAACCGTTGAGGTAAAAGGGATAGGCATAACTATGGTTCAGGCTTTCCATTCATCAACTCGGGGAGCGCCTGTAGGTTTCGTCGTAAAGGCAGAGGGAAAAACCATCTATCACACTGGTGATACAGGTCTCTTCGGAGACATGAAGCTTGTCGGTGAAATTCATCGTCCAGACGTGGCTCTGATTCCTATCGGGGATTATTATACCATGGGGCCCAGAGAGGCGGCGGAGGCAGTGAAGTTGGTCAATCCGGCTGTAGTTATACCAATGCACTATCAAACCTTTCCAGTTTTGTCTCCCTCAAGTGAGGGCTTCATAGAACTCGTCGAAGAGAGGGCGCCAAAGGTTAAGGTTGTTGCGTTGAAGCCTGGTGAAGTCTATCACCTCTGATTCAAACCTAGGCCACGTTTTTGTCTTTGATCATTTTTGCAAGCGGGGCGAGACTATTTTGGGAGCAAGGGTCACGAAGTCGTCTCCTCCCATGTGATAAATGAGGTTCACTTTTTTGACGTCAAACTTTTCGTCGAAGACGCCTTTATCTGCGTAGGCTGCTAGAACGCGGCCGATGAAGAGGGTGTGGTCTCCCACGGTTATTTGTTCTTCCATCACACACTCTAGATGTGCCACGCACTCTTTGATTATCGGCGGCTTAACCGTCTTGGCTGGCAGAATAGTTAGCCGCGTCTCCTTGAACTTGTCATATCTTCTTCCACTTCTTCTGCCACAAAACAAGGTTTCTTCGACGATGCCCATCGTTGGAATGTTGACCACAAACTCCTTCGTTTCCTCAATTAATTCATGAGAATATCTTCTTGGAGCGATGCTTATGACGACCTTGGGCGGCCTTATGGACGCAGGCATGGACCATGCCAAGGTTATTGCGTTCGCTTTGCCCGCCTTGTCTGCACAACTCACCAAAACAACAAGCCTTGGATGTAGCAATCTATATGACGAGGACAAGGGAACTTCAACTTTTTCAGCTTCCAATAATCATCCCCCGCCAACTTGTTGACATCATCTCTTGTCGTGTTTTCCAGTGAATATTTAACTTCCGGAAGCCTTAAAGAAACCTCTCAACCCTACTGATTTAGCAACGGAGGGACGTCAAGAGTTGACAACGACTGATAACAGAAAAACAATGCTTGACCCTTGGGGAACAACGGTAGTTGAGGATTATAACCGCCTCTACGAAGAATTTGGAATACAACAATTCAAACCCCTTTTGGCGCGAATACCAAACCAAAGCATGTGTATGAGGCGCGGCGTCATCTTCGGGCACAGAGACTTCGAGAGAGTATTAGAAAATATGAAGAATCGCGAAAAGTTTGCGGTAATGAGCGGCATCAAACCTACAGGAGAGTTTCACCTGGGAACCCTCATGACCGCACGCGAAATCATCTACTTCCAGGAACAAGGAGCCAC
>CAYFXU010000141.1:0-4498 GCA_964347145.1 uncultured Candidatus Bathyarchaeia archaeon
CTCAAACTACCAACAGCATAATTACATATTTAACATTTCAGTAACATTCTTCTATTTGAATTAGACCACATGCCCTCATAATTGAATCAGTTATCACACATACGTAAAAGAAGAAGAAAAATCATGCACACATCATAATGTGATCCAAGCCAGTGTAGGTGAAATGCATCAAAGTAAACAGTTAACCAAAGTATATCTAACAAGATACATCATTTCAAGTTGTACTAAAGATTTTAGAAAGAAAGTTCTATTTGCGCAGGCGGTTGCGAAGCAGGTATAGCATGCATATTGCGCGCTATGGAACTTGTTTCTATAAGCCTTTTTCATAAACCCCTTTAAGAAGCTTCCAAGGTATCTTGAGATGGAAGGCGCATCATCAGGAAGTGCATGCATAAGAAACTGCCTCTTTCAAGAGAATGTCGAAGTGAGTCATCTGCGCCTCCATCTCATGTCATTTCTGCGTTCTATTCATAAATAATTTTTGGTTGATTTATACGCATGCTTTGGCGGGTGAAGCGTTTATTTTGATACATTTTTGAATGTTTGTTCCACATCCTCATGGTGAGGTGTCTGCGTGATTCTGTTGTTCGAATTAATCGTTGATGTATAAATAATTCAGCGCGAGCGCGCACAGCCGAGTATGGAGGACCTGGGCCAAGCAGAGGCAAGAAACCTAAAAGCGTCTGGAATAGATATTCTTGTGCCACGACTAGGCAAGGACTACTCATAATGAAAAGTCTATCAGCTGGTGTGGTGATCTTGATGGTGATAGGTGTTTTAGGGCTAGTTTTGAGTGGCAACCAAAAGTATGTTTCAGATCAGGAATACCTGTCAACTCAAGAAGAGAGTGATTATGTACCCTACGCTTGCGAGAGTCAACGGCAATTCAATTTTTGGACAGGTTTAATCTCAACTATCTTAGGATCAGGATTTTTGGTTTTTCTAGCTGTTCTTTCTCTGCGAAGCCGTGATTAAATCCATAGTTTAGGGTAGCAGCGGAGACAGTAATGGTAGGTGTTGTTTCCGTGAGGATGCGACCATACCTGGGCTGCGCGCGCGCATCCCTCAAACTTCAAAAGCGCATGCTGAGCGAGATTTTTTGTGTGTCCATGAAATTCTGAAACAGACAGGATGGCGCGCGCTACTGTTGTTATTTTGCATTTTTGACTAGATTTCGAAGATCTACCATGTGTTTTTCATGGTCGTAGATCCATGTGTTCTTTTCGAAGAATTCAAATGATATAGTCTGTTGCGTTGGTTCTCTGGAAGGGTCTTCAATAAAATACTCATAGTTTCTTAAAAGACCGTTCTTGATTAATCTAGATAGACTATCTGTGAAGCTTCCAAATTCTTTTCTGGGAAGATATATTTGAACGAAAAGAGCGTTTTCTCCAAAGATTTTACTTACCCCACGCACAAAAGGCTTACCTTGAAGTGACGACGCAAATTTAGCCATATCCTTGTCGTTGTCAAAGTTGAATCTGAAGCAGAAAATGTCGGAAGCTTTATTGAAATGTGGGAATAAAACTGCGTAGCCTTCGATGAGTCTTTTCCCGATCACATGCCTGCTAAAGTGATACTGTGCTTTCTGTGGACTCACATTCAGCATTTTAGCTATATCCCGCAGTTTTGTGGTTGCGTCTAATTCTAACTCAGTTAATATCAAAATGTCGATTTTGTCAGCTTTCTGCGGATAAACTTCTGATTCTATAAGCGTGTATGGAAGCTGGTTTCCCTGATTTTCAATCTCTTGAATCCATTTGTTCCAATTAAACATCCATTTACAAGACTCGTGGTCAAACCAGTTGTCAGTTAGGTTTATTGTTTGTATGCAAGTGGACCAGAACAACTTGATGCTCTCTGCCACCTTCAATTTCTCTAATTCTGTAACGAATTGCTCGAACTCGGCTGTGTGGTCGATGGGGATCCCATAGATTCCGTAGTAACTTGCCGGTGGCGCATAGCAGGGACTTAAGTATAGAAAATATCCCTCTGTTTTCAAGCATTCCAACAACAAGTTTTCATAACCGGGATTTGCCTTGGCGAAAACAAAGGCTTTCTTCAATCCAATATGGGTGTGATAAATGTTTGCTTGAAGATACAAAGAAAAATGGGACTTGAGCCGTTTCACTCTGTCACGTACCGTTTCAGCAGGCATGCCTATTCTTTCGGCCAGGATTCTTATTTTCCTTGGGCCGTACACTCCAAGTGCCTCTAAGATCTTCATATCTGTAGAATCAAGCTGTTTTCGAACTCCTCGTATTCTCTTTTGCATTTGTTCACGCCTTAATCAGTTGCTGATTACAGTGTGAATTACCTTCAATTTTATTCTTACTATGGCCAACCGCCGCCTCCCTTGTCTTTTCCTTCTGGTTCATTTCCACATCCACCGAGTGTAATGTAGCTCGCATGTGGCGGCTCGGTCCAACTATGTTCCAAAGACGTGTCCATTACGGTCGTTGCCACACTGCAAATTACGGAAGCGCTGAAAAGGCACAGCAACACAACTAACAACACTTTCACAGTCAAACTATATCACCTCCTTTTTTATTTTACACGGTAAAATCCCATTTTTGCTGGGAAAAACTTAAAAATTGTGGAGGTTAATTACTTATGCGTGCCAGGTATGAACGACAATGTCAAAAATAAGAAAAATCTCTGAAACATTGCCAAATCAGAGCGAATATCCCTTAATAGAGGGACACCGAAAACAGGATTTTTCTCTGGCCCTGGATTTAGCAATAGAAAAGCCGAATACGTTGTAATCGCGCGCACCATAAAAACTGGAGCAGAAGATGTAATTGGCGATGTGATATGACGAAATTGAATGATATTGACTTCAAGATTCTTTTTGAGTTGATGAAAAACTCCAAAATAAGCGATAGAGCACTGGCTAAGATTGTGGGAGTTTCACAGCCAACTGTAACCAGAAGGAGAGCAAAACTAGAAGGCGAAGTGATAGACAGCTACACAGCTATTCCGAAATGGGACAAACTTGGATATGAAATAATTGCAATCACTTTAGTCAAGAGCCCACTCAAGTTTGCATCAAATGAGAAGAGGAAGAGTGCCGTTACTAGGTCGATGGAATGGCTGATGAAACAACCAAATGTTATTATGGGGAGCGAATGCCGAGGAATGGGAATGACTGGCATCATTATTTCAACCCACAAGACCTATGCAGACCTTGATGAATTCCTAAGCAATCATAGGAATCACTTAGGAGACTTGTTGGAAGACGTCCAAACTATTATTTTGAATCTCTCCGGAAAAACCTACTACCGACCTTTGAATTTTAAATATCTTGCAGAAGCAAGATAGGAAAACTGCACGCATACCTACATAGCGGAAAGTTGAAAGATTTAAACGATGGTCTTCACCCAGCCCCGCGCGCGCGCAATGTGCTTCAACTCGTCTTTTATCATGCTTTTTGTGCTCTCAAATGAAATAGGTTTTACTTCAAACTTTTCAGCTTAATGTTCAATTAGCCTAAGCGCGGTGCATTTAGGTCTAAGTGGAATACCGACCTACGCTATGTTTAATTAGCCTTCTGGCGTCTTAGACTATTGCTATGTCAGTTGTGACACTTATTGACGGATTTGCGGCGCAATTGGATCTTGGGGGAGTCCTTGAGTTCTTGGGCAGGGAGGCTGTGCAAACTGCTATCGGAATTCTCGGGGTAATCGCAGGAGTTCTTGTATTCTATAAATTATCTTCGAAGGTGATAAGGGCCACCACATTAAAGGCCAAAGGAAGAGAGGAGGATGTCAAGATGCTTATCAACTTGTGGAGAGCTCTGATAGCCTTCATGACTCCTCTATTCATCGTTGCAGTATTCTTCCCTCAGTTCTGGGTTGTCCCCACATTCTTTGGAGCTTTTGGCGGCCTATTTCTGGGATGGGCCCTACAACCCGTGGTATCTGGCTTGGCAGCTTGGTTGTTGATCACTCTTAAGAGACCCTTCAGGCTCGGAGACAGGATTCACCTGCCAACATTAAACTTGAAAGGTGATGTACTTGATGTCGGGCCAATGTACACTGTTCTCAACCAAGTCGGCGGATCCGTGGAAAGCGAGGAGGCTGTAGGGCGCAATATTTTGGTTCCCAATAACATGCTTTTCGGACACCCAGCTGTCAACTTTACTCCACGAGTGGAAAAAGGACCACCAAAACAAACGGGGGAGAAATCCGTTTACACTCTCGACGAGCTAGTAGTAAGGATAACATATGATACGGACTGGGAAGTAGCTGAAAACATCCTGCTCAATGCCGCCAGGAACGTGACTGCAGACATTCTCATATCTACACAGAAGGACCCCTACATCAGGTCAGACATGTACGACTACGGAGTCTACCTGAGACTTAGGTACATGACATTGGCTACGGATAGACCTCGGATAAAATATGAAATCGAAAAAAGGATATTCAAAGATTTTGCGAAGAACGATAAGGTGGACTTCGCCATCCCTTTCGTCTATTCTGCCAAAAAAGGTATTCAA
>CAYFXU010000142.1:0-4481 GCA_964347145.1 uncultured Candidatus Bathyarchaeia archaeon
ATTAGTAGAAGTCAGAATACAGGATTTGTGTTGGAATCGCGCGAGTAATCATAAATGGAGTCAAGAAGGCATGAAGGAACGAGTCGTTGAGGAACGAAATACAAAATATGGTAAACGCATTGTGAAGCAGATTGAAGGAAAGATCATAATTCAAAAGATCCGAGAGGACAAGAGGAAGGAAGAAAAGAAAAAGACGAGACGGAAAAAAGGAAAGAAATAGTTCGCACGCGCATGCTCTGTTACGTGATATTATTTCTCAGAAAGGGAACCATGTTCTTTTCTTTCCTTTATTATGAAGACGTTTTCTTTGCCAGAGATGACACGAAACTCTTCCTTTAACTCCGCTCTGTGCAGAAATTTTCGAAGAAGGACTCGTAAATGCGATTTTGAAGGAGCTTTCTTTCCTTCTTCATACTCTAGAGTGATCTCATCGGTTGTGACGTTCGCCTTTGCATCTGCTCTCTCTTCAAGAAAGTCCGCCAAGTCCTTCACACTTTCTTCATCTTTTTCGCGGAGCTCAGAAATCTTTATAACGTTGGTGGACATCTTTGCTGAAGCCTCACAGTGCTGATTAAACTTTCAAACTAACTTTTTAATTCTTTCCGTCTATCAACAATTTCTAAGGTGCCCGGGCCCGTTCCGATAAGCGCTACTGGAATCTTAATCTCTCTTTCAATCTTCTCAATGAAAGCTTTCGCTTCTTTCGAAAGTTCTTGATAGGACTCAACTCCCTTGCACTCTGGAAAGACAACGTCCACTTTTGTGAGGGCAGCATGAGTGGCTCCGTTAAGCATGACTGCCCTCTTTGCAAGGTCGTAGTTGAAGGGCGCTGCTCGTCTTTTCCTTCCCGTAACAGTGGCAACCTCAGCCCAGCCCCTCTTTTCCGCTTCTTCCCACGTCAGTTCGTTCGGGAGAGGCCCTCCTCCAACTCGCGTTGTGTAGGCTTTGAATACAAGAGTTACTTGGTCAACTTTTGTTGGGCCGACTCCAACGTCTGAGCAGGCAGCTGAAGCTGTCACGTCCTTAGACGTGCAGTAGGGGTAGGTTCCATGGTAGAGGGAAAGGTAGGTTCCCTGTGTCCCTTCTATTATGACATTTTTTCCTTCGTCAATTGCTCTGTTAACCTCGAGGGGCACATCTGCCAAGAATTTCTGAAGTTGGGAGAAGTCACGTGCAAGCTTGACCTTTCTTAATGCTCTCTCAGCGTTGCAGGGGCCTGTTCCTGTACCGGTGGTTTTTATTTTTTGAGCTAGGTGCCCTTTCTTGTCGGCTTCAATGTGTTTTGGTTCTATGGCGGCGCATTGGTGGTCGATGCCGACTCTGCTTTGGGACTTGGTTAGTTGTATCTCTTGCAGTAGAATTTCTGGGTTGATCAAAACGCCTGGTCCTATCAATAGGCGACATTTGTCGGAGACGAAGGCACTGGGCAGCATCCGCATTTTGTATTCCTTTCCTTTGTAAACAACTGTATGACCTGCGTTGGGCCCTACTCCAGCCCTTGCTGTCACAGCAGTCTCGTCTTTCAACGATAGGTAGGAGATGATTTTTCCCTTGCCTGTGTCTCCAAAGAAACCACAAACCACAACCGTGCAAGGCATAATATTTCCATCCAGAATTTTAACATCTAAATGTCATTATTATTAAGATTTTTGGTAATAATAGACGCAAGAATGTGAAAATATTGTCAGATCGCCCGTCGAGTTGCTATCACTGCCCCAAAGCTCTGCTGACTCTCGAGTTCATCATCCAAACTCAATTGATCCCCTTCTAACTTAAGACTCTTTTGCCGAAAAACTTCTTTAGAATGTTGAATGGCCCTATTTACATGTATGCGCAGACTCTTGAAGTTTGTTCCTCCACAAGCCAAAACTTGGAATTGCTGATCTCCATTATGAGTGGCGGTTGACACGTGCGCGCGGAAAGGGAAATAAGTCACGTTCCCTTGACTTTCTGAACTACATGAAAGGTGGTGTTATGTTATCAAGAGAAGAAGCTTTCAACTTGGTCAGGAAGAACGTTACGAAAAGGAACTTTGTTTATCATATACTTGCTGTGGAAGCCATTATGAAGAGGCTGGCAAAACATTTCGGAGAGGATGAATATCTGTGGGGGTTAACCGGCCTACTCCATGACATTGACTACGAAAAGACGGAAGGGACACCCGAGAAGCACGCTGTTTTGGCTGAAGACATCTTGAAAGGATCGGTTCCTGAGAAAGTCATCAGAGCAATAAAAGCCCACAATCATCAGTTCACCCAAATCAAGCCAGAAACCAAAATGGAAAAGGCTCTAATTGCCTGTGATGCTGTCTCTGGTCTCTTGGTTGCTTGTGCCTTGGTGATGCCCTCAAAAAAACTAGTAGATGTGAAAGTTAGGACTGTTATGAAGAAGTTTAAGGCTAAGGACTTTGCCAGAGGGGTTGACAGAAACAGGCTTCTGTTTTGTGAAGAAATTGGAATTCCGATAGAGAAGTTTTTCGAAATAGCGTTGGATGGGCTAAAAAACATTTCTTCAAAAATAGGTCTATGAGACCTTATAACCCAAGAGTCTTGTTGGCGCGCGCCTTCAAGCCTAGAATTTTTAGCCGTATGCCTCCGCTTGTGTTTCAACGCGCGCTCGTTTTCCTACAACATGCCATCTTTTCTTCTTTTGACGGTATTCGAGTAGAAAAATCGTGACCATATATACTACAATCCAAGCAATGAAAAATAGTTCACCATAATATTCGTGGAACAGATGTGAAGCCTCAGGTCCACTTTCTACGCCAATTATGCCGATGCTGACTATTCTAAGGGTGTTTGCCATGAATGTTCCAATGGCTCCGACTACAATATATATGAATTTCCGTTTTTGCGGTATCTCTGCGTTCTTGAAGAGTATCAGAATCAAGAATGTATAGATGACCAGGCTATGCACCCCCGCGCATGCCCAGTAGACCAGCAGATTCATGTTGTGGCCTCCAGCCTTTCTGAGGAGCAGAAGATAACCGTCTGCGTAAGGTCCCGTTGTAGTAGGGTAGCCTAATGCGTTAAGAAAGAAAGCTGCCACAGAGACTATTGGAGGAACGAATAGCTGCAAAAGCCATGCGGTTCCATAGTGGAAAAAAGCGTCTACCATAAAAAAGGTGGCCACTGAGCCTATAAAAAAAAGGGAGATCTTGAGTCGTCCTAACCCATCACGGTATTGCAAGAGCCATACTGCGAGTATGAAGGAACATGCGAACAAAACGTATTCGAAGGCGAGTGGCCAGTCCAGTTCCAGGTCAGGGAAGGGAGCCCCGACAAGACGGCCAAGCAGCGTAACTGAACTTCTTCCTCCACTCATGAACTGCCACAGAGTGAAAACCGTGGGAACAAGCAGGGCGATAAATCCTATTATAAACCTCGCAGTCGTCTTGCCCTGCTGTGCGTCGACACCGGGCTTGACAAGCCTTTTTTTTGACAAAAAGGTTTCAAGAAGAACGAGCCAAACGAAAATCACGTATTGCATACGTCCTTTCCAGCTGAGTTCAAATGTTGCCGGAACAAAAATGTAAAGCAGTATAAATGGAAGTGAAAAGAACACCAACAACAACGCATCCAAGTTGAGAAATCTCCATCTAGTGTCCAGAGTTATCTTTGGTAGCCGGCCTCTAATCCTCATACTCCATGCGCCCTTCACTTTTTGGTGTCCAAACTAGACAAAAGTCAAGAGGAATAATTATATATATCCTGCAGGTAAGAAAAATCGATCAGTAGAATATGAAGAGATGTAAATTATGAGAACAGCATCAAAGCTGATTCTAATTGGAACTTTCACCCTGATCTTTGTTGGAGCACTACTCAATTCAGCAAGTGTCTTTTCCTATCCAGGAGGAGTAAAAGATCTATCTCAGCTCGGATGCTCTCCATGTCATGGCGGCGATCCCAGCACTAACACTACGGTCACCATATATGGTCTGCCTCTATTTTATGAACCTGGAATGGACTACGCGTTGACCGTTGAAGTGGTGAGCACTGACGTGCCCGGAAACGACGGTGGCTTTGACCTCTCGGTAACTGGTGGGACTCTAGTAGTTACGGACACGACCAGTACTCAGCTAATGAATGGAGATTTAACACAAACGGATTTCGGATGGAATCAAAGAAGTTGGCCCTTCAACTGGACCGCGCCATCTGCAGATGGCGACGTTACCTTCTTTGTTGCGGGGTTAGCTGCAGACGGGAACGGTGGCATAACCGGTGATGCGTGGGCCAAAGGAAGCCTCACTATATCGATCATTCCAGAGTTTACAACCATTACACTTGTCCTAGCCCTTGCAGTAGTTACAATCGCGGTCATCGTCCTCACGAGAAAGAGGCTTGTCAGACTCCAACGATAAGAGAGAACAAGCGCGCAGAATCAGCTTGTAAAGATAGGGACTTTCTTCCTTTGGATACAACCGTGAGCTGCATTTCAACGAGCGTACGCCAGTTAGTTATTAGGCATATGCATGCGCGCGC
>CAYFXU010000143.1:0-4398 GCA_964347145.1 uncultured Candidatus Bathyarchaeia archaeon
TCCTCGCGTGCCAGGAGATGTGAATGGTGATGGCTTGGTAGACGCTTCTGACTTGTCTGAATTGAGCAAAGTTTATGGTTCTGATCCTTCAAAGCCCAACTGGAACCCAAACTGCGACTTCAACCGTGACCAAAGGGTTGACGCTTTGGATCTCTTTGACCTGGGCAAGAACTACGGTAAAACGATCTAGTTATGAACTGCTTTTAGCCTTTTTATACTGCAATATCGTTGCTGTTGTAGTTGGACGCGCGTAGAAATGCAGAAACTAGATTTTTCTCTTGCTCAGAACCTTTCTGAAAGCTCCATGTTTTGGGCAGTCGTAAAGACCGATTTTAAGCTCAAGTCTCTTCCCTTTTTTGTCTGGTCGACCTGCCATTTTCCATGTCTTTCTTGGAGTGACTATTTCTCTTCTACACTTAGGGCATTTAGACACGCCATTTCCTCCTGCCATGAAATACATTCGATCCCTGACGAGTTTCATTCTGATTCTTCCCATTCTTGCCAGATTATGGAGAAGGGTGGCAAAATCAGTTATGGCGAAGGTTGACATTTTAGCAACTTCTGGAGTGCTGAAGTCGGCATGATAATTTGTTCCCATCATTATTTCTTGAGACGTGAAACCTTCTTCCTTACGAACATTCAGAAAAGAAATTATCTCCTCTTCCAAACTGCTGGAGATTTTTCCATTTTGAAATTCCTCTTTATCTATAGGCATAGAGACCACTGTTTCCAATATTTTGATGGAACAAACCTGTAAAATTGTTTATGAAGCGTGAATCATGAGTAAGACTAAAGATTTGCGACCACAGTCTATTGTTGCCCGCGCGCGCATTTTTGCTGACGCCAAAGTGAGAGTTTATTAAGCGTGTTGAAGCCCAAAAATATAGGATCATTCGACAGAAAGTCTAAGGATTTTACAGCAAGAAGGCGAAGAAGAAATGAATGTTGTAACTTACAGCATCAAGAACTTGAAACGCAGAAAAATGAGAACAATCCTTGCTATACTGGGCATTGCCCTAGGCGTTATGTTGATAACCTCTCTTCTCACCGTTATGGATGGTCTTGAAAGCAGCATAGCCGGCTCCCTTAGACTCCTAAGCGGAAACCTTATCATCCAAGAGAAAGGATCCGTCGACCAAGCATTCTCGATAGTTAATACCTCTTTGATCGAAACTCTGCAAAGCAACCAGGACATAAAAGCCATAAGCCCGGAAATCTACGTCGCCAGAGCTCTCGAGGGAGGTGGACCAAGATTTGTTACGCTTATTGGTGTGACGAATTCTTATGCAGAAATTGTCTCTCCAGAATACATCAAAACCGGCTCTTACTTCAACGAAACTGACAGCGGTAAGATTATCCTTGGAAACAAACTAGCTGGCCAGCTGGGACTTGGAGTGGGAGAGATTTTGCCAATAGATTCTGCCAACTTTAGTGTAACTGGAATCTTTGAAACAAACACAATAGCTGATGCCATAATCGCCTTGATTCCCATTGGGGACGCCAGAGCCCTAAGAAACCTGTCTGAAGATCAGGTCAGCATAATCGAGGTTAGGCCTGTTGATCCGGACAAAGCTGCAGATATTGAGTATTATGTGGAATCAAATTTTGAAGACTATGAAGTGGTCTTTCCAGAGGATTTGGTGGAGGAAGCAACAGAAATCTTGAGCACTCTGCGGAACACCATCTGGATCATCTCCGCCATCGCAGTGTTGATAGGGGGCATCGGCATAGCCAACGCCATGTTGATGAGTGTGATTGAAAGAACCCCTGAAATCGGATTGCTGAAGGCGACGGGATGGAGAAACATCGATGTGAGCAACTCTGTGCTGATAGAGGCTCTTGGATTGGGTGTAATAGGTTGCCTAATCGGCCTGCTCCTCGGCGTAGTTGCTTCACAAATGACTCAGAACGTGATTCCAGCGTTGACGGTTCGTTTGACTCTAACAACGACCCTCGAAAGCTTCGTGTTCGGCGTAGGACTGAGCTTGGCAAGCGGCGTCTATCCTGCAGTTAAAGCTTCTCGTCTGTCACCCATAGAGGCAATTAGGGGTGAATAGAAATGTCTAGAGAAGTGATTCGGGGCGAGGATCTAACGAAGAACTATAGGCTTGGCGAATCAATAGTTCACGCCCTTAGGGGAGTGAGTTTGAGGATAAACGCCAGTGAATTCTTGAGCATTATGGGCCCGAGTGGAAGTGGAAAAACGACATTACTTAACCTTCTAGGTGCCTTAGATCTTCCCACCAGCGGCAAACTGTTTTTCGATGGGGTCGACTTGACGCAGGTTCCGGAGAGGAAGCTGTATCAGGTGAGAAGAAAGAAGGTCGGTTTCGTATTTCAACACTTCTATCTCATCCCAACTTTGACAACAATTGAGAATGTCCTTGTCCCTGTTGTTCCAATAAGAAACAACAAGCGTTTCAAGGATAGAGCCAGAGAGCTTCTTTCCATGGTTGGTTTGGAAGAAAGAATGAATCATAAGCCGAATCAACTTAGTGGCGGGGAACAGCAGAGGGTAGCCATATGTAGGGCTTTAATAAACAACCCTGAAGTTCTGTTCTGTGATGAGATAACTGGAGAACTGGACAGCGCCACAGGGGAGAAAATAATCCGCTTACTGAAGGAAATAAATCAGAAGGAAGGAGTGACCGTTGTCTTCGTCACCCACGACCCAACCGTCTCCTCAAAAAGCAACCGTATAGTAACCTTAAGAGATGGAAAGATAACATCCGACAAATCGTTGAGTAATTTAAAGCCATGATCAGGTCTCAGAACCCCAAAGATCTTAAATGAAGTCATAAAATCAAAAATCTTGCGGGCGATTCCGTCAAGCGCGGCGCGCAACGGAATTCCAAAGTTTCCTCATAACATTGTCCTTTAGTGAAGAGTATCTCTTTGCGAGTCTTTTGGCAGCCTCCTTCGGCATTCCGCTTTTCACAAGCTCTTTTTCGAAGGCCTTGCTTGCCCTCCTAACTCTCCAGCCTAGAGTCAGCCAAACAAAAATTAGGTTCAAGCTTAGTTTTGATAGATGTAGTCCCGCTTTTATTATTGTTGAGATTTTCATTTTGTCACCAAAAATGGAGGGAAGATCTATTCTTTCCTTTCGGTCAAGCCTTCTTCCGCAAGTTTCTTCTTGATTTCTCTTTCGACCGCTTCCTTTATTTCTGAAGAAGATTTTTCGCCTATGCTGAACTTTTTCATTATGTCTCCCAGGTTTGTGAACACGCTGATGTAGTTTTCAGTCATTTTCACTGCTATTTCGTCTGGCATTCCGCTTTCCTTGAGTTCTTTGTAGAAAGCTCCGGCTGCCTTGCCCATGTCTCTTCCGGCTTCTTCAGAGAATACTGAGCTTACTATGCCCTTGATTAGTGCTGGTATCTCTTTGGATACCACTCCAAGAACAGCTTGAAGTTCTTCAGTATCTTCCATAGGAAAGTGTATAGATTTTCTCTCTTTATGTTCTTTTTCTTCACTCATGTCTGTTTCACCTCCATTTACTCAATTTCTGTTCCAATTAACGATTTTGTATTCTGCGGACAACGTCGAACGAACGTGTCCGCGTAAACTCGAGTTCCCGCAGGTTTTTCTCGGTCTGTTCATGTCGGGTGACGTTTCCGACGAGTTCAGTTCCTTTAGGGACTTTTAAGTGTGGTGATTCGGTGGTCTTCATTGCCCCGAAGATTTTGCTTGACAATCCGCCTGTCGCTCTTCTAATGTTTTTTCCAACTTTATGCCAATTCATTTTTGTTTCCTCTAATGAAACAGAGAGTCTGGTCATTGTTGTTATTTATTATGGGAAAAAGTGACCACCTGTTTGGTCACTCTGCGAGTTCGTAAACGTTTCCGTATCCTTCAACGTGTTTGATTATCCCCCTCTCCTCCAAGCGTTGAATCCTGTCTCTTATGATTCTTCTCGATGCTTTTCCACGCATCATCCGAACTTGACGTGTTATGGCTGAAATGTTCAGTTTGTCATGCAGAGCGAGGGCTTGGATTATGCATCTTGAGATTTCATCTCGGGCAATCCATCTTCTCAGAAAGTATCTTTCAGCGGTTTTGAGTCGTGATGCAATCTTCAGCGGCTCGCCGTACAAGCCCACGCCCATGCGGGTTATGCGAAGATATGGGGCCAGCCCCGAATATTCTGGATTGTTGACTATGAAAGCTTCCAGAGTCTCAAGTCTTTTCATTATCAAATCAAGTTTTCTACCTAATTCTTCGATGCTTGAACCGCCTCCACCGGCTTTTCTTTTGTTGCCTTCACTAACCATTTTTCACATTTTTCTATAACATGTGCTATTGATAAAAGCGTTTGGAGTTCTCGAATTCAGCCCGCACGAGTGTTTCCTGTGGTAGGTGTAGGGGCAGCTGGCGTTGATGGCTTCCTCTTCTTCAAGA
>CAYFXU010000144.1:0-4390 GCA_964347145.1 uncultured Candidatus Bathyarchaeia archaeon
TTGGTCACGAAGGTGGTGAAAACTCCGAAGTGCCTCATCCTCGTAACGATGTCATCCCAATAGGTTTCCCTCAGATAAAGATGAGCCTCTTCAGCAAAGAGAAAAACGGCTCTTATCTTCCACTGACTCAGAAGGTCCAGAAGCTTTCCGAGAGTGTACTCAACAACAATCTGGCGATCAACCGACGAAACATCCCGCAAATTCAAGATCAAAGCTCCGCCTTTTCGGGTTCTTTCAAAAAGCTCTTCGAAGGTTGTTGTTTCTGTGATATTGTCTGTGAAAAAGCCGGAGTTCAGCAGGCTATAGTATCGTGAGAAGAGGGCATCTCGCACGTGTTGATTACACTTCCAGCTCCCAATGGCCTCGCCCAGTTCTTTTAGAGTGAAGGCACGTCGTTCCTGCAGGGATCGCCATATGCGTCGAAACTCTCGAGTAGATGTTCCGGGAAGACCAAGAGCGTGAACGAGAATGGTTAACATAACTTTCAGGTCCATCTTGACCAGTGACACCTTGAGGTTGGTCCCGGGAGTAAGCACGTGGACCTTGTCATTATAGTCGTTCTTTTCCCCGTTGGAAAAAAAGCCTAGGTTGGTGTATTCGCCGTTTAGGTCAAGGACCACAACCGTGGCTCCGTAATCGATAAGACCTAAGACAAATAGCTTGGAAAGGTGAGATTTTCCGGTTCCTTTCTTTCCGGTGACTATGTTCAGTTTTCCGTCGAGATCGTGGGCATTAATCGTGAACTGAGACGCCTCTTTGGTTTCTCCAATGTTTATGGGAAGGTCTCGGTTGCCCCACATACGATTTAGTAAAGAGGCGACGGAAAACTTCTTGATTCCAGACTTGGAGCGGGAAGGAAGCCATGAAACATTCACACCTAGTCTTTCATCCTCGAGAGTTCCTCGAATCTTGCATAAAAGCATCGACGCGTCTTGAATGTGATTTATGTGAGATGATACCTCCAGCGGATCAAAAACTTCTCCATAAACGAACTGTTCAGCTGTGGAGTCTCGAAGAAGCTCTTCGAGAAGACCAGGAACATTGGCGAATTGCACGTCAATTACTTGTGTGATCAATTTCTTGTCAATTCTGAAGTCTTCTATGATGAGGTAGTCGCCCTTTTCAACGTTGTCGCTCGGAAAACTGAGGACTTGAATAGTGTTGCCTTCTTTCTTGTAAAGCCGCACTGCTAACCCTCAGAACCTTTTCCAAAGGGTCCGAAGAGCAGCCGACGCACATTCGGTCTTGCAATAGTTTTGAGCCCATATTGTTGGGCGATGAATCGTTGGATGCCTACCACCTCGGCCGCGGTGAAGGTCGAAAATATGTGGGCTAAGCGCAGGGTTTCGGGGTAGCTTTGGAAGAGAAGGTCGCTTCCAAGAAGCTTTTGAACAGCTTCTATTCCCCGTTCTCGCGGGACTTTCTTGTCAATGTCTAACCTGAACGAACAAACGCCGTGGGTAAGTTTTGCCACATAGATGTTTCCAAGGGAAAGCACTGGGCCTGATGGAACAGAAAACCCGTTTATTTGAAGCAGGCACGGCGGCTTGGAGCTTTCTGTCAAATCTGTTAGTCGGTGTCCCAAGAGTCTTAGGTTGGTTGTCTTGGAGAAAGCCAAAACGGTGTTAAGACGATTTCTTGCGGTTTCCAAAAGTTGGGATACAACATTCACTGGGCTGTCGGCGGGTCCGGCACCCAGGGATCCATCCCACAAGATGATGCTGTCATGTGCGGAACAGGAAATGCCTAGCTGGAGCCAGCGTTCGAGCAGATTTCCCATTCTGGTTTGCATGTTAATTAGGCTTGGAGCTCCAGTGTCTTCTAGGATTTCAAAGTAACAATTCTTAAACAGATTGTAGATTCCCTTCCTGTTTTCTTCTGTTATGTGGAAAGGGAAGGGTCCAAGGCGGATGTTTTTGTATAGGCTTTTCTCTTTCCAGACTATTGCCCCTCTTATGGCGCAGAGTATGCCGGTTTCGGTTTCGCCAATGTTTATGCTTGAAACGTCGACAGCGACAACTGGGGTTTCGTCCCAGAGGGGTTTTAAGTGAATTGGGTCTATTGTAGACGAACTTTGAATTCGTAAAACTGATGTTGCATCTTCAAAGTTCTCTTTTGCAGAATGGGCGAAGGTTATTTCGTGGGGTTGAAAACATTCGCCTTCCATGTTTTTCATTGATCTGAGGCTTAGCTCGATGAAGCTTTGTGGAAGTTGTAGATCTTTTAGGGATTGTGGAAAATTATATTTTGGTGTTGTTGCATAGTGTAATTGTTCAATCAACAATATTCACCAATAAACTATGAAATGTGCGGGGGGCATATTTAAATGTTGTGCATGTGCATTATGTTCAATTCAATATACAATAAGGGAAACATATGACGGAGGAAGCAAAGCCTTCAATCCGCCTGAAAATGAAGGTTGGAAACCTAGAGTTCGAGATCGAATGCAGAGAGGATCAGCTGGAGGAGGCCGTAAAAAAAATCCTATCAACAGTCACAGAGTACGGAAAGGAAACGATAGTCGTTTCGGAGCGTCACTTGCCTCCCGCTAGGGCTGAAACATGTAAGGGACTCATACAAAGACTTTGGTCAGAAGAATGGTTTGCGTCTCCCAGAGGACTAGGAGACGTTCACAGTGAAATGGCACGAAGAGGCTTCCATTATGACCGCACGGCAGTCGCGCACGCACTCGTAGACCTTGTTAAGGATGGCTTATTAACTAGAGAGGGAAGACCACGTCGGTATCGTTACGCCCAGAAAAGACCACCGAGCCGTTGAGGAATGACTTTCAGTGGAGCTTAGCGGTTCTTGAATTGTGCTCTTTCCGTCATAGATGGACCCGACTTAATCGCTGTTTCTGTTATGGTCACGAGCATTTTCATATCTGCAGGGAAGGTAAAGTTGTATCTTTCAGATACATATACTGGAACCGCTAGGTGAGAATGAAGAATGAGGTGGGGTTCAGAGGCGGTAAGTTGACTTAGAGTTAGCATGACCCATCGATGTTGAAGTAATCTTCTCTACGTAAACGCCACTTGATGAGTAGAGAGAGTAAGTAAATATTTAGGCTTGTTCGGCAGAAATAAGGATGAAAGATGGTGACCATGCCTCTTGTACCTATTCAGAACATCCTAGACGGTGGTTTTGAAGGAAAGCAAGTGGATATCAGAGGGTGGGTTTACCGGAAAAGAGAAAGCAAAGACATTATTTTCGTGGTGATACGTGACGCTACGGGAGTTATGCAATGCACAATTAGAAAGAACAGTCCAGCTTGGGCTGAGGCTCAAAAGATGACAATTGAGTCCTCAGTCACACTGAACGGAACAGTGCGAAAAGATGAACGTGCACCTGGAGGCTTTGAAGTATCTACGAATCAATTGGAAATAGTGGGACTGGCGGAACCCTTTCCGATAACGAAAGATCAAAGCGAAGAATTTCGACGTAACGTTCGACATCTATGGCTGCGAAGTCAGAGAATGAATAACATCATGAAAATAAGAAGTCACGTTCTGAATTTCGTACACGAGTTTTTCAGAAGAAGAAACTTCATTGAGGTTTCGCCTCCTATGTTTATATCGAGCGCTGTGGAAGGTGGCGCCACGCTTTTCGGTGTGAAGTATTTTGAACAAGATCTTTTTCTAACCCAAAGCGCCCAATTGCACCTTGAAGGATTGATCAGTTCGTTAGAGAAGGTTTATTGTGTCGCCCCTTCTTTCAGAGCTGAGAAGAGTAGGACGATAAGGCACCTTGCAGAGTACTGGCACGTAGAAGCAGAACAGGCTTTCGCAACTATGGATGATCTTATGCGATTGGAAGAGGATTTAGTAGGCTATGTTTTCCAAAAAGTTGCGAAACAATGCAGGAAAGAACTTGACTCGCTGAAAGTGGAGGCGAAGAAATTGGCTGCAGTGAAACCGCCGTTCAGCAGGATCACCTATGACGAAGCCATTGACAGGCTTCATAGAAGAAAATTCAAAATCAAATGGGGAGAGGATTTCGGGTTTGACGAGGAGAGAGCGTTGGCGAAGGAGTTTGGAGGCCCCCTTTTCGTGTATGCTTATCCCAAGGAGATAAAGGCGTTTTACTGCAAGATGTACAAGGACAACCCAGAACTAGTGATGTCTGTAGATTTGATTGTGCCCAAAATCGGAGAGCTTGCCACTGGCGGGTCAAGGATTGATGATAAAGACGAGTTGCTCAATCGACTTGGAGAATTCGGCTTGAAAGAAGAAGATTATGACTGGTACATCGATTTGAGAAGATATGGAACTACTCCTCACGTTGGCTTTGGATTAGGCGTCGAGCGGTTACTCGCCTGGATGCTCGATTTGGAAAACGTGATGGACACCATTCCCTTCCCCCGCACAATCAGAAGATTCCACCCCTAATT
>CAYFXU010000145.1:0-4342 GCA_964347145.1 uncultured Candidatus Bathyarchaeia archaeon
GTGGACAATTGAGTGTTATCGAAAAAAGGTGACTTATCTACCCCGATTTCTTTGACAAAACCCGGAAAGCTTCCAGAAACATTAATTATAGTAGACAGAAAAAACCTGATTGTGTTCATGACTGTTCGAGGTGAAGAGCGAGACAATGCCTAGGGATCCTGTCTGCGGCGTGGTTCTAAACGAAAAAACAGCCAAATTTAAGATCAGTCATGACGGAGATACCTATTATTTCTGTAGTGTGAAATGCAAGAAGAGATTCAAAAGGAATCGAAGGAGATTCGTGAAGTAGACTAAGATCCTTTCTATGCGTTTAGTATCTTCTTCCAGAATTCTGTCAGTTCTTTGATTGCTTGTTCAAGAAAAAAAGAAGGGTGTAGCGGTTAATGGTGGTCTCTGAGCAACGTTTAATAGTTGTGGTGTCAGATGAAAAGGAAAATACGTGCCATAGGTAAATGTGATCGTTGTGTTGGCACCAACCCTCACATTCTTGGGAGGCAACGATGTTAACTGAAATTAGAATTGGAGATAAGATGGAGATTCCAGCGGATAACAAGTTTCATCCAGAAGATGGACACTTCGGTAAAGTGGTGTGGATAAGTGAATACGGAAAAACTGTAGCGATAAAATGTGAAAGGTCACATAACCACAAAAAAGCTGTATTCATAGTGAAAATAAATTCTCAGAAAAAGCGCGAACTATAAAAGTGGATTCTTGGGTTAATGTCTATGCACTTTCTTTCTGCTCTTCATGTCTCTTTTCTTCTCAATACACACACGCATATACTAAGAGAAAAATCCCTCAACTAATCTCAACAGTTGATATCCAAACAGTGCTGCGACGAAATATGTTGGCCACAAAATTATTGGCCAATTTCCAGGCACGTAATGCCATAGGTTCATGGATGTAGCAAAGATTTCCATTAGTAACAGAGTGAACAAACCAATTAAAGCCAAACAAAACTGTTCCTTAACCTCCCTCTTACTACCGTAGCTTTTCCTAGTAATCAATAGAATTAGCCAGGATAACAAGAAAGCAAAAAACAAAACATACCAATTTTCATTGAACTGTAAGAGTGTACTCATGCAAGAAAACACGTTTCTATTACTTAAAAACGTATGCAGGGCACGCGCGATTGAATTGGGTTTTGGGTTGGAACTAAATTTTAACCCAACCAACCAAATGTCAAAATTTGCGCTTGCATTTTCCGATTATTTATGCGAAGACTTTTATTCAAATTGATTCAAACAATTAAGTAGAGATATTGGCTTATGTGGAAAAAAAGAAAGACCGAAAAGAAAGAAGAAGAGAAAGAGGAAAGTTTGTTGGAGGAGCTGTGTGGAGGCGACGCAAGATTATATGATGTTCTCGGAAGTAGCTTGTATATAGATCCTATAGCGGCCATATCCAAAAAGGATCTCGAGATTCTCAGCGGGGAGGCAGATAAAAGTGTCAAGGATAGAGATTATGAAGAAGCAACGTGGAAATATAGAATGGTATTGGGTAAGGCCATTTTCGAGGCCACTCAAGACCCAGGGGAAAGGGGTAGATACATCAAAGCTATCCAAGATCTCGCGTCAAAGGTCGTATACGCGGCCGAGAAGGCAAAAGAAAAGGTGGAGAAGGAAGGACTCACGAACTTCGCTGCTTCCCTTGACAGAAGAATTGAAGACTATAAATTTTTGAGCGAAAGAATCGAAGACGTAATAAACGTAGCTTCTCATTTTTACTATGAACGACTAAAGATGCTGGGAGAACAGGAGAGGCGAGGAGTTAGAATAGAAAAGATGCGAGAAATGGGAATAGAAGAGAGAATGGAAGCTGAGGAAGAAGAAAAGAGAATAGAGGAGAGAGAAGAGGCGGGACGAGAAGCGAGAAGAAAGGAAAGGCGAGGAAAGGGAATAACCTAGGTAAGACGCGCCGATATTTCAGGAAATGTTCCTGTGATGCGTGCACGCTCTTTTGGGTTCAGCTCTGTTCAGTTTCGCGCAATTTGTGGATGGCTATGCGCATGCGTGCGCGCTTTGTTTTGTAATTCACCATGGATGACTCTGTTGCATCGTTAGGTATCCGTTGCTTCTTAGCCATCCAGCTTGATTTCTTTTGTATCGCGCGCGCGGACTGGAAATCCCATGGAGAGACCAAAACGATGTCTCCCTGCCTTATCCACATTCTTCTCTTCATCTTTCCTCGGATTCTGCAGAGGCGCTCCTTTCCATCTTGGCAGCTCACTAGAAGTCGATCGAACCCAACATTTTTTTTGGCTATGCCCATGACGTCGTTGGCTACAGGCAGCTTAATGTTGCTAAACTCTTCTTCGCTTCTTATCTTCCTTCTGCCCATTCTATCACTTCCAACTTTCTAAATTTTGATTGCCGTCAGACAAATTTTCAGTCGCGCATTAGCTTTATTTCCATGGTTGAAACGTTTCTTGTTCCGCGCGCGCGCGCGCAATCTATTGAAACTTCTTCTTCCACTGTATGAATATGCCATTGTATCACCTCTCTTGTTTTGTCAGCTAGAATAGCCTTGAAAAAAAGTAAAAACGTCTGTAACCGTTCTACCCTTTAGGGAAAGCGCTTAGCTGCTCAGCCCATGTTACATCACCCCTTCATATTAACCTTTGTGTGGGAGTCTGAAGCTAAACAACTAAAATGGACAGCGTATGATGTAGTTGAAGCTATTCACAGAGAGAGACGTCATTACAGCTAAAGATTTTTACTGTTTCATTGAACAGTATTAGTGTTTGAGGTTGGCTAAATTGGTGAGTTGGGAGTACAAAGTGCTTCCGCTAAAGACGAGAGTACACGTAGACCGTTTCACAACAGAAAGAAAACCCGTAATAGAAGGCGTCCAAAACGAGCTAAATGATTTAGGGAAAGATGGATGGGAATTAGTAAGCGTTCAAAACATTCGTCTAGAAGATGGCAGACTATTCACAGTTGCCTATCTTAAACGGCAAAAACCCTAACCCGCGCGCTGAACTTCTCCAACCTGTTTTATGAATTCATAAGTTTTCCTTTCTTGCTCAGTTAAATCCTTAAGGTTCACCCTTTATCACCGTTCACATGCGCGAACAAAACGATTTGATAGGATTCCGACATTAGCTATACATGCATGCACGTAGTTATAAGTAAATATGCTTGAGGGGCTAACCGACTCCCCTACTACGATCTCATTAAATAAACGGCCTCATCTGCTAGGGGTAACAGAAGTTTGCGGTATGACCTCAGTGCTGTTTCTCGCTTTCTCCCTTTCAACTCAAGTATTTCTTTTTCCAGTATTTCTATTTCGACTTTTCTTGCTCTATCTTCTGTTGACTCACACAACTCTTTTTCCTCCCTTAGATGTAATATCGTTTGTCTTCTGTCTTCTTGATTTCACCAAGAAATGTTCCAGCAAAATAATCTAACCATTGTTGTTCCACCAAGTCTAAATCAGCCCCTTCAATCGTTACAGCCTTCTCTTTTGAAGTGGCTCCCGCTTTCATAATCTTGGAAACAATTCTGTAACGCATCTTAAATTGAATTCCAGAAAGAGACAGATCATAAACCCCCTATGGAAGTGCGATTAGCCGAGACCACGTTAAGATCTTTTAGAAGAGTTAGGAATTGGCCCTTCTTCTCGAAGTCCTTGTTCTTTTCTGCTTCCACTATGACATGTTGCACCCAATCTCTCAGTTCAGAATGATAGCCTACTTTGGACGGATGCCTTCTCACTACTCTGTTGATCCATGATTGCGCTGACGTGCTCAACTGCTTATTTGCTAGTTTCATTTTTTCACCTCACGTTTTCTGGTAGAAAATTCAAGATAAGAGACAAAATGCCATGAAAGATTTGCTAATTTTCCTTACAAGAATTCTACCTGTTACTAATAATGTACGTAGTCATATATTAAGAGTGTGTATTTATAGTCCAGAGGCAAGATTCATTGCATGCATGCCAAGCCTTCTCTCCTTTTTATGTGCATAAGATGGAAAATAGAAGTTAGTTCCTCGCGCGTAAGAATTAGGCTTGAATGTTTCCAAAACTTGTGAAATAGCCCTGAAGCAAGCAATAGAACAGCTGCGACCGCTTTATGTAAAGAATAATCCCAAAAACGGCCTTGACAGTATACATCGTAATGATGTTGGTGCGGCCGCCGGGATTCGAACCCGGGTCGTCGGCTCGGGAGGCCGAAGTCCTCACCAGATTTTCTGACTACCGCAGTTTTGCGCTAGTCTCTAGACTACGGCCGCCATAAATGCTCCTACTCCAACCACAATTTAAATCTCTTATGCCTTGCAACAAAAGTCGAATGATGTTGAGGCGGAGATGCCCGAATCATCCATTTCAACATTGTAAT
>CAYFXU010000146.1:0-4143 GCA_964347145.1 uncultured Candidatus Bathyarchaeia archaeon
TTTCTAGGCGTTTTCATGGCCTCAATAAGGCCCTTTAGCGAGATCCTCCGCGGCTGGTGGACCTGGCCTATAAATGCCTCGCTAAACAGTTTTGCAAGGGCTTGGAACGATCCTACGTATCCTCTAAGTAGAGGCATCCTCAATTCTTTCATCGTTGCAATTCCATCAACGATTGTTCCGTTGTTTGTGGGTGCGCTTGCTGGATACGGATTCGCGAGATTCAGTTTCCGGATAAGGAGTTACCTTTTCATGACGATTGTTCTTTTGATGGCTTTGCCCCAGCAAAGCGTTGTTGTCCCATTATTTCAAATAATGGTGAACCTCCGCTTGATAGACAATTACCTGAGTTTGGTGCTTGTCCATTCCGCTTGGGGGTTACCATGGATAATCCTGTTCATGAGAAACTTCTTTACAACCCTTCCAATAGAAGTTGAAGAGGCTGCCAGAGTAGACGGAGCTTCAGATTTCAAAATATTCTACAAAATAGTGCTTCCAATGGCCCTACCTGCCCTAGCCTCTGTTGTCGTTTTGCAGTTCATGTGGGTATGGAACGACTTCTTCCTAGCTAGGGTCTTCATTTACGAAGAATCAATGCTACTGGCAACACAACGTATCGAATACGTTGGGCGGGAGGGACCATTGGGCCGTGTAAATTGGGGCGTCTTGTCAGCTGCATCCATAATAGTCATGATAGTTCCAATAGTAATCTTTGTGCTACTGCAGAAATACTATGTTAAAGGCATGATCGGATGGACGGTGAAGGGCTAGAGACCTTCAATCCTCCCAAATCATCTCAAGCAAGCCAGCGCTAGACCAAGCCTGCAGAGGATTAGCCACTGCGCCCTTCCTCTGTGACATGTCAACAATTCTATCATTCTCTACAGCATAGAGCTCAGGAATCTTTCCAATCTCTCTAAAAGCTCGTAGTAGGGCTTTCTTGATCCGATCAGCATGAAGGTTGAAGCCTAAATTCTGTAGTCCTTTATAGATGATCCAGTTGTCGTGGGGCCAAACGGAGCCCGTATGATAGCTGTAGGGATCAAAATCTGAATCTTTTACAGAATGGTTTCGTATGCCATATGGAGTCCAAAGGTCGGACTCAAAAAGCCGAGAGACTACAGCTTCTATTTTGTCTTGGTCGACGATTCCCGTGAAAAGTAGATGCCCCGGGTTAGAGGTGACAGTCTCTCTTCGCCTTTTTTCCCCATTCAAGCCCAGAGCAAAGAAGCTTTCCTCTTTCATCCAGAAGTCTTCGTTAAAGTTCTGTTTCAAGACTTCGGACCTTGCCAACGCCTCTTTGGCAACATAATTTTTACCCAGTTCCCTCTCAAGAAAAATGAGATTCTGGTACGCCGCGTATGTGTACCCTTGGGCTTCAACTATTGCTACAGGAGGTTTGATTTTCAAATGGTTCTTGAAACCGTCTTTCCATCCTTGATGAAAGAGTCCGTAAGGATTCTGCCTCTTGTATTCCACGTAACCATCTCCATCCTTGTCTCCGTGGTCTCTAATCCACCTAAAGGCGGCCAAAATGTTGTCCCAAATCTGTAGGAGAAATGTTTCATCACTGGTCTTTTGGAAGTATTCGCCTGCTATAATTATGAAAAGGGGGGTGCTGTCGACGCTGCCGTAGTATGGAAAGTCCCAATGGGGCAATTCTGCCTGGCTCTTGGGATCGAATCTAAATTCGTGTAGAATTTTCCCCGGTTCCTCCTCTGCCTTCGGGTTCACGGTTTTTCCTTGATGTTTGGCTAGAGTTCTGAGGGTGGCCCGAGCGATCGACGGATCTGCTTTGAGCATCTGCCACGCGGAAATCAAAGAGTCACGGCCGAAGAGAGTGTTGTATCGTGGGTAGCCTGCATTAAGGTAGCCTTTGGAACTTTTTAGTTTCTTTATGTCCTCGCCGAGCCGTTGCTTCATCACTCCAAGTTTCACTTGATCCGCTCCACACATGTCCCTCTATTCTATGACTAGTTGACTTGAGATCCAACCGTTAGTAGACGTTGTCTCGTGCGCGCTTGCGTCTAGGTCAATGCTTTTCCCGTCTTCTTGTCAAAGAGGTATATCCTGTCTATCGGAAACTTGACCCAAAGGTTCTCCACCTTTTCGACTTGGAAGTTGGGACTTACCACGGCTTTGACGAGGTATTCTCCAATCTTTAGGTCGAGTATCAACACGTCCCCCAGAGGTTCTGTTGTGTAGAGAGTGGTTCTAATCAAACCATCCTTCGCTTTGGCTTCCTTGTACACTTGGATGTCTTGGGGTCTTATTCCTAGAATTACTCTCTCGGAGGTGGCGGCTTTCGCGGCTTCTGCAAAATCCTTGGATAGTGGGTACTTGAACTCTTTTGTGTCGAGGACAGAATCGTCTGTCAAGATGCACTCGAAGAAGTTTGTGGGAGGACTGCCGACGAAGCCTGCCACGAAGACGTTGGAAGGTTGAGAATAAACCTTGCTTGGAGGATCAAACTGCTGGAGAAAACCATCTTTCAAGATAGCGATCTTGTCTCCCATTGTCATAGCCTCAACTTGGTCGTGAGTGACGTATATGGTTGTGACGCCAAGCTTCTCTTGAAGTTTCTTTAGTTCTGCCCGCATGTAAACCCTTAGCTTGGCGTCTAGGTTGCTGAGAGGCTCGTCCATGAGGAAAACTTTTGGCTCCCTGACTATCGCCCTGCCCAAGGCCACTCTCTGTTGCTGGCCTCCGCTAAGCTGCTTTGGCTTTCTGTCAAGAAGCGCTTCTATCTCCAGAAGCTCTGCAACTTGTCCAACCTTCCGGCTTATCTCATTCTTCGGAACCTTCATGTTCTCCAGGGGAAAAGCCATGTTGTTGAACACGGTCATGTGAGGATAAAGGGCGTAGCTCTGAAAAACCATGGCTACGTCCCGCTCCTTGGGGTCTAAGTCGTTGACAAGTCTGTCGCCGATGTATATCTCTCCCTCTTCTGGAACTTCCAAACCCGCAATGCATCGGAGAGCTGTAGTTTTTCCGCACCCAGAAGGTCCCAACAAAACGAGAAATTGTCTATCCTCTGCTTCTAAGTTGAGCTTGTTGATTGCTACAACATTCCCGAAACGCTTCGTTACATTCTTCAGAAGAATCCTTGCCAAAGCAACCAACCACCATACTTTAAGCTTAAAAGCGTTATTATTAAGTTTCCCTCAAACCGGAGAAATCTTTGACGTGAATCATTGAGCTCACCCTTGCGCACGCATGCGCCCATATGAAGCGGAAATCACACTAGAATTTTGGTTCTTTCTCAAACAGTGTGGATACGACCCACTTATCCCTTCAAATCTCCCTCTTTTTCCACGGGACCTGTCAATTTCAGAAATATGTCGGTTGTAGGAACTTGGCTTATTTTCTGCAGAGAGTAAGTTTGATGTGAAGGAAGACTTGTGATTCAGGAAATCGAACGATGAAAAGTAAAGAAGTTGACGTTGGAATCTACAGGATAAAGTTGACTGTGTACAAAACAGGAAATCTCCATGTGTGTTTTGTTGATAGAATCACCGGGGAAGAAAGAAGTGTAAGAGTCAGAAATCCTTTGATATTCCAGAAAAGAGTTAGTTCATACGGATATAGAATATAAGAACGCGCGCGCGATAACCAAAAAAAGAAAGGGATTGTTAGTAATTTGTGTTTCTTTGTAAGGCTAGTATTCAATTACTCTTGGTAATCCCTTGGCTTGTATTGTCCACTTCTTCACCGTCTCAAGAGTTGGGAGTTGCTTAACAAGTTTCTTCTGCTCATTCACTTCTTTCAGTTTGGCATGTAAGTTTTCTGGGACTCGATTTGAAAGCTCTACTACGGTGTCTACTCCTGCTTCTTCCAGCAGGTCTGAATATTCTTCTCCGATTCCTTCAATCCTGAAAAGGTCTGCCATGTTTACCCATTCAAGGATCAATGTTTCTGAAATGCCTGTCTTCTCTGCCAACTCCTTTCGCCCTGATCTTGTGCATCCTTTGTCAAGCAATGCGTGAACTGTGTGTATGCCTATGTTTGCAAGCTTCTCAGCATAGTTGGGTCCAATTCCCTCTATTTCCTTTATAGATTTGCTCAAGTTTCTTCTCTCCAAGTCCCTTGCATGTTTGTTAAGAAATACTTAAAAAACTTCTTTAGAAATACTTGTCAAAACCAAAA
>CAYFXU010000147.1:0-4116 GCA_964347145.1 uncultured Candidatus Bathyarchaeia archaeon
TGCGCGCGCTGTGCCTGTGTATCAGTCTATCTGACCATTCTCTTGGTTTTCTGCGAACTTACGGCACGTTTGAAAGCCTTCTCAGCCTGTAGCTTCTTGTACTCTGCATATGTCACCTGCGAATGAGGGTAAAGCTCCTTGAACCTCTTGTAAGTCAATCTTATGTCAGTTTCCATCTGCCCACCGAACTCCCCTCTACCAAACCTTCTACGCCTTGGCTCAACCCCTCTTCTAATCCCCCACCAAAGACCCAGGATAACCAGTCCAGCAGAAATTGGAAAAAGCAGATAGGCGTAGACAATCACATTCTCACTCGCGTCTTTCGGCTTCACTTTTTCTACTGGACGTTCAGGACTCCACCCAGTGCTCCATGGGTTCATCAGCGGATAGTTGTCTTGATTGTATGGTGTGTCCCAAATACCCGAATTGTCTATCTCTTGAGCGTCTGGGTATCTTGTGGTGTAGTCGCTCCAGTAGTTGCCACCGGACGGATAACCGTCATCCCACACATTCGTTGAAGCATGACTATTTACTTGCTTGCCGTTATAGATGCGAGGATCGACTCTGGCGATGAAGTTGTTATGGTCAATAGTGTTGTTTGAAGAATGTTTGAACCAGATGCCAACGCCGTTGTTTGCCACGTTGTTTCCGCTTATGCTGTTATTTGTAGATTGAGAGAGCCCGATGCCAGCAGCATCGTTGTTTGCTACGTTGTTTCCGCTTATGCTGTTGTTTGAAGAATACCATGCATTGATACCAGCATGGTTGTTTGCTATGGTGTTTCCGCTTATGCTGTTGTTTGAAGAATCAGAGAGCTCGATGCCAGCAGCATCGTTGCTTGTTATGGTGTTTCCGCTTATGCTGTTATTTGTAGAATGAGATAGCCAGATGCCATAATAGAAGTTTTTGATTTGTGTGTTCCGAACCGTCACATTTTCTCTTCCAGTCAGGTCTATTCCTTTAGAGCGATAAACTCCTGTTCCTCGAAGCGTGTAATCTGATCCATCAACCACGATGTTATCCTTTTCAACTACGATCGAATCTGCACTTGACGATAATGGACCATCTCCAACAATGTTGTCGGTTAATGTGTAAGTAATATTGTCAACCCTCAAAATAGGTGCTGTATCGGGGTCCACACTTCCATCCGCTCTGATATAGGTGGTTTCGCTTGCTCTAACTGATTGAATGCTGAATCCTAGTGTCAACATGCCTATTAGAAGCAGTGTCGCAACCGTTCCAGAAGCCAGTTTTCTATTAAACGATTTTTCTCCTCCAACACTTCCGTTCATCTCAAGTTGCATTAAAACTGAGCCTAACCGTGCGTGCACGCTCTTGTTCTGGTTCTTCTGTTTCCCAGTTTTCTTTGCACGGCATCGGTCAGGAACCACTACTGCTGTGAGCCACGCAGTTCCCAGCATTGCACCTAAGACAATCATGAATCCTCCTTGCCTACTGGAAACATATGGGCCAAAATCCGCAAAAGGTCTCACGTCTGGAGGATAGCGTACTAGCTCAATCGCTTTCGATTCTTCGTAGGCGTGCATGCTCCAGCCTGCAGCTACAACGTAGAGCAGAACCGTGGCAAGAAAAAGAATCAGCAGCAACTTCCTCATAAGCATCCTTCTCACTCTGGAAAGGCAAACAAGAGGAATAACCGCTCTCTCCATTCTCATTTCAGGTTGCGCGCGCGGTGCATGCGTATCAGTCTATCTGACCATTCTCTTTATTTTCTCCGAACCTATGGCACGTTTGAAAGCCTTCTCGACCTGTAACTCCTTATACTCTGCATATGTTATCTGCGAATAAGGGTAAAGCTCCTTGAACCTCTTGTAAGTCAATCTTATGTCAGTTTCCATGTGCTCACCGAACTCCCCTCTACTATATCTTCTACGCCTTGGCCCAAACCTTCTTCCAGTCGCCCACCAGATACCAAGTATTAATAGTCCAAGAAGAATCAAAAAAGGCACAAAAAAAACGAGGTCAATCATGTTGTCACTCTTATTCCTCGTTTCTTTCGGCTTCACTCTTTCTACCGGACTTTATTGGAATCACTGGTGTACCTTCTAGTCCAATGACATTCAGAATATCTGCTGAAGATGGAACTACGATTTTTGTCTGCTGAGAAAACGTGTCTCGAACAACGTCCAGTTTCTTGTTCAACTGGGCATCTTCTTTAAAGTATTTGTTCGCAGCTTCAGAAACCAGTCTTACTGCTTCAGCTTGCGCTTTGGCCACCAGTTCAATCGCTTTGGCCTCTCCCTCCGCTGTCAGCACTGCTGCTTGTTTGTCTCCTTCAGCTTTAAGGATCGTGCCTTCCTTATCCTGGGCAGACGCCTCTTTTCTTCCCGTAGCTAGTAGACGCAACTGTCTTCTTTCTTGTTCAGCTGTTTTCTGTTTATGCATGGCTTCCTGAATGTCCCTAGGCGGGTCTATTCGCTGAAGCTCAATTCGGTTCACCTTTGTCCCCCATTTGTCTGTTGCTTCATCAAGCACTTTTCTCAGTTCTAAGTTCAACTTTTCTCTGGATGTCAAACATATATCCAGCGACATTTCACCAACGATGTTTCTCAGCGTCGTTTGAGCCAGCTTGACAATTGCCAGTTCAAAATCTTCCACTTCATAAAGTGCCCTTTTCGGATCAACTACTTGGTAATAGATTACAGCGTCAATTGTGACAACCACGTTGTCTTCAGTGATGATTTCTTGAGGCGGAACATCAATGATCTGTTCTCTCATGTTCACTCGCAACATTCTCTGAACGAAGGGAATGACATATCTCAATCCCGGATCAACAGTTTTTTCGTAGGCGTGCCATCTTTCAACCATGCCTTTCTCATACTGGTTTACCTTTCTAATTCCTTTGTAGAGAATCACAGCAACAATTACGACTATGACTCCTAGTGTCAACCCAACGACTTCTAACATTCCCACCATTTCTCATTTCACCTCTTCCATTATCAGACTAACTCCTTCTACCCCCACGACTCTTACTTTTGCGCCTTCTTTTATAACTTTGTCATACACTGGACGACAAAACCAAAGTTCACCTACGAGCTTGATTACACCGCCATCAATGGGATCTATGTCAGTTTTGGCTATTGTTGTCCTACCCACCAGAGCATCAACGTTGGTTTTCGTTAAACTAACGTTCAATTTATCTAACAATCCCCCACCATGCATCTCCTTAACCTTAAAAGTGCATCCCTTCAAGTGGTTCAAACGCCTCACAAGCTCCCCGAAATTGCCCGTGTTCACTTCCATGAGGAAATCACCATTCTGTCTCGTAAGCGTATACATTATTCTGTGCTTTTTAGAAAACTTCGACAGCAACTGCGCAAGCTTGAGTTCATCCGCTTTTATCGTGAGGACAATTCTCATCGTTATCATTCATCAATATCTGTTCATCCATATATATGTTTATTGGTTGCTATTGAGACTCATTAGTGCACGGCGTAGCATCCACCTCAGAATTCAGGTCTTCACCCAAACTTGCATTATCAGTTCTATGCTGCATTGATAATTTAAGGAAGGAACGGTCCGTACTTGGCAAACGGTTGTCATGCGCGCGGATTTGTCTAGCGTGTTGTTGTGAGCGTGCGCTAGGAACAAGTCACAACAACATCCTGACCCTCTTGCATGCATGCAATATAACCCTCGGGTTCCCAAGTCTCTTCCAAAAAATTTCTGGCAACGATTTCCTCGTCATCGAGTGTTCCCCAAAACTGTTGCTATTACTTCTTTCTCACGGTTCTCTTAATGCTCCCTATATGCATGGACCAGCAGGTGCCACCAAGCTTTTTTAGATAGACATCAAGTTAAGCCGTATGAGCCGCAACGGAAGAATATGGATTAAACGCAACTACGAGAAATGCAGCGGATGCAGAAGATGCGAAATCGCCTGCACGATCCATCACGAAGGAAAGATCTGGCCCGAAGCCTCAAGAATACGAATTTTCATGATTATCCCAGGAGTTGAGATTCCCCATCTCTGCTTCCAATGCACAAACTATCCCTGCGTTGAAGCTTGTCCGAGTGGCGCTCTGCAGGTAGACCGTAATACTGGAGCGGTAAACGTAGTTGTTTCAGAATGCACTGGATGTGGTCTATGCATAG
>CAYFXU010000148.1:0-4089 GCA_964347145.1 uncultured Candidatus Bathyarchaeia archaeon
ATTAAGTATGTCGGACGGATGCCCTACAAAAGCTGTTGTGACTAATGTATGTTGAGTATGGAACGTCGATTCATAAATGATTAATTGGCGAAGGTTTTCTTTTTATTTTGTAGGTGTTACCGTTGGCTGAGGTTCCAAAGGTTCCTGAAAAGGCAGTCAGACGAAAGGTTATCGTCTATAAGTCTCGTGTCGATCCTACCATAGTGAAACTCACAGCGGAGAAAATGAAAAGCAGATTGTTCGTTAAGTTCGGTTTTTCAAAGCCCAGACTCGAAGAAATACGGGTTGTTTCAGTTGACAAATACTATCTGCCCTACGTTCTCGTTGACGCAAAGTATAGCCTCGAGTACTATAAGACAAAAGTTCACGCCCTTGTCGTTGGCAATGACGCTGAAAAAGTTAGGATTCTGGATGAAACATTCGAACCCGAAACGGTGGTTAGCTCCACCGGGGAGTCTCGTAAGATAATCAAACTTGAAACAGAAGAATTTTTGTCCTACGAAAACAAGGCCTATTTTGTTCTTGACCAAACAGGGCGTGAAATTCCCCCTGATCAGGTGCCTTCTGCTCCTTCAGAGGATCATCCTAACAAGATATTGAAAGAATGCGCCAAAAAGATAGGGAGAGTTAAGACCTCTCCTCGCAAGGAAATTGAGATGGCTAAAGCTAGAATTGTCAAGAGACCTCCAGATGCAGACAGCATTGAAAACGAACTTTTCCAAATCTTTGAACACGCTGTGATTTATAGTCCAATATATGAAATCACATTTAGGAATCTGAAGACTGGCGAGGAGAAAATCATGAAAATCGACGGCGTAACCGCCAAAATAGTTGTGTAGCAAACAATCGCTATGGTTGTCGCCTGTGGCCCTAATGTGTTCGTTTCAGCCAGAAGATCGGTGAGTTGTTTCTAAAAGGGGTTCCCTCTTCCCTTCTTAGTAGGTTTGAGATTTCTTCGTAGTTTTCGAGGTATTTGATGCCTTTGGCAGTTGTTTTGTAGATTGTCTTTTTGTTGTCTGTGTTACGTTTGAGGAGTTCCATTCTTAGGAGGAAGGAGAGGTATTCTTTTAGTTGGGCGAAGCTTAGGTTTGCCCTGTACATGATCTGGGTTTTTAGGCTTCCTTCCTTGGCTATAAGTAGTATTTCTGCTATTATGTAGAGACGGTCTCTGCGTTTGCGGGAGGTTTCCACCAGGTCGTCTTTCAAACTATAAAGCCTCGCTAAACTTGTTCTATAGATTTTGTCTATATTCCAAGTAAACATGGATGCCTAAAAGGCGTGTTTCCGAAGGGAACATATTTCCACAAAAGGAATATAGTCGCCTAATTTTGACAAGTTCCAATGTTTATTGAAACAGCATAAGGCTTATAAGAAGGATTTTCACTCGCATTATAAAAACATGTTTCCGGAAGGTGATGTTTTGAGCATTGAAAAGATGAAACGCCGTGCCTTCCATTTACGCCTACTGATTGACCAAAGCAAAAACAAGAGAAAGAGAGAAAGGGCAATCTTGGAGTATGTTAGCCTTATACGGCGAATAAGCCGTAACAACTAACCTTCAAGCTAATATGTTAGAACAATTCTCGTCTGATTCGCACCTCTATTTTGGCATCTAACGAGGTGGAGAAGATTCAGACTTGTAGTCAGAACTAGTGGCATCTATGTTTGGACAAAACACAAAAACAGTGACAGCATCGGTAATAATCGCGCGCTCAAAGGGAAGTGAAGTTTCATTGATGTAAATTCTAGAAAATTGTTCTGAAGAAATTCCTCAGAAGCTATTTAAGCAACTTGCATTATTATCGAAGGTTTGTCGAAGGAGCCTTTCAGTTTTGGCTAAGATCGATGACGTTCTAAGGTTGCTCGAAAACGGAAAATGGCATGATTTGAGAGAGATGGAAGAGAACACTCAACTACACGACTGCGATATTTCAAGTATCTTAAGATTCTTGGTGCAATATGATTTCATCAAACTGGACAAGGAAGGGAAAAAGGCAAAACTGGCCTCCTCTACGCGGGATTTTCTCAATAAAATCCGGCACCTCGAAGGCGAAGAGAGGCTTTAAGTTGTTATTAGGTCTCTTAAGCGGTCGTACGCTCGAAGCAAGTGTTGTCCTTTGCTGGTGGTTTTGAAGAATTTAGGATCTCTGCCTTTTTCCTCTTGTGAAACTTTCTTGAGGAGTCCCCGTTCGAGGAGGAGATCTAAGTAGGTTTGAAGTTGTCTAAAGCTGAGATTGCAGCTGTACATGATATGTGTCTTCTTTGTTCCACCAACTGTTTCACGTAGAACGTCTGCAACAATGTCAATTTGGCTTCGATGCGAGGGAGGAACCTTGTCTTCAACACCAACCAAAAGGACCAGCACCAAAAGACTCTTTTCCGTATATTCTGTATAGATATGTCTACGTATTTAAACTTTCATTAGAATGTTTATTTGTCTTTAAGAAAAGAGAACAGTCACGTCAAAAATGATGTTAGAAAGAGGTAACGGAAAAAACTTTCCAGTTTCCCTCGTTTTCCAGTATAAAACGTGAAAAATTCAATAAAAAAAGGCGATTTGTCTTGTCTACCTTAGGTTCAGGTCGGTGCATAGTTTGTTGTGATCGACGTTTTTCTTCATGAAGATACTGAGGCGATGATCATTGACTATGCTTGAAAGGATTTTTGTTTCCTCGCCCTCCGCAATTAACGTGTCAACTTCGCCGATTTCAAACACGGTTGATATATTCTGTCCTGCTTCGAAGGTAGTAGCGGACAAGACGGCGTAGTCGACTGTTTTTGTTGGATCTTTCAGGTCGATTGAGGCCGAATTTGAACCTCTGAGAATGTAGCCGATGATTCCCTCTCGACCCTTGATGCTTTCCAACTTTTCTTGCACACTTTCAATATCATTTTCACTGTTGTTTTTGGCAGCCATGTGGATCCCTTCAGGTTAATTCCGGTTTGACCTTTATCACTTCTCCCTTCTTCACTTCAAGCGTCTTGCAGACTTTTTCAGGTATTCTGATTATTCCCTTTCCTCTCAGTTTTGCGTCGTTTATTTCCTTCACTTTGCATTGCGTGGCTCTTCCACCAGAGGCTTCTATCTCAACATAGCTGACGCTTTTTTGGTTCAATTGCTTGGCCCATTCTTCCAGGAGTTCTATATCAATCTGCACAGAGTCACCGACGAAAAATCCGCTGAGAGTGTCGACGACGAGTCGTTGTGAAGGTTCGGATTGGAGGGGGGTAGGGGTGATCGTCTCGAGGGAGGTAGGGGTGATCGTCTCCAGCAGTTTCAGGACTGTTGGAATTATCGCGTGTGTTATTGAGTACAGGTAGTTTGTGTCCACGTTTTTTGATGTTTCTAGGGCTAGGTACATTTCATTGATGTTGGACAGGATTACTTTGCCCTTTTTTCCGTTGACATGTAAGGCTCTTAGGTTTCCGATTGTGTCCGCTTTTTCTGCTATGCTTTGAAATGATCTTATCATTATTTCCGTTGTTTTTTCATCAGTTTTCGAGTCCCCTGCGACTATTGCTCCGCTCTTTGTAGAAATGAAAGAACGATTGATGCCTGGACACAGGTTCTTGATTTCGGTCAGAACGTTCTCTAGGGCGAAAGCATATGGGTCCCTGTTCATTCTTTTTCACGACCAGCCGGTTCTACGAGATCTTGAGTAGAATCCGTTCTGGCACCCCGTCGCTTGCCAACACCAGGTACTTTAGTCCTTCTGTGTCTCCGATTTGGTCTACCCAGTTTAATGCTTCACGGGCTTTTTGTAGAACCAACAGTCTGTCCTGCTGGCTTCGAACGACTTCTTCGATGGCAGTTAGCTCGTGGAACGGGTTAGCGTCTAAGACAACGCTTAGGTCACCAACGGTTATTTCTCCTAGAGTGTTTTGAGCTGCCTTCTTACCAGCCAGTTTAAAGACTACCTCTCGAATCTTTTTTGACCTTTCAGCCAAGTTTCGGATATCATCGAGTCTGCGCAGATAGTCGCCCAGGACACTCTTTGTTCGCGTTATCTCGTTATCCATCGCTTTCGCTATTTCAATCGCGGATTCATATTCTTTTATTTCAACTACCACATTTACACCTCCAAGGAT
>CAYFXU010000149.1:0-4085 GCA_964347145.1 uncultured Candidatus Bathyarchaeia archaeon
GCAATAATTCTTTGATCTTCTGTCAATTCTCTGAACATTTTTTCTATGAGTTTTTCCTTGCTTCTATACCTGCCAACCTCATGATGGCTCCCTTTTGTTATCGAAGCTATTATTCTGGTTACTAGATAGCCTGAAGCTTGAGGTCCTCCTATTGCTGGGTTGGTGTTCACAACAACAGTGTAGATTCCTTCCTTTCGTATCATGCTGGAAATCGACATTACATCTTCAACGGCTAGATCCTCAAATTTGAAAAACGCGAGGCCAAGAGGGTCGAACTCGCGAATCTCGCCTGTCTGTAACTTTCTCTTTAATGGAACGTTGGCGTTTCCGTCAGTTATGACGACCATGACTGGTATGGTGGATCTATCTCTTCTTTTGGCTTCTTTCAGGACTTCCCAGGCCTTGAGCATTCCAGCCGCCAATGGTGTAAAGCCGCTGACCCGCAATCCTAACAGCTTGTTCGCCACTACTCTCAGGTTAGTTATGGGGTGCTGAATGATGACTGCCCCTGTCCCCTTGAGAGCAACTATTCCCACTCTGTCTCTGAATCTGTATGCGTCACTGTGAAGTTTCAAAATGGCCTCTTTGACCTCGTCAATGTTGAACAGCATTGATTTGCTTATATCAATGACAAAGACTATTGTCATCGGAGCCTTGTAAAGCCTCAGTTTCTCACGTACATCCTCCAAACAAATCTTGAGTGCTGTTTTGAGGGGTCTTTCTCTGTTCTTCTGCTTCTTTGCTGCGGCTCGAATTGTTGCTGGCAGGTGTACATCTCTTGGTTTGCCCTGTGGAAATCTCCAACCACGCGATCGACCTCGATGAAGAGTGGTCACTGTCTCCGCTCGTTTTCCAACAGACGTTCCGATTCCCATGGGGATTGTTCTTGTCTTAAAGAACAGTTTGAAGGGGGCAAGTAGGCTTCCTGTGATCTTGGCAAGCAGGGGAGCACCTTCAGCTAACTGTGAGGGTCTTAGCGCAGAACCAACGGTAAGAGCCCGTGCTTCCCCAGGGGCTTCATGTTTCTTGAATCGGGATATGGCTCCTGCGAGTAGTTTGTCGAGTGTAGCGATGACTTTTCTGAATCTTTTCGGACGCTTCTTGAGGCGTCTGTCCGGAGAAGCTTTCTTTTTTTCGCTAATCTTTTTTGGCCAAAAGAAGGCTCGGAGTTTCTTACCTATGCCCTCTTTCGGTTTGATTTTGGGTTCACTCTTCGAACTGGCTTTCTCCTCGCGTTTGACTTCTTTGGCCTTACTCATTAACGTCTGCTCGATTTCGTCTGGTGTGGCCGGTTCTAGAAATCCACCTTCTCTTGTTCTGTGGCTCAGCGCTAACTCTGAAGCTACTAGAACGTCGTTCAGAGTAACCATAGTCCTACCGTCAAAGGCTGCCAACGTGCGCGCAGCCTTGCTGATTACAATGTCAGGTCTCATTCCATCCACTTTTAGGTCGAGGCAAGCTTCGCACACTGCTTTGAGAAGTTCTTCAGGCATTTCCACTTTGGGAAGCATTTCTCTTGCATGAGTTATTCTGTTTCCCAGCTCTTCTTGAACCCCTCTGTATTTCTCAATAAATTCTTCTGGATTCTTTTCGAATTCGATGTTTCTCTTGACTACTTCTATCCTGTCCCCTACTGACGATATTCTTTCAACACCGACAGACAATGGAAAACGATCAAGAAGTTGGGGTCGAAGTTCACCTTCTTCTGGATTCATAGTTCCAATGAAGATGAAGCGGGAAGGGTGACTGACGGATATTCCCTCTCGCTCAATAATGTTCCACCCAGTCGCCGCAGAGTCGAGCAGGTCATCTGCTATGTGGTCGGGCAGTAGGTTTATTTCGTCAACATATAGAATGTTTTGATTCGCCTCCGCCAGAATACCGGGTTCGAGAGCCTCCACTCCCAGTTTGATCGCCCTACCAACATCTAAACTTCCAACAACCCTGTCTTCCGTAGCTCCCAGCGGAAGATTAACAACAATCATTTCTCTCTCTTCAACTGACACATTTTCCCTTTTGTAGTAACGGTCGCTACATCTCGGACACATGTTGGAAGGGTCGTGAGGATTACAGTTGAATAAGCAGTCTTTCACGACTTCTATTTTTGGCAGAATGTCCGTCAATCCCCGTACAACTGTTGTCTTCCCCGAACCCTTGGGCCCGCGAATAAGTATTCCTCCAATTTTCGGGTTTATGGCGTTGATAATAATAGCTAGTTTCAGCTTGTCCAACGAGACAATAGCTGAAAACGGAAACCCCACTCTCTTATGCACAGATCGACCCCGTTAATCAGAAGAAACAGAATAAATATAATAGTTTGATGCCATCGCCTGAGCTTCCGACTTACATGCATCCTATCAAGGAGTAGTCTTCCTCAAGATTTGCGCGCGCGCAAACAAAAAGAAGGAACCTGTAGGGATGTCTCCACTTTGGATGACCAAATGCTTTTCGTTCTTTGGCTTAGAAGGGTCTAACGAACTTAGGAATACGAGCGCATCCAAATCCGATGAAATTAGTCGCTTTTTTTGGGTTTGAGATTCCAAAAGACATATTATTACTGAAGTCTTTTAAGTCGCACGAGTTTGAGGCAGTTTGGCAGGTAAGAACATGTCGACAGAATCTCTTCCAGTTGAACTGAAATATTGGCCCAAAAAAAGGTACATGGACATATACAAGAAGTCAATAGATAATATGGAAGAGTTTTGGGAGCAAGAAGCAAGAAAACTTGAATGGTTCAGGACATGGGATAGAGTGCTCCACTGGGATCCACCGTTTGCAAAATGGTTCCCCGGTGGAATGCTAAATGCTTCCTATCTATGCGTTGACAGACACCTGAAAACTTGGAGAAGAAACAAGGTAGCCATATACTGGGAAGGAGAAAATGGTGAAGAAAGAACAATAAGCTACTCGCAACTTCACAGGGAAGTGAATCGCCTAGCATCCGCACTTCGGAAACTGGGTGTTAAAGACGGAGATCGCGTGGCCATTTATTTACCGATGATACCTGAACTGCCCTTCACGATGCTGGCGACCGCGAGGATAGGCGCGATACACACTGTGGTCTTTTCAGGATTCAGCTCGATGGCTCTGGCGGACCGGATAAATGACACTGAGGCAAAGGTGGTTGTAACTGCTGACGGCGGGTTCAGAAGAGGAAAGACCATGCAGTTGAAACAAATAGTTGATGAAGCTGTTGAAAACACACCATCCGTAGAGAAGGTGATAGTTGTAAAGAGAACGGGTCAAAAGATCAAAATGAAGGAAGGAAGGGACTTGTGGTATCACGAAATCGCAAAGCATATAGAAGTAGATGTTCCGCCACTGCCGATCGAAAGCACTCACCCACTTTACGTTCTTTACACGTCAGGCACCACAGGGAAACCAAAAGGCATAGTGCACAGCACCGGAGGTTATCTGGTCTACATAAACTCCATCTATGAATGGGTTTTTGACATACAAGAAGACAGCGTGTACTGGTGCACGGCCGACGTAGGATGGGTAACCGGACACAGTTCCATTGTTTATGCACCACTAATGCACGGAGCATCCATAGTCGTATATGAAGGGGCACCCGACTATCCAAAGCCCGACAGATGGTGGAAAATAATCGAGGACTACAAGGTAACAATCTTTTACACGTCCCCAACGGCCATACGAATGTTCATGAGGCTCGGCGAAGAATGGGTCAAGAAACACGACCTAAGCAGCCTGACAATTCTAGGAAGCGTGGGGGAACCAATAAATCCAGAAGCATGGATGTGGTATTTCAAACACATAGGCAGAGAAAGTTGCCCCATCGTAGACACATGGTGGCAAACGGAAACTGGAGGCGTAATGATTTCACCCGCACCTGGCATAGGACTGGTTCCACTAAAACCAGGCTCCGCAACATTTCCATTGCCAGGCATCGACGCCGAAGTTGTGGATGACTCTGGTAAACTCGTACCATCAGGTGTGAGAGGCTACATAGTCATAAAGAAGCCTTGGCCTGGCATGCTTATGACGTTGTATAAGGACCCTGAGCGTTATGAGCAAACCTATTGGTCTAGATTCCCAAATGTTTACTATGCTGGAGACTATTGCAT
>CAYFXU010000150.1:0-4009 GCA_964347145.1 uncultured Candidatus Bathyarchaeia archaeon
AGTGATAGTAGAGGAAGTTTGTGGCTGGGGGCGTTCATCGGTTTTCTGACGATTGTTGTTCTAGGTTGGTGGCTTCCAGTTATTGCTCATCTGATAGGCGGATTGGTCGCAGGGGTGATAGCAAAGGGGGGAGCTGGCAGAGGGGCAGTTGCAGGCTTCCTAGCTGGAATATTCGGTGGAATAATAGTTGCAATTTTAGCCTTCGTGTTTACCGTTGCCGTGGGCGGATTACTTGGCGGATTGATAGGGGCAATCGTTGGACTTGCTGCAATCCTACTGAGCGTAATTGGAGCCATAATCGCAGCGATAGGCGGACTAATAGGTGGCGCAATAGCAAAATAACCTCCTTTTTCAAATGTGCGTGCCACCTAGTCTACAAATATTCTTAATCCAAGTTTGTTGATTATGTCCTTGTAGATCTCTAGCGCTTCTTCCTCGTTTTCTACGTTTTTTATGAGTACTCTGCCCGGCTTGAATAGGCTTACTTCAACGCCGCCATCATATTCAAAAACTATAACGACAGATGATTTCATGAGCATCTTGAAGTGGGGTTTCAGTTTATCGTGAATCTCCTCAAGCTTCATGTCCAAAGGTTTCGGAGGGTTTATGTTAGCGGTTTTGCTGCCGCACAGCCATACCAATCGCTGCATATCCATCAGAGGTTTGGCGATTTTGTCTTCACATGCTGGACAGTTGGGTCTTTTGAAAATGTCAATCTTCGTGAAGTACATGTCTCTGAAGTCGCAGATCATCAATTTTCCTTTAAGGTTTTCTCCTATCCCAGTTAGTAGTTTTACGCTCTCCATGGCTTGCATTGTGCCGATAATCCCTGTTGTGGTTCCCAACACCCCTCGGGTTTGGCAGGTTGGCAGTTGACTGTCGTCCAAGCCCGGCAGTATACATTCTAGGCAAGGCGTTTCAGGAGGGGCAAAAACTGAAAGGTTTCCTTCGATGCCTATGGCAGCTCCAAATATGTAGGGGATCTGGTGTTTGGCGCAGATACGATTTATGAGGTACCGCGTCCTCATATTGTCCAAGCCATCGACAACGCAGTCCACGCCTTTGACAACTTTCTCAACGTTGTCTTCCCTTACGTTGTCCGGAATTGGCTCCACCTCCACGTTTGGATTGATTTCCTTTATCCTTCTGGCGGCGGCTTCAGCTTTTGGATATCGCAGGTTGTCTAGGCTATACAATACTTGCCGATGTAGGTTATTCAACTCAACGGTGTCCTGGTCTATGAGTCGTAGATATCCAACGCCGGCGAGGGCTAGGTAGAGGGAAGAGACGCTTCCAAGTCCACCCAGCCCCACTACTGCAACCTTGGAGTGTCTTAGTTTGTCTTGGCCTCGCGGTCCAAGCTCTGAAAGAACGGTCTGTCTGCTATAATATTCATCAGGATTGAGGGGTCCTTGGGTGACCATGGCCTTGTGCCTCTTTCAACTGTAGTATATAAGGACGTTATATAACCATAACGATGAAGTTTGAACACACAGTTTGTCAATCGGTTGCAGACAACAAGATTTTATAAGTAGACAGTTTTCAGGTTGAACAGAATATCCGAGGGCCCTTAAAGTTGACGATATTTGAAAATTATCTCAAAAGCGTAGAACTCAAAAAGCTACTAGAAGAACTTGAAGTTCCTAAACTTGAGACGCTTAGGAAAGAGATAGGACATTTCACTGAAAAGGAGGCGAAGAGAAGAGATCAAATTGTGCTAAGCTACTTCGGTGAGAAGGGAATTCAACGTATCACCGACTTTATTGTTCAGGGTTTGCTTTCGCCTCCGAAACTGAGGAGAAACGCACGGGTTCTGGATGTAGGCGCAGGCTCGGGCTTCTTCACCATGAGGGTTGTTGACAAACTGCGTCGATATCTGCCAGAAGCGGGTTTCTATGCCATGGATGTAACGCCTGCTATGTTAAGTGTACTTGCGAGAAAGACTTCAGATATTACGCTCTTTTTGGGAGTAGCCGAGAACGTTCGAGGAAGCTTGGAACACGCGAGAAAATACATGAACGTTTCAGAGAAAGTTGACGCCATATTCTCAACTTTGATGTTACATCACTGCATAGACGTAGAGAGGGTTTTTGAGAGTTTCAGAAAAGCCCTAGAGGCCGACGGAAAAGCTGTTGTCGTAGATCTTTGTACGCATGCCTTTGAAGAGTTTAGAGAAGAAATGGGCGACATACACCTTGGATTCGAACCAGAATTGCTTGAAGAGAAAGCCAAAAAACACTTTTCTAGGATTCAAATAAAGAGGATACCCGGAATTTCTTGCACAAGCTCAGGACGATCAGCAGAGCTGTTCATGGCAGTACTGTTACCGTAGGCAAGACTTGCGTCCGGCCTCCTTCTATTTTGAACCCAATATTTCCATGAAAGCGTCAAGCCTCGAAGTGACTTCAGCTTCCGAGTAGACCCTATCATCTGTGTGATCTGCCTCTAATACAACACTTGGAATATCATATTCCTCCCTTAAGACCTTCTGAATTGTCAAGTTACGTATCGAAGTTGCTTTACACGATCTACTTGAAAGCAGAACGATTCCGTCTATGTCAAAATCTTTGACAAGTCCGCTGATCCAATCTCTTGACCAACGTATGGGCAGGTTAGTTGGATTGAAAAGTGTTTTGTACGCTATGCTTTCAAAGGACTTTGCAGGGTCCAAGCTTGTCATGCCCCAAGTTGCTGTGTAGAGTTCGTATACAAACACCGCTCCATACTTTTCTTCCAGATAGTTAAACATGCGTAGATGATGCCAGTACGGTATTCCGCTTAACAGAAGCCTGAACTTTTCTTTTTCAAGAACCCCAACGCCTTCTTTGACCCGTGCAGACACCTCTTCCAAAAGTCTTTCATAATATTCTACTGCTTCCTGCGTTCCTGCCAAGGCTACAATGGGGAACATTGCAGCAGAGGAGTCTGTTACCCCCATTGGACAAGGTTTAGCTTTTCTTTGTTCAAGGACTTTGCGCCACAAGTCTGCAGTCTTATCCGAAAGTTTTACAGCTTCCTTCAAATTCTTTTTGTCTAGACTAGTTCCAGTAATCTTTTCAAGTTCCATTGCGAGGTTTCTCAACTGTTTTTCAACATATTTCACATGGTAATCTTCCATTTTGTCGGTGATGACTGGCGAGTCTATGACGTATAGTGGACACTTGAGGGTGTGGGCCATCAATTCCCACCACTTCATATAGACTACACAGACATTTTTTGTCGACAACAGGACGTCTGGCTTTTCCATTCCTCCAAAGGGCGCCTCGCGTCCAAGGACGGATCCCATGACACACCTGGCGTAGGAGCACAAGTCTCTTGAGAGACCGTGTGCTTCCGAGATGTCAAACATGTTACGAGACGCTTTCCTAACCGTTGCGACACAAGCGTAGTTTTCAGGGAAGAGCGGTTGAATTCCCATGGCGTATAATATTTCTAGGGGCGGCGACACGGCGGTCAGCCAGGCCACAGACCTCCCTTCGCTATGGGCTTGAACGGCGCTCATGTAATGAGCAACAACCAAGCTTGTCACTTCTCTAGCAGCTGAAAGGCTTCTTCTGGTTCGTTTTGACATGAGCATCTACCTCAACATTTCCACGAAAGCCTCGACTCTAGTCTTGAGAGCTCCCTTGGCCAAAGGGTACTCGTATTCAAGGTACAGGGAAGGGATTCCTTCCTCTTTAATAGCCTGCCCCAATGTTACATAGTCGAAGAGATAGGGTTCACAGAACTTCCTCGTCAAAAACACTATTCCCTCGACTTGGAAGGTTTTGACCATAGTTTTGAGATGGTTTATTCTATCTTCTATGGGAGAACCGTATGGTGAAGGAATTTTTGTGTATCGCCTACTTATGCCCGCTAACGGCTTTGCTGCACTATCCACAAGGTGCCAGAAGTATCTGGATCCGCTATCAAGGTCGTCTGAAACTATGATTCCACCAGACTCCTCCACTACTGCTAGGACTTCCGGATCGTCCACGACGTGACCTGAAACGAGCAACCTGGCTTTCCC
>CAYFXU010000151.1:0-4007 GCA_964347145.1 uncultured Candidatus Bathyarchaeia archaeon
AAGAAGGTTGGAGTAGCAGTATTAGCGAATGCAAATGGATATCTACTGTCACACATAGGAATGTACGCGCTGTCACAGCTGCTAAACGTGGACCCGGAAACATTGCCTTTCATAAAGAGCGACAGAATATTGGGTCAGCTTCAAGGTGAATATGAAACCTACCTGGGAACAATGAAAGCCAGCGTAAAGAAGAAGGGAGACTTCCTCTACATAGAGATCAAAGACAAGTATACCGAGGAAATAACACCTCTAGTACCAGAAAAGTTGGAAGAAAACCGAGCGACATTCTACACAATCTCTGAAGGCAGGAAATACACCGTAGACTTCAAAATCAGTGAAGACGAGATAGAGATGATATACGAAAGATATAGACTCCTAAAGAAGATGTAGTAAACTCACACCAACATGCCACAATCATGACACCGTTGCGCGCTCAGTTCAGACTCTTATGATCTGTTTCATTTCATTTCGAGTGAAGATACTAAGCAATGCAAAGCATACGAAAATCGCTATGGCCCAGATGGCATAGGTTGTCAAAGGAGGCAGGAACGGCGCAAGAAGATTTTGGATGATGACTCCCGTCCATAATCCCTCCACCAAGAAGACGATATTGATTCCAACCAGTAGAACAATCCGATTTGTCTTAGACGCTTGTTCTTGAGCGAACCTCCTTTTCCAATGTCTAAGACGCCACACGCAAGCCAAGAATATAAGAAACAAAAGGGCGGACCAAGCCACTAAACCAAGTTCACGATATCGCTCATAGATAGGTCCAGCTAGAATTCCCACCTGCTCACCGCCAAGACTCAGCGAGAAAAAAACTGCAACAATATCCAAAAGCGGTATGACCGGAAGAACGGAGAGGGATTTCTCAATTCGGTCCAATTCCATCTCACCTCCCAGTGTCCTCGGGAAAGTAGAAGCCTCCTAACTCTACCTCCTCCATCTCTGACATGGTCTCCTTCACACATTTCAGTAGTTCTTCTAGGTGGTCAACGCCTCTGAACTCGTACTCTACATGTTTGAACATAATCACTTTGAACACCGACACCAGCCATAATTCTGTTGTAACCCTACATATAGCTGTAACAGTGGGCCTACCGCGTGAGCTTCCATGACATGCTCGCGTACGTTATGGGAAAGAGCAAATCTAGCTCAAAATAAAGCCGGCTATGACTCCAAGAATAAGGCTGCCAGAAAATGAAATGTTCGACAGAAGCGGCGAAAGAAATTGCGATGCACTAGTAGTGATTTCCTCTGCACGCGCCATCAATTGATCATAGTTGACTTCTATCACTTGATCAAATGCAAAGTAAAAGAAGATCAAGGCGAAACCTCCTAATATCAAAGCCAATTTGAGGACCTTTCTAATTAGGTATCCAAGAAAGAAGCCTCCAATTGCCCCAGTGCCCAATTGATAGATTATTGGAGTCAAGACTTCGCTCATGGACCACTCACTTCGCCATGCATATACTTAATATGTTGGACATATTTAACGCATACGGGTCTAGGATACGTATTTTCAATGAATATGAGCACACTTATGTTAGATTTTTATTCACAATATGAATTGCATGCACGCATGCGCGATCTAACCTTCTAATAACTAAAAAACGCGCGTGCGGTTAATGTGAACAATTGCTCCATTCCCTCTTTAACAAGCAATCAAAAACCATTTGAATGCGTTTAGAATCAGAGTTCTTTTGTCTGCGCGCGCACAGACTACTCAGCACATGGATGGGTCTCAGATTCTGGGTGGCACTCTGCTACTTGTTCAGGAGAGCATTTCTTAGGATCTTTAACCTTCTTCTCCGGATGCTCACAACATGATTTTTCGTCACACACGAAACAACCCTCCTCTTTCACGAAAAGTAGGTTACCAGTCCTATTTAGTGTTCCGGAATGTGAGAAACGTGGTAAGATAAGAGCTGAACCAAAGGGGAACCTAACTATGCCTGTTGACGAAAAAAGACTCGTCTAGCCCCTTAACAACCTTCTTAACATAGGTCTTTCTACGTTTGTCAGACAACATTTCCATTACTTCAGAGTGGCAGCTTGGACAAAGTAGAACCAGGTTGCCAATTTCATTGTTTCTCGGGTCACCATCCATATGATATATAAAAGGTTCCAAATCTTCTGCAAGCTTGACTACACAATCTAAACCGAGCCTGTAACCTTCGCATCTAGCTCCTGATCTCTGATGCAATCTACGTAGTAGTTCCGAAACACTTGCCTTCTTCTCTTCCTTTCCCATGACATTTCCCATACTTGTAAAATTTCATTCTTAAACCTTGGGTTTTTCATAAAATTCGCGCGCGCAGTGGCTTGCATGCATTCGCTAGAAATGAAGATTTTAAAGGGTACTTGCTTCAAATGACAATGTAATTTATGCGGGGAGAGTTGATGCCTAACAACGGCTACAAGATTGTGCTCACCGCCGATCGCACTTTGATGAGTGAGTACCATGGTGGCCTGTTCCTCGGTTTCAGTGCTTGCGTGCCAACTGGGTTGATTCCAGACAGATTCTATTTCTCCCTGCTTTGTCCTTCCGTGGGCGTGAATAGTGATGGATCTGTCGGTTTTGCTTCATGCGGAATAAGGAAGATAGAGGCTGCCTTGCTGAATCATGGTTTCAGTAGAGAGGACGTGATCGTTGCACATCCGGACTATTTGGATAAGGTCGTGGGACCGGACACAAAAGTTGTTGGAATCGCGGAGACCGATCCCTTGGGTATAGCTCCAGCTACCTCCGCCTTTACTGAAATGCTGGGTGGAGAGGCGTATATGGCGATCAAGTTTAGGGAGCTTTTGAACCACCCTGCTCTGAAGAGGTTTAGGCCAAAAACCGTGGTTGGGGGTCCAGGCGCTTGGCAACTTGAAAATGCAGAGGCCCGAAAAGAACTCGGGATAGACTCCGTAATCGTAGGCGAAGGAGAAAAGGTTGTAGGCCCCATCTTCGAGAAGGCCGTCAACGGTGAGACTCTGCCATGGGTCGTGATGGGAGAAGTGGTTCCTGAAGAAGAAATACCAGTTGTTAGGGGTCCGACAATATGTGGATTGGTTGAAATCGCTCGGGGATGTGGGAGGGGATGTGCCTTTTGTGTTCCAACACTTCAGACATACCGTTGCCTCTCCTTAAAGCACATTTTGATGGAGATTGAAATTAACCTTAGGGCAGGCAAGCAACCGTTGCTACACGCCGAGGACGTGTTAAGGTACAAAGCAAAGGGTTTCAGAGTCAACAAAGAGGCCGTGACAAAACTCTTTAGAACCGTGCAAAATCACCCAGGAGTTAGGATGACAAGTCTAAGTCACATCGCGCTTTCCTCGGTTTCAGCCGCCCCGGATCTTGTTGAAGAAATCTCAAACATCCTGGAGGTGCCCGAGAAGGCTCCTTGGATCGCTGCCCAGACTGGTATCGAAACCGGCAGCCCCAAACTGATCAAGAAGCATATGGCGGGCAAGTGTAGACCATTCAAGCCGGAAGACTGGCCTGAGATGGTTGTGGATTCCTTTGAAATCTTGACTAGAAACAACTGGCTTCCGTGTGCCACCTTGATCCTAGGTTTACCCGAAGAAACTGAGAAAGACGTTGACCAGACAATCAATCTCGTTGAAGATTTGCGGTCCTTCAAAAGCCTAATCGTTCCCCTTTTCCTCGTGTCCGTTGGAGGAATGAGATACAAAATCGATTCTTTTACGTTGGAGAATATGACGAGCAAACATTATGAACTCTATTTGAAATGTTGGGACCACAATCTGAAATGGGCCCCTAATTTGGTTGAAATCTACTCACGCATAGCCATAAAAGGCAAACTTGCCCAATACGGATTGAAACTCTTCTTTTCGTATGGAATCAAATGGGCGACGGAACTGGTCCTCAGGTGTCAAGAGAATTATGGTCACGACTTGCCAGCTATGATAAGAGACATCAAAAGCGGCAAAACAAAAGTGGGTTCCTCTATTTCAGCTCGCCTTGCCTATCGATTAATCAAACTTCGCTCAAG
>CAYFXU010000152.1:0-3954 GCA_964347145.1 uncultured Candidatus Bathyarchaeia archaeon
GGTGCGTGAGCTCTTGCGCCATATCCTAGCCCCGCACACGTGAATGGCATCTTTAGAGGGTTGCCCGTAAATAGATAGAATGGTACACTTCCGCCGGAAATTGGCCAGATTTCTGGCTCGTATCCCATCTTTCTGTATGCTTGAATTGTTGCCTGCACTATCGGCTCCTTTAAGCTTTCCTTGGACCACTCATAGGGGTCGAGTGGCCTTATCATTATGTCTTTATAGTCGTGCTTGTCTAGGTGTCTTCGTACTTTTGGAATGATTTCTTCGGAGGTTTGGTTCGGAACAAGTCTCACGTCCATTTTCGCGGTGACTTTGTGTGGGAGTAAAGTTAACGTTCCAGGTCCAATGTATCCGCCCCAAATGCCATCGATGTTTAGTGTTGTGGAGCCGCAGTATTGTATAAGAAGGTCTCTTCCATGAAGGTCGCCCAAGAATCGTTCAATCTTGTCTTCTTTTTTTATTTCTTCTTCATCAAAGGTCTTCGCTAGTTTGTCAATAAGCTGCGAATCCTCTTGGGTCAGAGGCTTTACATTGTCGTACCATCCGTCGATTAGTACTTTGTTTCCATCCTCCGAAGTCATTGTCGCAAGGGCTTGGATCATTCGCCATGCTGGGCTGTCAACCCACGACTTGGCGCTGCTGTGGATGCCGAATTCTGTTGGTCCTCTCCCCCAAGCTTTGCCGTTGCATTCAAGTTCGAAGTAAACAATTCCTTTGTATCCTAATTCCATGGTTACCTTTCCGTCCTGTCCTTGGTATGCCTCTGGGGAAAACAGGGCATCGGCTTCAAGCATGTCCTTGTGTTTCTTTACAAAGTCGGCAAAGTATCGGCTGGCTAGTTCTTCGTCTCCTTGAGATATGAATTTGAAGTTGAAGGGAAGCTCGTCTCCTATAGCTCGAACGGATTCTAGAGCATTTAGGAACGCCACAAGTGGTCCCTTCGAGTTTATTGCTCCTCTCGCAACGACACATTTTCCGAAAGGCTCGATATTAACGAGTCTAGCTTCTAATGGAGGGCTTGTCCATTCTTTCTCGTTGAATGGTTGTGTGTCATACATGAAATATGTGAGTAGAGTCTTCGCTGCGCCAGCGTCATATTCAGCGTAGACTACAGGATGTGGACCTCCCGTCTCCATGACCTCCGCCACCTTACATCCCAGTTTCTCATAATAGCTTCTGAGCAGTTCCGCGCATTCTCGTACTCCATAATCTTCTGCAGAAACACTTGGTTGACGCAAAAATTCCTGCACTCTTCGTATGTGCTCGTCTATATGGTCGTCGATGTACTTGTTTATCTTCTCTATCTTCAACATTTTGGATCACCCTCATATATTGCATGAATAGCCTAAAGATTTTTGAGGAAGATTTTTAAGCTTGTCACAAGCTGATAGCGCAGCAAGGGTGACCTTGTTTTGGTTTATGATTTAACGATTAGAAATGGCTTTGTGATAGATGGTGCGGGAAATCCATGGTTTAGAGCTGACGTTGCCATTTCTGAAGGAAAAATTGTGAAAGTTGGTGAAATAGCCATCCCAGAGGCTGATAGAGTTATAGATGCTAAAGGCTTGATCGTTTCTCCGGGCTTCATAGACATACATTCCCACTCCGACCTTTCATTGTTGATAAATCCATTGGCAGAAAGCAAAATCAGGCAAGGCGTCACGACTGAAGTTCCAGGTAACTGTGGGGGAAGTCCTGCGCCTGCAAGAAAGGAAACATTGGAGTTGCTGAAGCAAGACTGGGGGCTCGAAGCGAAAGAAGTCGATTGGAGCTGGTCAACCTTTGCCGAATACCTTGATCAAATGGAAGAAAAGGGAGTTGCTTTGAATGTTGCTTCTCTTGTCGGTCACGGAACCGTGAGAATGGCGGTGCTGGGGGTGGAAAATAGGTCGCCGACTGCTGGAGAACTTGAAGAAATGAAGGCGTTGGTTGCACAATCGATGGAGGCTGGAGCCTTTGGTTTGTCAACAGGGTTGGTATACCTACCTGGTTGTTATGCAAGCACACGGGAGCTAATTGAACTATGCAAAGTCGTGGCGAAATATAGAGGCCTGTACGCTTCTCACATCAGAGGCGAAAGAGAGACAATAGTAGCGGCTTTGAAGGAGGCCATAGAAATAGGCGAGAAAGCGGGCTTACGAGTACAAGTATCTCACAACTGCCCCAAATGGGGCGGCTCAAGCAAGTTGCCGAAAATGTTCAGAATCTACAAGGAGGCTAGGGCAAGAGGCGTCGCCGTCACGATGGACAATGACGCACACACAGACTTCAATGCGGAATTGAGCTCTATACTTCCACAATGGGCTCAAGCAGGCGGGGTCGAAAAGACGGTTGAGAGACTGAGGGATCCAGAAACCCGAGAAAGGATCAGGAAAGAAATAGTGGAAGATGAGTATCCAGGGCCAGGATACTGCGGACTTGTAAAGCATGGTCGTTGGGACCGCATATTTCTATTTCACTGTAACAAAAACACGGATTTGACAGGAAAGAACTTTGAAGAAATCGCTAGGATGAAGGGAGCAAAAGATCCATTTGACGCATATTTTGATTTATTGATAGACGAAGTAGGAGAAGCAAGTGCTCTTTTCAACTACATCAACGAAGATGATATTCGCACAGTGTTGAAATTCAATTTAATGATGATTTCAACCGACGGTTCTGCATATGCACCCTATGGGCCGCTCGGCAAAATTGGCGGTTACTCTCCGTGCAGTTATGGTGAGTATCCCTACATTCTAGAGAGATACGTCAGAAAAGAGAAGATTATCACGCTTCAAGAAGCGATTAGAAAAATGACGTCGTTTCCAGCTCAAAAGCTAGGATTGAAAGACAGGGGACTGATAAGAGAAGGGATGTGGGCCGACATCGTGGTTTTCAATCTAAATGAGATCAAAGATAGAGCGTCGAGTTATTATCCCTACACGTTTCCTCTCCCCAACTATCCGCATAAATATCCTGAAGGCATTGACTACGTTCTGGTAAATGGGCAGGTCGTGGTGGCAAAAGGCGAACATCGCGGTGTCCTTCCAGGCAAAGTCCTACGCCATCAATCGAAAAAACAATAAATTCACTAGAACGATTGAATCATGCAGCGTGTGTAAGGGACGGATAATGGAGAAGCTGATAATCACTGTAGCCCCCACAGGGTCAGTGCCACGGAAGAAAGACACGCCCTATGTGCCTGTAACGGCTGACGAGATCGCCGAGACGGCATATCTGTGCGAGCAAGAGGGAGCCTCGATCATCCACGTGCACTGCCGTGACGAGCACGAGAACCCCACCTCGGATTATGCAGTCTTCAGAGAGACCGTGGACAAGATACGCAAACGCACGAATCTCATTGTGATGACCTCGACGAGTGGTGTGGCCGGCAAATCAGACGAGGATCGAGCCCAACCGCTCATGACCAAACCAGAGATGGCCAGCCTAACGACGGGTTCGCTCAACCTTGCGGGGCGCAAGCCGTCCATTGTTTACGTCAACACTTGGGAGACAATTACGTTCCTTGCCAGGAAGATGCTAGAGGCGAACATTAAGCCTGAGATCGAGGTCTTCGACGTGGGCTTCGTCAGCCAAGGCATCAAACTCATCGAAAAAGGGTTGATCAAGGAACCGGCACACTTCCAGTTGGTTATGGGCGTGGACGGTGGCATCCCTGCCACACCGGAGAACTTGAACCATATACGTAGCCAGCTCCCGCCCAACGCTACCTTCTCTGTGGCAGGCATGGCCAAGTGGCAACTACCTATGATCACCTTGGCCATTCTTATGGGCGGGCACGTTCGGGTGGGACTCGAGGACAACATCTTCTACTCTAAGGGAAAACTGGCGCGGAACGAGGAGCTCGTGGCTCGAGCACGGCACCTTTCCGAGGAGCTCCAACGCGAGGTGTCAACGCCCGAGGAGGCGCGGCGGATTCTGCGGCTCAAGAGTCGCCCAAACTGAACG
>CAYFXU010000153.1:0-3916 GCA_964347145.1 uncultured Candidatus Bathyarchaeia archaeon
AAGGCTTCGTCGAAGGAGTTGGTATGCAAAGACTGGGCTCCACCGAGCACCGCAGCCAACGCTTGTATCGTCACTCTTACAATGTTGTTGAAGGGTTGTTGCGCCGTCAATGTGCAACCGGAAGTCTGGACATGATATCTTAGAAGCAGAGACCTTAGATCTCTAGCTCCGAATCTTTCTTTCATGATTTTAGCCCATAATCTTCTAGCAGCCCTAAACTTGGCGATTTCTTCAAAGAAGTCGTTATGACAAGCAAAGAAGAAGGATATTCTTGGAGCAAAACTATCTACGGGTAGTCCCCTGTTCACTGCGGCTTCAACGTATGCGATGCCATTAGCCAAAGTGAAGGCTAGTTCTTGAACCGCTGTTGATCCCGCTTCTCTAACGTGATATCCGCTTATGCTTATCGTGTTGAAGTTGGGAGAGTTCTTGAAGCAATATTCAATGATGTCGGTTACTAGCCTCATTGAAGGCTCAGGCGGATATATGTAGGTTCCACGAGCGGCATATTCTTTCAGGATGTCGTTTTGAACAGTGCCTCTGACACCTTCAAGAGCGACTCCTTGCCTTTCAGCTATGGCGAAGTACATGGCAAGCACTTGGGGCGCGGTAGCGTTGATAGTCATAGATGTGCTTACTCTACTCAGGGGAATTCCGTCAAAAAGAATTTCCATGTCTTTCAAAGAACTTACCGGAACCCCTGCCTTTCCAACCTCTCCCTCTGCCAAGGGATGGTCTGAATCGTATCCAACCTGGGTTGGCAAGTCGAAGGCAACGCTTAAACCGGTCTGCCCTTGTTCAAGGAGATATTTGTACCGTTCGTTAGACTCTTCAGCAGTACCAAACCCAGCATACTGCCTCATAGTCCACAGCCGCCCTCTGTAGCCAGTAGGGTAAATTCCTCGGGTGAATGGAAATTCACCTGGAAACCCCAAATCTCTCAAGTAATCGAGACTTTCCACCTCGATTGGAGTGTATAATCTTTCGATAGGCATGCCTGACACGGTTGTGAATTCCTTTAAACGCTCCGGAAATCTGTCAAGCGTCCTAGACAAAGTTCTTTTTTCCCAACGCTCTTTCCCTTTAAGGATGGAGACCCGTTCTGACTTGTGCAACATCATATTTCCGTCCACTAATTTCATTTCGTTAATCGGGAGAGAGACAGATATGCTTTTTGCGCAAGGAAGAAATTAAAGCGTCAAGGCTGCTACTGTTAGATGATCTGAAAGTTGTGAATCAGAATGACACTCACCAAAAATCTAGAAGAGTTACTCCGCTTCTTGGAACATCCTAGACCAGCAAGGAAATTCAGCGTAGTGGTTATGCCTGACTTTTTCCTCGATCGTCTGGTGACATATGACGGAAACCTTAGCCGTCTTTCCAAAGACCTAGCTGAGGTTGCTGAACGTAAGGGAGGAAGCATTCACGGCATTAAACAGTTAGAGCTAAGAGGTGGAAACGCAGCAAACACCGCCGCAGCTCTAGGCGCCTTGGGCGCCAAAGTTTATCCAATTATTGACACGAGTTTGCTGGGCCTTCAACTGCTCAAGTTTTATCTGGACCCCTTTGAGGTGGACCTTTCTCACGTTAAGATTGATGGCAAGATGTCCCTTACCACTGCTATTGAGCTAATCCATAAAGGAGAAAGAGTTAACGTCATGATGAGCGATCTTGGATCATTGTCAGAATTTGGTCTGGATCACCTTTCTCTTGAAGATTTCCAAGTCTTACGAGAAGCTGACTATGTATGTACATTTCACTGGGCTGGAACTCTCCGGCAGGGAACCCAATTGGCCGAAGCCGTTTTCGATTACGTCAGGAAAGAGGGAAGGGGGAAAACGTATTACGACACCTCAGATCCAAATCCCAAGAAAGAAGAAGTTCCTATGCTTGTCAAGAAAGTCCTTTTAGAGAATCTTGTTGATATCTTCAGTGTCAACGAGAACGAAGCCTTTTGTTACGCTTCTCAACTCGATAAAAAGGTACATGATCTTCGAAAAAAGGCGAGGTTCGAAGAGTTAGCTGAGAAATGCGCTGGAATCTTGGCAGAAAACCTTTCAGCCCGGGTGGACCTTCACACTACAACCTTCGCCGGATCGTTCACTGGCCATTCAAAAGTCATAGTGCCCGCTTTTGAAGTCTCTGTTTTGAGGACTACCGGAGCTGGAGACGCTTGGAACGCTGGAAACCTCTTTGGCGACGCTCTAGGTCTTCCGGATCGTTCCAGATTGACATTGGCAAACGCAGTCGCTGCATATTATATTTCTAGTCCAGCCGGCGAGCATCCAACCGTGCCTAAGCTAATTGATTTTTGTTCGAGACAATTGTCGGCGATCTATAGCTAGGCCTTGTACAAAATGTCTCCTCTTACTATGGTTGTGTAGACGTTTAGTTCGTGATCGAATATTACCATGTCAGCATCTTTGCCCGGTTCTAGGCTTCCCTTGTTCTTGTCAACCTTGATAACTACTGCGGGATTTAGAGTCGCCATTCTTACTGCTGTTTGCAGGGGAATTCCGACCAACCTTGTAATGTTCCTCACAGCTCTGTCCATTGTCAGAGTGCTTCCGGCAAGGTTACCGGATTCCAACCTAGAAACTCCATCCATCACTGTGATACGTTGTCTGCCGAATTTATATTCGCCATTAGGCATGCCCGCTGCCCGGACAGCGTCGGTTACTAACACAACTTTTTCCGATCCCTTGATTCTTGAAAGAAGGTTCATAGCGGCGGGATGAACGTGAACGCCATCGCAAATCAACTCTGCAGTCAGTTCATCATGAACAAGAACCGCTCCTACAACCCCAGGTTCTCTAGGGTCAAACCCACTCATTGTGTTGAACATGTGAGTTGCATGCTGAACCCCGTGCTTTATGGCGTCCATCGCTTGGGTGAAGGTGGCGTTGGAGTGACCCATCGAAGCTACTATTCCTAATCCTCTAAGTTTCTTCATCAACATCCTAGATCCCTCGAGCTCGGGAGCCAATGTCACAATCTTCAGTTTGTGGTTAGAGGTCTCCCATATTTCCTCAAATTCATCTATGGAAGGAAGTCTAACGTAGTTGTTATCGTGGGCCCCACTTTTCTCAGGGCTAATGTACGGGCCCTCCAAATGCCCGCCCAGAACCTCTGCGCCTTCTGTCCCCTTTTCCATCGCAGTCTTCACTGCCCTAAAGGCCTTCAACAAGTCAGGGCGAGGTGCGGAAATGGTTGTGGGAACGAAGGATGTTGTTCCATGGCTTACCGCAAATCTTGCCATACTTTGAACAGCCTCGAACGATGCGTCCATGACGGCTTTTCCATTTCCACCGTGAACGTGAATATCAATGAAGCCGGGTGCCACAATTCTGCCCGAGGCATTTATCACCTTGGCACTTTTCGGCACTCCTATTGCGTTTTTCTCACCGACTGCTTTGATTTTTTCGTCTTCAAAAACGACAACCCCTTGTTCTATCGTCTTTGAGGGAGTTATTACCACACCGTTTTCAATCACACCTATCTTTTTCACTTGGCATCTCCCTTCATGTCATGAAACGATTTCTGAAAGTAAAAGGCTTAAGAAACTTATGGAACTAACTTCTTGCCTACAACTAGGCTTTCCATACCCTAGGTTTGGATGACTCTTCTGTGACTTTCGAGGTCGGGAATGATGTTTATATACATCAATGAAACATAAATAGTGGCTCATGACGCCGAGCGTCTTGTCGTATCGGCCATATAGATAAGGTAAAGGAGACTTGAGGCATGCCTGAGAAAGTGATTCTGTACGAAGATGTTGATGGAACAACCACCGAGGTTGAATTACCTCTAACCTCCAATGTTGATCCAGAGGAGATCAGGGAGGAGCTTGGTGTCCCATCCTACGTCGACATGAATTATTTTCCAATGAAAAGTGCCATGGTCACTATTTGGGCGG
>CAYFXU010000154.1:0-3907 GCA_964347145.1 uncultured Candidatus Bathyarchaeia archaeon
TGAAGGCTTCCACGCCGTCGCTGGCGATTATTATTTTGTAGCCTCTGAAAAAGGCGTCAGCAGAAGTGTGTCTGACACATATGTGGGTGTGCAATCCGCCCAAGATAACTGCGTCCACTCCCTTGCCTCCGTAAAGACTTCGGAGAAGTGGCTCAAGGCCAGTCTCGTAAAAGCCGCTGTAGGCTCTCTTTTCAACGACAAAATCTTCTTCTCTCGGCGCTAGTTCTGGAATAACCTGAGCGCCGGGCGTTCCCTTTATGGCGTGGTCGCCCCACTTGCGAACAACTTCAAAATCATGTTTGTAGTGGGCATCGTTGGAATATATCACTGCCACACCATGCTTTCTAGCTGCTTGAATAAGTCTCTTGAGGTTTGGAACTATTCGTGCGGCGCGTTCGGTTTTTAAATCGCCAGTTACGAAGTCGTTCAACACGTCAACGATTATAACTGCCTTATTCCTCATGTTTTCACCGTTCTGGTTGCATGATTTTGCTCGCTTATTTAGGTTACGTTTTTAGGCAAGGCAACTGCCACTAGTGTTACTTTGCTCCTATGCGCGCGCGCAATTCTCAATTTCTTGACGGAGGATAGTGAAAGGGAGTCTTTTGAGAAAATTGGGGCGCAGGCCTGTTTCAAGAAAGACGGTGGCCTTCTGGAACGCAAATGAAGACTGACGCGCCACTGCGGGTAGAGCACTTTTATTAATGGCAACAGTCTCTAACAAAATTAGGCGCCGGGGTGACAGAGCGGTAATGTGCCGGCCTCGAGATGTATAAATATGGGGTCCAGAAGACAGCCGGTGGCGCTTTGCGCCTCAAGGGTTCAAATGGAGGCTTGGTTCCTCCTGAAAATCCCTTCCCCGGCGCCATTGCGATACAAGTGCTAGTCTCTAGACGTTTCTTGGCTTAGCTATTATTTCTTTGATTTGAAGTTCGAAAAAGCGAGATGCTGTTGCTGGCTTTATGACCAGAGCGGTGTCGGCTCCTCTACCAGTTCCTCCTATGGCTATGATCTCTCTATCCACTGAGATGAGACCGGCGTCAGCAGCCATAATGGTAATCTCGACGCAAACTTTTGTTCCTTCACCAAACAACCTAAGTGTATGCGCCATGATCTCTAAAGGCATAACAGTTCCAAACTTCTTTCGGATGGCCCTTTCCACCCCGCTAAGCGCATGGGTTGCAGTCAAAAGCTTACCCCCCCTCTCCAGAATCTTCACACGATTTTCTTTCTTCAGTTCCCACACTCCGGGCTCCCGAAAGCCTACGTGATGGGAAACCACCACTACGTTGAAACCTTTGAAAATTCTGGATGTCTTCACTCCAGTTTCGCCTGTGGTGGAGGCAACCACGATATCGCTTATTCCCTCAGCTTGAGCGTAATTCTTTGCTAATTCGAGGACGGCTTTTGTATTCTGTTTTCCAGGAGTCTCAAAATAGGCGTTTTTTCGTTCAACCAACATCATACCAAACTCCCCGCACGCGCATAAGTTTTCCTCAACAGCGTTCATAAACGAGTCTTTTTCAAGGGCTTTCTTTTAAGTTTGGTCCCGCAGACCTCGCAAGACTCAAGCTTGTGATCTGAAGGGTATTTCCGGTAGCATGCTGGGCAATATAGAATCCAGTTAAAGCGAAACCTTATCCCGTAAGTCATAAGCGAAGTGAAGTTTGCGCCAATTTGGTTAGCTACATTTTGGATAGAGTAGTCGTCTGTAACAATAAATGGATGTAAACCCTCCCTTTTCAACTCTAAAGCAAGAGCCAAAACCTGCAGATCCGCCTCAGAGAGATAACGCATATCTCCAACCATCCTTGAGGCTTCTCTAATCTCTTGGACAGAAGAACTTCTGGGCTTCCTAACCATCAACCGCCTGTTCTCCACCGCGGCGTTAAATCGCGTCCAAGGCATGGAGTTTGGAGCAAGTTCCTTCCTAACCGCGGGAACAGAGTATTGCGTCTCGGTGATTGAGAGGGGATCGAAACCCGAGATGAAAGCGGAGGTGTCTAAAACTATGGCTCTCTGGGTCAGGTATTTTCACCTCTGGAGAAGAGAAGTCTACCTTTCAGGCGAGGGCAAGAGTTGTATTCGAATCGAACATTGGCAGATTTATGTTCAGACTTTGTGATCGTCATGCTCAGATGCATGGGCTTGGTTCTACTTTTATGAGGGCAGTTTACTACGATGGGCGCGCGCATCGCAACACGTGCAATTACATTCACTGAGTGGAACAGTTCCATTCCTCCAACAGCAACAATAACATTTACTGCTTAACCCGATTTAAGAAGAATGGAGAAGCTGACTATTTTACACTGGCTTGTTGTTCTGGGACTGTCAAATGTATCTAGGCGATAACTTATTAACCATGAACTACGTCAAAGTTTGCTGTTGGGAGAGGCGGAAGGGATGAGTAAACCCATGGAGTTGGGAGCCCTAAGAGTTGGGAGTTACATAATTATCGACAGTGAACCATGCCGTATCATGAATTACACCAAATCAAAGCCAGGGAAACACGGTTCTGCAAAGGCTCGGATTGTTGCCGTAGGCGTTTTTGACGAGGCAAAAAGAACTCTTGTGAAACCGGTGAATGCACAGGTAGAAGTGCCGATCATCGAGAAGAGAGGCGGGCAAGTTATAGCATTGTTGCCAACGGCTGTTCAGGTGATGGATCTAGAAACCTACGAAATACTTGAGGCGCCCTTGCCTGAAGAGGAAATAAGATCTAAACTTGCCTCAGGTGTCGAGGTTGAGTACTGGCGAATTTTGGGCAGAACAAGAATAATGCGAACGAAAGGTTAGCTTGTCGAAATTTTCTGTATTTGCAACCATCTTTTAAAACGTTAATCTTTACTCTTTAATCATTAAAGTGTCTGAAACTAGGGGTGAAGGATTGAAGCATTTAAAACAGATGCAGCTGAGGCGGGGCTTGACCGTAGGTGAACTGGTCCATGAGATGAAAGAATGTGGCGTACTTGGCGCTGGAAAAATCGGTAGGGCGGCCGAGCTGGCAGCTGAAATGTTTGGAGGCAAGGACTACACGGTGTTCCTAACCATGGCTGGACCTATGGTTCCGGGAGGAATGAGAAGAATTGTTGGCGACTTGATCAATCAAGGATATGTGAAAGTAGTTGTATCAACAGGGGCTAACATGGTGCACGATATTGTGGAGGCTCTCGGCTACAAACATTCAGTAGGCACCTTCCTTGCTGAAGATAAGGAGCTTAGAGCCAAAGACATTGGGAGAATAGGCGACATTTACATCGAACAAAAGGCGTTCAGAAGCCTAGAAGAATGGATGCACAAAACACTGGAGAACATACCGGAAGAAAAAAGGAGACACATATCCACAGCAGAGCTTCTGTTTGAGTTAGGTAAAGAAATTCAAGACCCAGAATCCATCCTCGCAATCGCAGCAAAGAAACGAGTTCCGATCATAAGTCCAGCCTTCGTAGATTCTATAGCAGGCTTCCACCTCTGGATGTTTGGTCAAGACAAAAAGATAGGATTAGATCCGATTCTCGACGTTAACAAGCTAATGGACAAGGTTTATGACGCCAAAAAGGCAGGCATCATCATACTCGGGGGAGGCTGGCCTAAGCACTTCGCCCTGTTCGCCAACACATTCCGAGAAGGCGTCGACTGTGCAATTCAAATCACAATGGACAGGCCAGAGCCGGGGGGCCTAAGCGGTGCCACCTTGGAGGAGGCGATTAGTTGGGGAAAAGTGAAGCCTGGGGGAAAATCTGTGACTGTCATCTGCGATGCGACAATAGCCTTTCCTTTGGTTGTAGCTGCCGCTCTCGAAAGTCTCGGAAAGATTCATTAAGAGGTTGAAGTGAGTTTTGATGAAGCCGATGATGCAAGAAGAGCCGTCGGATTTGTGAAGACCTTTTATGAGGGCTGAGGCTTC
>CAYFXU010000155.1:0-3885 GCA_964347145.1 uncultured Candidatus Bathyarchaeia archaeon
AGAACGATTACTGAAGCGGACATAGTCATGTTCGCAGGCATCTCGAGTGATTGGAACGAGCTTCACACGAACGCTGAGTACATGAAGAACAGCCCGTTCGGCCAGAGAATAGCTCACGGAATGTTGACCCTAAGCATAGCGTCTGGACTAGGATTGCGAGCGAGACAGCGCCCACCCATCGAAGTATTGGCGTTCTTGGGAATGGATGAAGTTAGGTTTACAGCCCCAGTTTTCATCGGCGACACAATTAGAGTTGAATCCGAGGTCATTGAAGCGAGGCCAAGCGAAAGTAGGCCTGGCGCGGGGATATTGAAATTCAAGAACACGGTTAAGAACCAAAGAGACGAGGATGTAGCAACCTGGAAAACTGCTCTAATGATCAGTATGATGCCCAAAGGGCAGTAACGACCTGCGCGCGCAAACCGTCCAATCTTTCGTAGTGGCTTATTCCTACCTTTGATTGATTATCAGTTGCCAAAAAGGTTGTTAATTTCTAGTAAGCAAAACATATAAGATATGTTTTTAAGCATATTATTAGGTGCCTATTGAAACGGAGAAAATCACTTTGTCTTCTAGAAAACATTCGGTCAAAAGAACCACCATCATTTTAGATGAAGAAGAACGAGAGTATATCGATTCTCTTATTAAAAAAGGGAGAGAACCTGGCATCAAACCTCTCATATCAAAGATGCTTGACGTTTACAGAAGTATGATGATTTACGATTGGAAATACCCTGGTGAATATTATTGTGGCATCAGCCGCGTCGCTTTCGTTAACGTCGAGTTCATAGACACCATGCTCAAGCATATTCCAGAAGAAAAATGGAGGGAAGTCGGCCGAAAAGCTGGTGAAGCCGCTAGGGTTTCGATGGAGGCGAGCATCAATTTAGAGCCTACTAACCGAGAGAGGTGGCCTGACGTGTTTAAACGGTTGCGTGTTCAAGGTTTCGGCGATTTCTACCTACGAGATAGATTCATCATCGTCAGGACGCCATTCATCAATAACCCGTCAGTATGGGGTGGTTTCTTGGAAAGCTTATTAGGAGTTCGTTTGGAAGCAAGAACTATGACGCCACCCCTTGTCTTTGAGATTACCAGCTAGTCTGCATGCGCGCGTTCGAGCGGCGCAACTGCCTCCAAGTTTCTCAAAAAAAGGAGGTAGAGAAACAAAAAACCGAGAGTTGACACGAAAAGTGGGGAGTATCCCCACCCTTTTCGTTATGTGGTTCTTCAACTTGGAGCATGCGCACAAGGCAGGGCGAAGATGATTAGTCAAAACCAAGATTTTTGCTTCTCACAAGTGTCGCGCGCGCTGATTGTACATTGTTTTTGGCTACAGATTTGACGTAATTACGTAGGTTTCGTTAATGCTATAAACCTGCCTCCTTAGAATTAGTATCGCTGCAGTCCATTAAAGTGAAAGTAAAATGCTCCAGCTCCTTGAATCACCACTTATCATCCTGTTAATAATCACGTTACTTTTTCTGTTAATCTTTATTTTCTTCCTAACAATGTCCCCAAAAGAAAACGGGGAAAATCAAACAAACACTGACACACCAAAGAGAGTGGTCAAAGAAGGCACCTCTGAATGCACATTGCTTGGATTCTTGGAAAAACTTCCGAAAGGTGACCCCATTCCCAAGGACTGTTTGAATTGTCAAAAACTGGTGGAATGCGCCATGGCGAAGAGGGCATTCAACTGGTACCTGGGGCAAGGTTCACCTCAAAATTCCGAAAATGGGAGAGACAACGGGGCAGAAATGTGGAAGCACATTCAGGAATAGAAAATGCGCTTGCGCAGCTTGTGTATTGAAGATTGATTCATATAGAGATTCAAGATTCTTGTTTCATAAGATATTAGAGTGCGGTTTCCAACTCAGTTGGATTTGAGAGGTAAGTGCTTGAGTTGGCGACGGAGCTTTTGCCCGAGTTCTTTCTGTTCTTGGGCATCGATTTTTTCGTAGGATTAAGCCTACTTACTTGCGTGATGGGTCACTTCCGCAGGACTGTTCCTTACCTTTACCAAGCTGCGGCTGTGTTCGGGTACGTAAACTTGTGGATGAGCAGACAGCTCTTATCGACTTTCGGAGAGTACATGCGGTTTTCCTATTGCTTATTGTATCTAGCTCTTGCTTTGGTAAACATCGTTGGGATCAACGTGTATCTCGCAGTTGTGAAACAATTGTGGACCTTAGGTAAGGTTTTCGCGAGTTCCGTCACTTTTCCAACAACTCTGATATTTGCTTTCTTTTTTTCGCTTTACGAGGGAGAGTCGTTCTATGTTCTTACAGCCTCATTGATATTCGGTGCGATTGTGCTTGGAGCGGGCATTGCAGTTATGGTTATGGCAAAAGGGAGGTGATAAAATGGCTAAGAGAAAATCTCTAGACATCATAGTGCTTCTGATGATATCTATCTTCGTCATTGCGGTAAGCGCAGCTACATATTATAGCCTGGCAATGCAACCTCGAGTGACTGTTTCTACACCGGTCGTAAAGTTTGATAGCGCTCCAGACGAACCCAACGGCTCAACAGTGAACGATGCATGGTGTCGCCTTACTGCTAAGTCGTATCCAAACGTAACGTTGACATATGAACAAGCGGTGTACATCAACAACACCGACAGCGTGGGTGGACATTCCTTTAGGCTAGGACACATTAGTATCACACCGACCAATGGTACTTCAGATGTAGGAAACTGGACTAGCATAAAATTCTTGGTCTACAACAGTAGCGGCTACGTGTTCTCATTGAATTACACCGTGTCTGGTACCAACTGGATATTGGAACCGGGCAGCGAAACGGGCTACTACTCTATTCCGGCAAGTACAGCTTGGTGGATAAGGCTTGAAACGCGCTCACCAGCGACTGCCCAAGATGGAAAGATCTGTGACATACAAATAGATGTGGATGTGCAAGAATAATCCCTCCTCCTTTTTTTGGAGGTTTTTGGGGGAGACTATCCATGATTAGAGCGAAGACTAGTCTAGATCACAAAGAAATCCTACGTTTGGTTTGGCTAGTTTTTACTGTATCCGTTTTTTTGGGTTACTCGCTACAGAGTGTAGTGGGAAGCGCATACTATTCTATGTTGATGCAGACTCCTGCGACGGTTAATTCGCCACCAGCTATTCTTGAAGAAGGTAACTGCTCTGGGACTAGCACAATTTACATAAACAAAACGAGTGCAAAGGTCAGCGTTGTAGCACCAGCTCCAATACCGACATATTATCCGAGCGACTACAGTATCTCAACAGGGTCTTACTTTTCCGGCAGTGTTCCGTCGAGTGTTGAAATTGTTGACTCAGACTACTTTATTGTGAAAAGTTCTGGTCTGTACAACCCTTCTGGCTACAATTTACTGGGGGCGACCGAATTTGCTGGCGGAACGGTTTCAAATTTGGCTTTGAATGATGGCTCGTATATGACGTTTAGGAGTTATGCATCTACATTCTCGTCGACCAGCAATACCTCGGCGATCATTGCCTACCGCTCCAACACTGGCGACAACTTTTTGAGTTCACCCAAAAGCAGAGCGTGGAACGGTTCAGCGTGGTCCTCGCCAGAGAGCGAGATGGCGACCGCTGGCAGCTCGGTTCGTTTCGTTAGGATTGCTTATTCCTCTGTAGCTATGAGATATTATGAGAATATCGTTGTGACGCTTTCAGACGATGGATATCTGGACGCTTATGTTTGGAACGGTTCGTCATGGGTAATTTCAAACGACATTGCCTCGGTTGGAACAACACAAAATGCCTACAGGCCCTTTGACATAGAGTATGAGAAAACCTCTGGTGAGGCATTGTTGGCTTACTTCCCCAACAGTGCTGCAGAAATCGGCTACAAAATCTGGAATGGCACGGGTTGGTCGCAAGAATACACATA
>CAYFXU010000156.1:0-3841 GCA_964347145.1 uncultured Candidatus Bathyarchaeia archaeon
TTCGAGAGAAAAACGATGAGGTTTTGTCAATAAACCAAGTCTCCACATGCATGCATACGTGTCGCATTTTGTTCTTATAAACATCGTCGGACAAATCATGGACTAAATTGGGACAAAGATTGGAGCGCGCATGCAGTTGCTGATGCGAGCCTACGAATTTTACCGAGTGCTTTGAATGAAGGACTTTTTTTTCTTCTGTTTGATTTCCCATTTTTTTCGTTCTGATCGTAATTTGAAAAGACTGATATCTTTGTAGATCAAGCTTTCTTCTTTTGATGGTATGATTCTTTCGACGCGTTCTTTTTCTGGAGTATAGATAAAAGATTCTCCAAACTCTGCAACATTGGCGAAAAAGCAGTAGGCATATATTGATCGACGAGCGTCAAAGTGAGCTGCTTTAAAGTCAGCAGTGACTGGGGTAAAAGCAGGATTTATAATGATGTCTACCGGAGGTTCAAAGTTCTTCATTTCGACTCTTAGATCCATATCAAGAAAGTCTCGACAGATAATTATTGCAATCCTTCCAAATTCTGTGTTGCCAATTATGTTTTTTCGAGGATGAGCTCCAGCATCTATTCCCTCAATCACCTCTTTGCCTTTGATGCGAATAATTGCTGGAGTGTGCTTTTCCTGTTTCCAGAGGAGCCCTTCTGGGGAGATTACAGCGCTGAGGTTTTGCTTTGTAATTTGATCATGGTATGAGCCTGGAACTATGTACATTTTGTATGCCTTGGCCAGAGCAAGTATATCCTCTAGAAGTTGATCGTGATTCAAATCAATTGTCAGTTCTGGAAAAATCAAGATATTAACCTGCTTTGAAAATGCCATTTCCACCATTCTTTTGATCGTCAATCTGACGGAATCCACTTTCTTCTCTTTAAGCCTAAATAGGCCTGGAGCCATCTCTTCATAGAATTCATTTAGGAGGTCACCGTCTTGCGATTTGCCTATCTGAGCTACGCCTACCGTGAATTTCTCTCTCTCGATTTTTTGAGGCACCCTAAGGAAGTCCAGATACACCAATTCGTATTTCCTTCTTGGTGGTTCAACTCCCGTAAGTCTCTTTTCTTCTAGAAGACTTGCCACGGTCTTATGGATCATGCGCTCAAGAAGGTCATCCAGTCTCGTCAAACCTATCAACTCTTGCCTTGAAGGATTCTCCTTCATTAGCAAATTCCACTTGTGTAATTGAGATTGAAGTAGGTCACGCTCATAAACCACAGCGCGAGCTAACTTGTGTAAACCTTTCTCCATGGCTATTAGATGAGCTTTCGTCAGTAACTTTCTCGCTCGACCCATATCCAATTCTATCAGAGAGAGCTTGGATTGAAGTAGATAAGTCTCAGCAAGAAGTGAATGAGAAGATTGTAACTTTGCTATCCTTAGGAGGCGATCTGTTAGGTCCTTGATTTCCTGTAACAATTCATCATCTCCCGTTATCTTGAGCTCAGATAACAACAGGTCGCACAAATGGATCATTGCAGTAACTGTCAGCGAGTGGTCACCGACTTCTTCTTGAACCACTCTTTCAAGGATTTCCCCAGCTTTTGTTTTATGTCGGGCACGTCTGCTAGCCTTTAGATGTAGGGCTTTTGCGATGCGATAGCGCTGGTTGATGATTCGATTGTCTGTTCGTTCACTGATTTGCTGGAGCTCTTGAAGGTATTGTTTCACTTGGGCGGAGTCTCTCTTTTCCAAAGCTGTCCTAACCAGCTCAAAGAGAGTTGTGGCTGTTAGGAGTTCATTCCCCACTTCTTTGTAGATTGATAGGCTCCTTTGGTAGTAATTCAATGCTTCTTCTGGATTTCCTTTCTTTCCGTAAACCTCACCAATGTTAAGGAGGGACATGGCAATGTCCTGTCTGATTCCCAGCTCTTGGTAGATTGGTAAACTCCGCTGAAAGTATTTCAGTGCTTGATTAAGTTCACCTTTCAACTGGAGGATTTCACCCAGGTTGTTCAAAGCTAACGCGACGTCTCTTTTTATACCGAATTCTTCAGATATCCTTAAGCTCCTTTGATAGTATTCCATCGCCCGATCTAGGTTACCTTTCAGTCGGTGGACAACGCCTAGGTTGTTGAGAGATAGAGCGATGTTGTGTTTGTTGTCTAGCTTCTCTCTGATTGCCAAGCTTCTTTGATAGTATTCCATCGCCCGATCTAGGTCGCCCTTCATTGAATAGGCGTTGCCTAGGTTGTTGAGAGATGTGGCGATACCGTGTTTGTTGTCTAGCTTCTCTCTGATTGCCAAGCTTCTTTGATAGTATTCCATCGCCCGATCTAGGTCCCCTTTTGACCAGTAAACGAGACCTATATTATTGAATGAGTCAGCAACACCATTTCTATCATCAAGTTCCTTTTTAATTGCCAGGCTCTGTTTGTGGCAGTCCATTGCTCTGTCAAGATCGCCCTTATACCAGTTTAGGATGCCTTCCTGGTGAAGTAGCTCCCCTCTTCTCAGCTTTATCCACTCTTCTTGTTCTGGCACATGTTCAAGTCTTTTTTCCTCGAGGTGCTCTTCAGCTTCCTTCACTACCCTTAGTCCTTCATCTAATTTACCCCAGCGCCACAGTATTTCAGCTTCAACGATCAAAGCCTCGATTTTCGCTGCGCGCGCGCGCAGAGAGTCTTCTCGGCTTCGGATTGTTTGAAGAATTTCATTGATCAAAGAAAAAGACCTTTCTAGCTCTCCGAGCTTAATCCTGAGCCGACTCTCAATGAGCCTACAAGCAAGGTTTTCATCCGTAGAAAATCTGTCCTGTTTGGCTAGCTTTTCTACTAGTTTGAGCGCGGACTTATACTTGCCCTTTTTTAGTAGTATCCTTGCCCGAGACAGTTCTTCCCCGGTTGAATCTGCCAAGTTTTTTTCTTCCAGAACACTGTTGTTAATATGTGCACAGACTTGTATTTCTATCTTGACGTGTTTCCCGCGCGTGCAGAATGGCAAGCACTGACTTAGCCATAAAGCAAGAGCTCAGTAATTGACTTATAGACGGTTTTGCGTTTCGTTACTTCTATTTGATCAATAACTGTGTGCAATTTTTTTTGTGACTTTCAAGTCTATTATTTGGGGAAGGGGTGGAATGCGTGAATGCAGAAGAGTTTGATGTTTTCCCTCTCTGCTACGTATTCGAACCCGGCTTCAAGCAACTGTTTCGCGTCTTCCACTTTACTTGCGGGTCTAGCTGTGAACTCGTTGCCAACTGTCTTGAACATGGTTGACTCGAGTTTGATGTAAATTAGAGTGTTCTCGACGCGCGCGATAAAAGATTGAAGATGTCGCCCTTCTCACAATGAAGTCCAGGTGGTCAATTGCTACGAGCGACTTTTTAAATACTCTCATTAAACCCTAGGCTTCGATGGCTTCTTCTATGTGTCTCTAACTCAAGTATGCGTCTAAAGCGTGAGACTCTTAAATGTGCGTGACTGTGACACAACAGCAACATACACTTAAATAAAACATAGGACTCCCACAAATTAAGAGGGTAGGTTATGAACTATAAAGAAAGACAGGAAATTATAGCCAGTTCACCTATTTCGTTCAAATACTTGAAGCGTTTCAATGCTGCCGCTGGTGTTTTACATTTGATACAAGGGATAATAATGTTACTTCTGGGCCTTCTACTTGAGTGGACAAGAGATGTATACACTTTCTATCTAAAACTGGACATAATCAGTCCAGGTCCACCACCTATATTTGATGTGCCAGTGCCAAATCCTCAAGTCTTGTTTAGTGTAGCCAGTCTAGGGGCGATTCTAGCTTCTTTCCCTCTGATTTCCGCCATAGCGCATTTTACAATTGCGTTTCCGAAGAACAACAGCTACACTGAGAATTTGAAAAA
>CAYFXU010000157.1:0-3831 GCA_964347145.1 uncultured Candidatus Bathyarchaeia archaeon
GGTTGTGCGGCTTTAAGACGTCTAGGACAAGTCTTCTTATCATCTTAGAACGACTGAGTATAATTTCCAGCGCGAATATTTAACTATTCCTCTTAACTGCGACTACCCTCACGCAGAATCATTTACTACTTTGCCATTCTTATCCAAGAAGATATTTCTTCGATTGTTGGATTTGCATTCTTAGAGATTTTTCCGTCTTCAATGTAGGTTTTGGCAACTTCGTTTATTTTTCTGCTGAGCTCAACCAAGTCTTGGTTTGCGAGTTCCTTTATAGAGGTGACTCCTGCTTCGACAAGCAGTTCGGCGTCATTTTCATCTACGCCCGGAACCATCAATAATTGGGCTGCTCCTTGCAAGCGTTCAGCCATATCCTGCGACACGCGCGTTTCCTTCCCAATAAATGCAGGGTCCGCTGTGATGAATTCGCCCACATTTGTTATGCCAAGAGCTCTCAATTCTTTTCCCAGACGCGGTCCAATTCCCTTTATTTCTTCAGGACTGTCTTGGCTTTTCCACCTTGACTGCAAAGGCATCAATTTCTCTTCTATCTTTTCTAGCCTAACCTTCATGTTTTCCAGCTCCGCCCTTTGCTCCTTTAAGGCTTCGGCACCTTGACTAGTTGTATGCCCAACTTTTCGGATTGTAGTTTCCTGTTTCTCGAGCGCACCCACCATTTCCTTTCTGGTTTCCCCAAACTTCGCTTCCACGGTTGAAACCACATTTCTGTGAGCCTTTTGGATAGCTCTATCTTGTTTTCCCAGAATGACCAAGGTTTCTTTTTGGGCATCTCCAAGATTTGTGCTGATCTTCTTGAAGAGGCCTTCGCTGGTTTTGCCGTTTTCCTCTATGCTCTCAGCCAGTTCTTGTGCTGTGGCTTGTTGAGTCTTCCTGAAGGCAGCGAGATTTCCCCCCACTCTTACGAACATTTTGACCATTTCTGGATCAGGTGGTAGTTTCCGGTATGCGATCAGACAGGTGAGGCCGAGGAAGATGAACGTTGTGGTTAAAAATATCCAAAAGTAGGTCTCTACGCTTAGGTCACCCACTAGGCGGCCCATTATGTCATCTAGAAGATAGGGTCTAAAGATGGAACTCGAGCCATAACGTATCCAGTAGACTACAGTGCCAAATGAACTTAAACCTGCCAAGAAGGTTATGAATCCAGATATCCATACGGCTATACCCCTTTTTATTGGCATCCAGGTGCACCTCACATTTGTTTCATGTAGTTAACAGATGGATGTTCCTCAGGAGTTTATGCGGATTTTCGACTGAAAAAGTGTTATGAAGCCAAAATTCATACTGAAAATTCAGATGGTTGGTGGAAACCATTCTGACTCCTCTCGATCCATCAAGACTATTTCTTATGTAGTAATATTTAATAAACCTTCCCCGTATTTTGTTCAACAAAGATGCAAAATGCCGTTTCCGGCTTAGGTTACCTATCGAGTCCTGTCTCAGCGGCTAGACTCCATGCTTAAGCCTTCTATAGGTGGTGTAGTCCACATACTCTAGGTGTTCGTTTTCGATTTGATGTTTGACCGTGAATTTTTGTCGCTGCCTCTTCTCCTTCAAGTGGCTAGTGGTTAAGAAGGAATAAGCGTCGCTCCCTGCTCCAGACCCGTAGCTGACGACTATTACTCTCTCATTTGGTTTGGCACGGTCTAGGACAGCCGCTAATCCAATGGGTGAAGAACCAGAATAGGTGTTACCGAATTTCGCTACCTGCAGACCATACTTGTACTGGTCCTCCTTGAACCCCAGCTCCTGTGCGACTCTGACTGGAAAACCTATGTTTGGCTGGTGGGAAATGAAGTAATTCACGTCGTTGACCTGAAGATTCAGTTGTTGCATGAGCGTTTTGCAAGCCTTCGAAACGTGTTTAAAGTAGGCTGGTTCCCCGGTGAATCTGCCGCCGTGCCTTGGGTAGGGTTCCCCGTCTCTTCTCCAGAAGTCGGGAGTATCTGAGGTGCAGGAGTACCAGCCTTCCAACTCCGCGATGACATCATGCATGCCGAAGATAAAGGCAGAACCACCGTAACCTACGAACAAATCCAGTTCTCCTCCAAGTTCGTTTCTGGGGGCTGCTTGAGAATTATCTGCGCCTACTGTCATCGTGTAGGCTGTATGGGCACGTGGGTAATAAACCAGTGACGCCGCGTCCTTAAACATGCTTGTAGCTGCCTTACATGCAAACTCTGTGTCGATTGCGTCGACGCTCTGAACGCCATCGGCTTTTTCTTCCTTGCCCAGCTTCAAGACTTGGGCTACTTTAGAGGCTATGGGTTTGACAGCATAGGGATTAGATTCTGAGCCTACGTAGACTTTTCCAATGAGAGAATGGTCTACTCCAGAGTGGATCAGGGCCATTTTCCCAGCCTCAACCGCCGCTGTGACGGCATCCTCGTCTATGAAGGGTACAGACCTTTCGATCATTCCATCTTTGATCCGGAATTTTGAGACATATACTCCGTATCCAACGATTCCCGGTGCTTCACACTCTTTTTTGGGTTTAATTATTTCGTATTCTTGATGAGGATAGTAGTCTTCGGCGAGGCTGAAGGCAAGAGAAATAGTTGGGACAATGTCGTTTCGCGTCACAGCGTATCTTCTCCTAAATCTTGGGACAACTTCCCTTCCCTCAAAACAAGAAAGATCTAACTCCCCATTCTCCAGAATTAAGTCGGTCAGTCTACCTGGGACCCTCACCTTTCCATTATGAAATGAAACAATACCGTAGATGTATGGTCCCATCTTGACGAATTTATTTGTGGGTTCCCCAATGAGGGTGCAAACTTCAAGTTTGCCCTTCTCATAAAAGAAGTCGATATCCTCCATCTTTTCGAAGCTTCTTCTTCCACATTTTCCACAGTAGTCTTTACCTCTGAAGTACTCTTTTCCGCAGAGGGTGCATTGGCTCCCTCTGAGTCGATCTCCAACATAGGAGACTCTCCTTTCAATAGGTTCGCTACTCATTTCAGTCTCTTCCCAATATGTGGATGTAAGCCTTTGTTCCGAACCCCTCCAGTTCCGAGAGGCACCCGAATCTAGGCTGTTCTCCGTTCACTCGCACCTGTCTGCTTCCAGCTTCTCCTCTAAGTTGCTTGACGACCTCAAAGATTTGCGCTCCTCCTGTAGCCCCCAGTGGATTTCCATCAGCCTTGAGGCCGCCGTTTCTGTTTACGAAGAGTTTGTTTCCGTCGATTTCGTAGTAGCCTCGATATTCTTCGCAGCTGTTGTAAACGTCGACCCAAGCCTTGCCTCTTTTCGAGAAGCCTAAGTCTTCCAGGGATATCATTTCCAGCAGTGTGGATTGATCGTAGAGTTCGGCTATTTGAATGTCGTCTATTTGGATGTCAGCCATCTTAAGGGCGCTTTTCATGGCTATAGTGCTTGCCACAAACCCAGTTCTATCCTCCCGCGACGGAAAAGTGACGTAGTCAGTAGCTGAAGAAGAGGCCAAGACTTGGACAGGGGCGTCCGAGTATGTCTCGGCTACTTCTGGACTTGCCAAAATCAGAGCTGAGGCTCCGTCAGAAATGGGAGCGAAGTCGTAAAGTCCCAAAGATTTGCAGGCTTTGGACCTTTCCTTCAGGACTTTTTCTACAGTCAAGTCCCTTTGATATTGGGCGTATTCGTTCTCTTTTGCATGATGGTGGTTTTTAACTGATATTTGAGCCAAAGCCAAGCTGAATTTTTCAAGTTGTTCTCCTGATATTCCGTATTTCTTGACGTAGCCCCTGAGCAGAAGTTCATGATTTGCCTCTGGTGTACATCCGGCATAATAGCTCCACGGGTCTTCTAGAAGCATGAGGTCATCTCTGATTTTGT
>CAYFXU010000158.1:0-3824 GCA_964347145.1 uncultured Candidatus Bathyarchaeia archaeon
GGAGCTAGAATCGTGAACTATAAACGATTGGCTCTGGGCTGAGCACTGAAGGAGTGGAAGAGATAAACAACGGAAATCTATGGCCGATGGGAACTCGCAGTTATGTATATGCATGCATCGGAAGCATGCATCCCTCTTTTGGTGTTATGCACCCAAACCATAGAAAAACCTAAACAAAAAACTGAGAAGGCGGTGATTCAGTTCCCACTTATTTGGTGCAGGTCGCACATACCGATATTGCATTAGCTGCTATATGCGCGCGCGCATGGCGCGCACAGAGGCGGCATAGAGTCCGTGCGTCCAGCGATCGAGAAGCTTGACGGAAAGATCATAAACGCCTATCTGGCTTCGGGAAAATATAATGTCATGGCAATCCTTCAAATGCCAGATAATATAGATGCCTCAGCCCTTTCCATGGCAATAATGACAGGAGGCGCCTGCAAGATGATAAATATCATCCCCTTACTCACGATGCAAGAAGGACTTGAAGCCATCCAGAAAGCGCATGGGGCAGCATATGGACCACGGAGCTCTGGTTCAGAATCTTTGAAAAGAACATAACCTCCAGAACCAGCTTTTGGTATATTGCCTAAGTTTACTGGACATGTTGTGCGCGCGACGATACAACCATTACGTTTGCTTTTTTCTCATATCAGTAATCCTAATCTCTCCGTTAGGCGTGATTTCTTGTGCTATAATGCAACTAAACTTGTAGATTTTCGTGTCTCTTAGCAGCCAGGAGTCTGGAGCCAAGCCGGCTTTGATGCAGCATTGGCAAAGGAACTCCTCCTCTTCCCACTTCCATTCGATGGGAACCTGAGGCAAAAGCAAACCCTTGCAGTAGCTTCTTTCAACGATAAGTCCATCTTGTCCAACCTTGATTGTTGAGGGGTAGTCTGTAGGTTTGTCAACTTTGACGATTTGAGGGGGAGTGAGGACGCTTACTTCGAAGACTATGTGACCAAGTTCGTTTTGGGAGACTGGAGGAAAGCGAGGGTCCTGTGTTGCAGAGTTGATGGCGGACTCGATTACAGCCCGTGTTAAAGGTGTGGTTGGATAAGGGAAACCGATACAGCCCCGCAATCCCTTTTTTCCTTGATGGAAGCTGTTTAGTGTAACGAAAACTCCGCACCGTTCCATAAGCTTTGGCGAAACGTCTTTGGGGACAGCCATGATTTTTCGGGTTTCAAGGTATTCCTCCACAGCCTTCCGAGCGAGCCTAACAAGAAATCTGCCTTCTTCTGGAGTTAGCTCAAACGGCACATTGTTTCGCCTCTGCCTGATGACGAGGTCTTAATTATAATAAAGTTTCTGAAATAGCTTATAATCTCTGCTGAAAAAAAGCTTCAGATTTTCGTGTTTTTTCTGCATGCGCGCGCGCATGTTACTGACTATGAAGATAAGAAAGTATTTAGAAAAAGAAAATAGACATGTCCCTATCTGTACATTTCTGGAAATCTACTAGAATTTTCTGGATTCTTCTTGAATTCCTTCCTTGGTGATTGTGAGGAAATCTACGCCATCGCCGCTCATGATGTCTCGACTCACAGCTGATTTTACGGCTCTGAACACGAGTTCCTTCGCTTCTTTCACAGGCATGTTCTCTTTGTATCCTTCCTCTAACACCCCAACGGCGATCTCGGCCCCTGAGCCCACTGCGGCGAATTTGTCGGGTATAACAGATCCGAGGATATCCAGTACATAAATTGATGGCCCTTCGTCGTCTATTCCACCCACAATGGTTTGGGTGATATAGGGGATCATTCGTCTGCCGAACAGGAGGTTAGACATAACTTTGGCGGCAGATTTCACGGGTATCGGTCTTCTATTGTCTAATTCAAAAAGTTTCGCGTAGGCTTCTACCTCTCGCACCAAAACTTGCATGTCGGAAACCAATCCTGCACAGGCCGCAGCGATTCTTTCAGCTATTTTAAAAACTTTCTTTCCAACTCGGCTCATCACCATGTAGCCATATGAAACCCGTTTCTCTGAAGCCAGAATTACGCCTTCAGAGCAAACTAGACCTAGTGTGGTGGCGCCTGGAATCCAAAAACGTTGAGGTTGTGCACGTTCATTCAAGTCTTATTCCTCCAGTTTTAATGCAGTAATGTGTTGAGAGACTTTTAAACTTATTTCCCAAGAAGACCAGAATGCAATATGCGTGCGCACCTGCTAGATTATGTTCTAACCTATGTTCTTAAAAGTTTCAAGATAGTATGGATGCTACAGCCGAAAAGGGGCGGAAATGAGTATGGCCACTATTTTGGACCAATCGGAAAAGATTGAAGAGATTGACAAGAGCGACATGCTCACCCACTTAATGAAAACGGCGGATTATTGTCGAGATGCGGTAAACAGGACTAAGGAAGTCAAAGTGCCAAAAAAAGTGAAGCCTAAGAACATCGTGATCGCTGGTATGGGAGGCTCTGCCATAGGAGGAGAAATCCTTCAAGACTGGTTGCGAAATGAGCTTACGATTCCCATAGAGATCTGCAGAGACTATACCCTCCCAGCCTACGCAAACAAAGACACGCTCCTTTTTGTAAACAGCTATTCGGGAAACACGGAAGAAACCTTGAGCGCCTTTCTCGACGCCGTCCGCCGGAAATGTATGACAATCGCCATAACTTCAGGAGGACACCTGCTGTCCTTCTCTAAGGAACTCCAGGTTCCCCACGTAATCATTCCAAACCAATTGCCTCCACGCGTCGCGTTACCCTATCTCTTCTTTCCCCTTCCTATCCTCATGGAAAGAATGGCCATCCTTCCCAACGTAGAGGAAGACCTCCAAGAAACATTTCAAGTTCTCAAAAAAGTGGATCAAGAAAACTCTCCCAAAGTCCCAACAGAAGAAAATCACGCAAAGAAGCTGGCAGTAGAGCTGATGAAAACCATCCCCATAATCTATGGATTCAGGGAGTACAAGTCTATAGCCCACCGACTTAAGACACAGTTCAATGAAAACAGCAAGGTCCCCAGCAGATACGATGTCTTTCCAGAACTCAACCACAACGAGACCGTAGGATGGGAAGCCCCTGAACTTCTAACCAAACACTACTCCATCATACTTGTTCGAGACCCTAATGAGCCTCTTGAAATCAAACACAGAATCGAAACCACGAAATCTTTGGTCCTCCACAAAGCTAAGAAGGTTCTGGAAATCTATGCGAGAGGAGAAGGAAAGCTGGCGAAAATGTTCTCTGTTCTGCATATAGGAGACTTTGCGAGTGTCTATTTGGCTGTTCTGCAAGGCGTAGACCCTGTGCCCGTGAAAATTATCGACAAAGTGAAGCGAGAGTTACAGAGAAAATTCAACATGATAGAAAAATTGAAGGCAGAATTTATCAAATCAAGGTGAGAGAAGAGGTCAAAGTGGCAAAATCATCGTTCAAGTTTTCCACGAACAAAACCTTCAAACATCTGCTCAGCCTTTTCCAGCGACATTGCCTGAGGTGGACGTTTAAAGGCATAAGCTGACACGCTTAGAAGAGAACCAGCGACCCCTCGATCTAAAGCGACTTTGACCGCGCGCATAACATCGAACATTATGGAGCCAGCGTTGGGGGCATCAACAGAGTTAAGCCTCAAGTCCAGTTGCATGGGGACGCTTCCGAAATAGAGGCCTCGGATGCAGAAGTAACTATCTCGCCGATTTCCCAAGAAGTCCACGTAGTCAGTGGACCCAGCTACCACAGAGGCTCTGTATGGTAACGCCGTTTCCACAGATTTGGTTTTCACAATCCTTTTAACTTCTCTTGTCCTCTCAAGAGTGTCAAGAGATTCTGTTCCTCCACCAACATCGAGTTGATATGTCTCAGAAACCC
>CAYFXU010000159.1:0-3780 GCA_964347145.1 uncultured Candidatus Bathyarchaeia archaeon
TGAATTCTTCGATGGCTTGTGCAACTTCTTCAATCCGGTCATCATCAATTGGGTAGCTGGTTTTGATGAGGAAATAGTCGAATTGATTTGGAGCTCGCGATATAGATGTTACACCATCAGCCTCTCCCAAAAAGTTGGTTTGGTTTGCCCAGTGTTCGGGAAGGTAAAGTTTACCCAGAGCTTCTGAGAATTCGAAGTCGCCTCCTCCAAGCCGGAATGAGGTCAATGGAAAACCACCTGCACGCTGTGAGTCTAGCCGCCCTCCAATTGTGAAGGGTTGATAGACCGGTACTCCATAGGAAGATGTATTCATGGGGATCCAGAGTTGCAATCCGAGGGGGAGAAGGAAAGAGTCGGTGAAGACGATGGGGTTTTTGATAATCGAACCGTTCTCGTCTCGCAGAACATCTACGTCTGTAAGGTCTGAGCCACCAAGCTCTCCTAAGGATTCCAGGTCGATGTCGCTGAGATCACCCCCTCCTGAAAGTATTGATGGCAATGATACGTTGTAGGCTGCCATTTTGTAGGTGGAGTCAAAGAACAAATCCCACGCTGTTCTTGACATGTCTAAGAGTTCTTTGTCTGTTGCGTCTGGATCAAATGATTTTGCAACAACGTCTGGAAAACCACTTAGATAGAAGTCGTAACGCCAATTAGGGTCAGAGGCATTTGGGGCAGTCCCTCTTATTTGCTCTGGACGGAGCTCCCCATATCCAAGAGGTAGCACATCAGTTTGAGCGTTGAATTCGGGTGAATATGAGTCCTTTAACGCTACAAATTTCTGGAAGTCCGTGGTTGGACGATAGGTTTTGAATCCGATGACGTCTGTTATGTGTCCATCGAGTTTGTACAGTTCTTCCGTGTACGAAATTCCGGTTGATATCGCCTCTGGCTTATTTAGGTGTACAATGAGATCTACTCCTCTGGAGTCTTCCTCTGTTTGAACAACGGAACTCAAGTTTGTGGGGACCAATGTAGCAACTGTTACATTCAAGGTCAGGATTACTGCGAAAATTGCGAATGTCAGGGTGGAGCGGGTTATGTGAGATGAGATTAATGAGGGTGCTATTTGTGCTACTCCTTTCACTCCTCTGATTCTTATTAGAAGCCTCCTCAAAGCTCTCATCACTATGGGTAGATTTAGTGCCACAAACAGGATTGATCCGATTAGAATTTCCATTATTCCTATTATCAAAATGTCAGGCTCTAAGCCAGAGATAGTGGGTATCCACTCACCCATTGCGACAGCGAATAAAACGAAAGGTGTGGCCCAAAGAGTGACAGCAGTAAAGATCAGCGCTTTTGCACGATCGATGAAGCGCGAGAGGATTATTCCAACGCTAGAGAAGAGTAATCCAGCTCCAACTAGAATATTTCTCCATTCACTCAGTGAATCCCAGCCTTGGCTTGTCCATATGGCTTGAGCGCTATCGTCAAGGACTCCATTTGTTAACAGGAAATATGAACCGCCGAGGGCAGCCGCTATTCCCAGCAGAACCAGGTTTCTACTGGATTTTTCTTTGAAGGAAACTTTGATTCCTCGGAGTGCTTCCACAATGTTAACCCGTGATGCTCTCAGAGCAGGCAACAAACCGGTTACGATGCCTAAAGTTACTCCTACGATTACTGACAGGAGTATTACTTGTTGGGAGATAACTGGTTTAACACTTAGCTCCCCTGTTCCGAATAGACTTACGAGATAGAGCGCAACAGCTTGGCCGAAAGCCAGACCGCCTACTAAACCGAAGATTCCCCCGATCATTCCCTGAAATAAGTTCTCAATCAGTATGGATCGAAAGATTCCTCTGCGACTCTCGCCAACCGCTCTTAGGACTCCTGTCTGAAATTCTCGGTCTTCAACGCTCATGAGTTGAACGTTTGTTATCAGTAGGACACCAGTTATCATAATGAGGAGACCCAACGCAGTCAACATGGTGGACATCAAGGTCATAATCAATTCTGCAACACTGAAAAAAATCAATCTGGGGGATTCAACCCTGTAGACTTTGTAGGAATTTCCTGTGAAAGGGTCTATTTGTTCAGGGACAGCTGCTTCTAGCTCGTCCACTTGTTCTTGAAGATACTCTTCATCGATTTCTGAAGCAAAATGATTGGTTTTGAGAGATAAGAGATAGGCGGTGACACGATTCTTTTCGCGCATTGGATCCTGCAAGCTTATCCAATCTTGGAGATGCTCCAGAGTAAACAGCGCTCCACTGTATTGGGACCCAATCCCAGGACGTTTTGAATCAAAAACGCCGACAATGTTGAGTTCAACATTCTCTATGGCGTAGGTTGGTGTTACGATGGGTAGCCCCGTAGTTTGGTTGATCGACGCGGTTAGAGTGATATTCGTAATCTCTGTATCCAAAGAAACTGGATAGATTGTATTCTGATCTAATCCCAGGCTTTCTGCTTGGTGGCTTGACAATAAAATGCTTGAATTGTCGGTTAAAACAGTGCTGATGTCAATTTTTTCTCCTGATTTCCAATCATAAAAAGAGCCAAATGCCTCTTGGAAATCGCTGGGAATTCCAGCTATCTTAACTGAGGGGTCAAACTGAGAACCTACCATCATCGGCAACTGTGTAGATAATTCTGGCATTATTCCAATCGCAGCGGGAACCAAAGCTTTGATTTTTTCTTGGTCAGCCTCTTTTAGATAACCGCCAGCGGTAGCGTTCGATACGCGAATGTCAACTTCGCCCTCACTTTGAAGCAGGCTTGTGAGAAATGCATTTCCTAAGGTATCTGTGGTGATTTGAATACCTACCAACAAAGATACTCCGAGGGTCACTGCGAGGATAGCGCTCAGATTCTTTGTCTTTCTCCTCACCAAAGATCTTCTTGCTATCATAAAACTAGCTTTTAATCCCACAGGAAACACCAAATTTGATCAATTTCAATCTAGCGGTCATATGTTTAAGATTATGTTGCTGTTATATCACAGTCACATAGATTAAATTGTTCAGAGAATCTCAGCGGCTTCATTTCTCCTTGATCCTTCGGGCAATCTTCTCAAGCTTTTCGGCACAATCATTCAGAATTTTGGCTATTTCTTCGGCATCTTGCTTTGCCAAGTTGCCCTTCATGGCAGCTCGGAGGTCTATAAATGTCTTTATAGCTCTTTTCGCAGATTCTCTGACATCAGAGAAGTTTTCATGGTTGATGTCAAATTGAAATCCTCCAACGAGCATTGGCGCAAGAAATTCCAGCTTTTTCAAGAACTTTTGTCCAAACTTTACCTGTTCTTCAAAGAATGTTTTCCCTTCATCCGTAAGCACATATTGTTTCATTCCACTTTCTCCGGTGGGTGACTCGCTGGTGTAGCCTTTATCTTGAAGCCAAGCAAGAAGCGGATAGATTGATCCTGGACTTGGTTTCCACCTTCCACTTGTTTCCAGTTCAATTTCCTCGACAATCTCCGCACCTGACATAGGCTTCTCCATCAGCAATCTCAAGACCAAGAATCGGAGGAGGCCTCTTGGGGCACCTGCAGTTCGCCGCATCCATCGCTGAACCATTATATCACCAACGATATCAGCAAAGACATCACTGGCGACATATAAACATTATGAATTCAACGTTCTTGTTTGAAGGCGTTAATTTTTTGCGCGCGCGCAAGAGAGTGTTCAAATTATACATCTAAAAGAGGAAGACAAAAACAACACACTTGTCATCAGATTTTGATGCGCCGCGCGCATGGCCAAGCCTTTGTTTACTTTTAGAAAAAACACAAGGTTTCGCAAATAAACTAAGGTCGTTTTTCGATTTGTCCAG
>CAYFXU010000160.1:0-3751 GCA_964347145.1 uncultured Candidatus Bathyarchaeia archaeon
AGATAAAGCTTTTATCAGTGTCAGTAACACCATTTATAGAAAAGGTGTTACCGTGTCACGGCAAGATCCAAGGTTAACTTCTAAGCTAATTGCATTCATAGCAGTTATGTGTGCTGTTGCTAACGTTTTGGGCTTGTTTTTTTCAATTCCCATTGGCTTGACTGAAATTCACTTCATGCAATTGCCAATTATTCTTTCGGGGCTGGCTTTGGGTTCATGGGTTGGTGGGCTGGTGGGATTCATAGGCGCAGCAACCATGGCCTTTAATCTTCCCTCACCAAATCTCTATATCCTGCCTGGAAATGCAATCCTCGGCTTTTTCACAGGCTTATTCTATCTTCGTCTCAAGAAAATGGGGGGAAAACCAATCATATCTCAGGTGATTTCTGTGCTGGGAGCGATTATCGTTCAATTTCCCTACGTCTACGTAACAGATGTTTATCTCATGCCTTTGACCTCGGGTTATGTCCTAACGGTCATACTTCCAAAACTTCTTGTAGAGGATGTCATAAGCGTCTTACTCGCTCATTTCATACTTTTTCGAGTTAACATAGCCGACCTCTTGCGATGATGGGGCGTGGTGTTATATGGTTATGTCAAAGCAGAATCGAACAACAGAATTGGACGTTATCCTAGGAAGAGCTGAAGAGTTTCATGGGCATCTAGGTCCCTTTCTTGTGTTGGGCGTTAGGATCGGTCTCATCGGTCTTAGAGAACTGGAGGTCAAAGGAGACGAGAAGTTGCGCGTAACGACGATGTTGAAGTATTCTGTTCCGTTTTCATGCGTCGTGGACGGGATTCAAGTTGCAACTAAATGCACGATTGGTAACAAGAAACTGAGGTTGAGAAGTTCCCCGGGAATCTCGGCGAAGTTTGAACTTCAAAAGGGAGAACAGGTAACTGTTGCAGTTGATCCAGCAGTGTTTGACAGATTGAAAGGAGAGTTGCTGTCTGAAAACGTTCCGCCAGAGGAAGTTCGGCAACTGGCTCAGCTTATTGCGTCCATGCCAGAGAAGGAACTGTTCATGATAAGAAGAAAGCAAACGTTTTCTTGAGGTTTACGTTGTATACTAAGAGATGAAAGTGCAAGATCGAGACCTAGAACTTGCAAAGTCAAGGCTGAAAGAGAGAGACCTTACGCTGGCAGTAGTGAAAGAAGGCAAAGTCATTTTTGAAACCAAATCGCAAGGGGTAGAGGGTCTTCTACAAGCCATTGAAAAAATTGGCGCGAGACTAGCTGCGTCCTCGGTGGCAGACAAAATCGTCGGCGCGGCTGCAGCCATGCTTTACGTCTATTCCAAGGTTTCCTCTGTATTCGCAATAATGATAAGCCAAGAAGGAATTAGGGTGCTTGAAGATAACAATATTGTTTACCGATTCGAAAACGAGGTCCCAAACATTCTTAACCATGAAAAAACTGATATCTGCCCCTTCGAAAGACTTGCTATTGGCTCTAAAGATCCGAAAGAAGCTTACACGATGTTAAGGCGTTTTGCAGAGAGTCTAAGATAGGAATGCGCACGCGCAAACAAAAGCCTACAGTTTTGCACCTGAGCGCTTGCGTTTTTGCTGAAGGTGTCCACGTGAATGTCGAGTCATTCTCGAACGCTCACGCGCACCGATGGCCGTGTCTTGTCGTGCGCGGAGATGATCCCAGACGCTGTGACCTTTCCATGATGCTTCGGCGATTGCGAGTTTTTGTTTCATTTCTATGCCGCGTGTGCAATAGTAGGCAGTAATAAACTTCATTTGGGCATAAACTGGGCAGACTCCACAAGTACATCCTTTTTCCTCAGAAATGTTTTTACTTCTTCCTCTTGTTGGAAAACAATAGGCTATGTAGTCATCGTCGCTACCTAATGCCTTATATGTTGGGCAGCCCTTGCAGATGCACATTGACTCAATCATCTTCAGGCTTTTCTCCATCTCCTCAGTCGGAATTTTCACCTGTTCTGACATTTTCAACAACCTAGAAATTGATCGGGTAGTGGAGCTATTAAACATATGTGACTGTGACACAACAGTAACGTATGCGCTCTTTGCGTCTGATAGTTTCAGCGGTCCTCCTATTGATCGGCTTCATGTTAGTGTTCTTGTGCGTTTATCACTAGAGGCGAAACTCACTGACTTCTGTTCCAACATAGGTAGATGCGCGTGCATGTCTCTTGTTTTAACATGTCGGCTAATTATTTGCCAAGAGGGAAACATGTTCCGTTATTGTCGCCGAACTAAAATGTTTTAAATATATGAATTCCAATATCTGTAGGGGGGAAAGGGAAGTGTGGAAAATGCATTTTAGTATTGATTCGCTCTCCTTGGTATTCAAGAAAAGAGACAGAGCCACGATAATTTCTGACATTCTAAGGTCTCTTCTCCATAGCGGCATAGGCAAAAGGAAAACTCGACTCAAACAAAGCGCCAATTTGAGCACAGAGCAAGTGAACAAATATCTTGATCTGCTCATGCGGAACGGATACGTAATACTTGCCGATGGGTGCTTATACAAACCAACTGGTAAAGGGTTAAGATTCCTGCAAAACCTTGAATCGGACTACCTGAGGCTAAAGTACGCGCGCTCGCGCGTATAAACGGTCCTCGCAAATGCGCCTGTGCTCGCACTAACCATGCAGGCCAGACTCGACCGAAAACGATATCAATTCTCAGAATGGGAATAGCTACTATGAACTCGTTTGGTTCAAGAGTTGCGGTAACAATTGTCTTGGCTGCGTCCTGGCTGGCCTTCATCGTACTCTATCTCGCCTTCTTCGCGGAAAACATGGATATTCTGCAAAAAGCAGCGGTCTTTGTCGCGTCAGGAGCCATCGTAATCGGCATAATAGGTGCCTTATGGGCAAAATGGGCACTTGAACAATCTACATAGACACACGCGCGTTTAATGCAGCCAACCATCTCCTTCCTTCAGCTTTTTCTGAATCCTAACTGTTCTTAACGGTTTAATGTAATCTTTCAGACATTCTACTGAACAAATGTGAATTTTGACTGCAGCATCGTCGAACAGAACTTTGCAGGTCTCTTTGCTACATATGATGCATTTGCCCAAATATCGTTCCTGTCCTTTGAAAGGGGTGTAAATCCAACCTCCAGTGAAGTCTGTATTTATGGCTTAAGATGTAACGTAAACAGTGGGAGGTCAGAGAGCAAAGTGAAATTGACGACTGTTACAGAAGAATCTTCTATTTGACACGCGGACGCGTTAATATAGGTAATGTTCGTTGGAAGATCAATAAGGTTCGTGGATTCGGCATACCCATAGGCGCGCGTGCAAAAAAGATGGAAGTCTGAGTTCTTGGTTGAACAATGGTAGAAAAAAGTATGGGAAATGGATTGTTGCTTTTTGTCGGTTGCTACTTCCAATGTCTCCAGTATTCGTTTATCGGTGTCGTGGGCAAAGTGTACGTATAGACTATGCCGGGGATTTTTGCTACCCAATTCTGCACAAAGTCCATTGCATGTTCGGGGTCATCGACTTCAAACCAAATGCAGTGGTCCCATTCGCCAAAGACGTTTGCTACATAGTAGATTTTCAGGTTAGGATTGTGGTTCTCTGGTATGGCTTTCAGGCCTTTCAGTGCATCTTTTGCCTTTGTTCGCTCGGTTCTCAAAAGAGTCATGTACACTGGCAAGTTCATTCCATCCTTCGGAACTAGACTTCAAACCTAGAACTCTTAGCATTTATGAATTGCAGGTAATGATTCCCACTTAGTTTTCAGGTTGTGTTCTGTGGAAGCAT
>CAYFXU010000161.1:0-3677 GCA_964347145.1 uncultured Candidatus Bathyarchaeia archaeon
CCAGAGAGCTCTTCGATTTCTCCGCTGAGGCGCGCTGCCTTTCCGGGTATGATCAATTTTCTGTGTTTCACCTTTTCCTCTACCTTACTCTCTTTGATGGCTTCTGCTACCGTTTCGGCGGTTAGTTTTCGACCAGCCACAGCGCTGTCTACGGCTATTCCCTCAGAGTCGACCACGAGTAGGTAAGAGTCTATGCTTGCGGATTCTATGTCAGAGGCCACAGTGTAATAAGTCAGAGCAAAGTTGGTTGTAAACATCACCGGCGAATTTTCATCGGCCTTTCCGAAGGTTCTTATCCCAGGCTCCACGGCCACCGGCTTTCTTGGATCCGTGTAAATGTTCTGTCTTAGAACGGTTGTCGGGAGAAGCACCCATCCTTCTGTGCTGTGCATGATTAGGATGTCGGCGTATCGGGTGATGAGCATTGAGGCAACATTGGCTTCTTTCCAAGCGCTTACCTCCGGAGCGGCCGGTGCCTCTGTCCACGCCACGATTGGTGTTCCAATCAACGGATAGCCCAGTAACTCGTCACCCTTGTTGCATCCTGCTCGACGGATCATGGTGAAGTTGTTTATTGTGTCCGTAAGTCCTTCACTGGGGAAGGTGCCTGGGTCCAGCACCAAGTCTTCGACGCCGTACTCTGTCAGAGTTTTGACCAAGGATCGGAGGAGAGTAAGATCGTTTGGTGCGAAAACGGCCAGGGGACAATCGTACATTAACGCCAGTTCCGCTATGTCCTTCCAGTTATCTTTTGTGGCAGCGTAAATTAGGGGCTTTCCTTTCGGAATGGCTATCAAACCACTTTCAAGCACGGTTGGATTAAATGAGCAGAGAATTAGAGGCAAATTTGTATTTTCTGCTACTTTTTTCACTGCAGATTTAAATCTCTCGGGGTCGTTGGACGTGGATCGAACGGCTATCATGTTGAGTCTTAATGCTGTGCCTATGTACTCGTATGTGAATTCTTGGGTTTTCTTCACTCTGCTCAACAACTCGTCGTCTGGCATTTCGTCCGTTACGTCAATGGCGATGGCTGTTGGATTGAAATATGTGAACTCGTGACGGTACATGACGAGTTTGCCGCCAACAGTGACTGCGCGATCTCCTGTGCCAATTGTAATCTCTCTGATGGCTGGCTTCAGCATTTCTGATAGTTGTTTGTAGCTTTTTTCGTATTCCTTCTTTAGGAGCGGAGGACATTGCATTACGACAACTTCTCTGTTAACTACTTTGGTGGCGAAGGCCATGCAGTTTTCTTCTCCGCACTCTTTGCAGTTTGTTTTCGGAAGTAACATGTAAACGTCGATGGGGCTTAGTTCCCTTACTCCAACTTTCTTGACTTCTCTTTCTGTCACGCCTGTTCCTCCTCCCTCAAATCTTTGTAGCTATCCAGTTAGCGGTCTTTCCAGCTTCTCCCCTACCTCTTTTTCCCGTTAATTCCCTAATAACGTCTTTAAGCGTTTTAACAGCAGCCGGGTGCATCATCATGAACAAGTCAACGCCCGCCAATAGCAGAGTCAACGCTGTCACGGTTTCCCAAATTGGTCCTCGAAGTTCTCGTGGTCCCCACTCTGGATCCATCTTCTGCCATGCTTCCCTAGCAGCCCAAGCGTTGGTTGTTCCAGAAGACATGGGTTGCTGAAGCTCCGGGTCTCCCATTAGACCTGCTAGGCGAGCGCGTTCCATAATGCTAAAGGCATAGTCCAGTCCGTAGCCAAGGGCCGCCGTCGTCGTATCCATTACGATCTGTTCTTGTGGAAGAAACTCGAAGAGTCGACGGTTCAGTTGTCTGGCTTGGTTTAGGTCCATGGGAGTGAAGGCCAGTGCAACGTGCCCGTGTTCTGTGATGGTCTTTGCTGTTCGTTCAATGTCCATGTCCAAGGTCACCGTGCTGACCAAGAGTCTCTCTCCCTCAGCCACCTCCGTCACCTTTTCGAAAACTTCTAGGTCTTTATGTGGGTCTCCGCATCCTCCTATGATGAGAGGTACGTCAACTGCCTGCAACACGTTTTCTACTGTCCTTGCGGCTTCCTTTGGTGTTGATGGCGTCGGGTTGAGAGGGTCTATGCTGACTAGGTGCAGGGTGATCATGTCTGCGCCGAACTTGTCAACTGAGAGTCTAGCCCATTCTGCAGGGTCTTCAAGGACATCCTTAACGTGCATTTTCACGGCTTTTGCCAAGGGAATTTTTGAGTCAAAAACGTCGAAGGAGATCGTTGGAGGATGAGGCGTGGGGTTCTCGAATGTATAGAAAGCTGGTGACCTTTCTCCGCCTATGATAATGGACTTTCCTCGGCTTCCTCCATCGCCTTTTGTGGCTCCAAGCTTTACTTCAGCGATTTGTCCAGGATAGGTTTCGACAGGCGGTGTGAAAGGCGCTTCGAGAATGGCTGTGGGCTTGAACTTCGGTGCAAGAACTCTCGGAGGTGCAGCTACCGCTCCTGGCTGAAACCAAAGTTCTAGGTCTCCGAGTTCAATGTCCACGTTTTCGAGTTCTACTTCTTCAAAATTAGCTAGAATATCAAGGAGGTTAGGGTCAAACTTGATGTGGGTCTTCCTGTCCTCCTCTTTCTCCACGGCTTTCACCTCTTTGTCTTCTCTCGTTTGATTATGAGTTTCTCGGCGTGGATTTTTGCGTTTTTCAGGATTATCTTGAATCCGCCTGCGGATATCGCGGTTGGAAGCGGAACCGTTGGCGCCACTGCGGCTTCTTCCACTTCAGGTTCGGCTTCAACTGTCACTTCTTTCCATTTTTGAACTATCGGATGCTCATGATCCTGAAGAAAAGCTCTTAATTCGTCAACTGTCTTTGCGTCATTTTCTGTAGCTATCTTGTCAACAACTTCGTTCGGTATGAAGTCTTTGACCCGTTCTTTGACGGTTGCGGGCATCCAAACTATTCGGTTCCATCCGCCATCGACTTGAAGGAACTTAGGTGACCTCATGTATTCTATGGATATGCCATGGAAACCATCTACCTGTCTGCCTCCCGCAGTGGAGTCGGCTATTGTTGAGAAGGGCAGTCCGTTTACGGTTACTTCTTTGAATCCTCTGTCAACTATTCCGAAGCCGTCTACCTCGGGAATATAGAAGGCAACTGCCTCGAAACAACCGCATGAGGTGTGGGGGTAGCCGAAGCCGGTGTACAGCCACACGCGATTCACGGCTCCTAAAGACTTCTTGTTAACAACTTCGTTGACACCTGCATACTCACCTTTTTCCGAATCAACCAACTCTCCCTTTTGGATTGAAAACACTGGGCCTTTCGGGTCGACTCGCGCCGAGGCTCTGCCGTCGAACCAGCTTATTGATCCGCAATTGGAGTATCTTTGGGGGGTTATCACGCATACATGGGTTGGTGCGAAGGATTGGCACAGTGTGCATCCGTAGAATGTGTCGACTTCTTCGTCTTTCATTCCTCTGGCCTTGGCGTCCCGAGCTTCATAGATGCTCAAAGCCTCCTTCCACATTTGCCGAACCTTGTCTGGATCGGTCATAAAGGTAATCTGTATTCTTTCGATGAATGGCAACTCGCTTTTGTAGAGCTTTGTCAAAACTTTTCCGATGTGCTTGAAGGAGTTTAGTCCCTTCTGGAAGGATTTCTTGCTCAGTCGCATCCAAATGTCGTAGCGTTGGTTCAGGTGCATGAAGCCTTCGATGAAGTTGCAGTATTCGTG
>CAYFXU010000162.1:0-3655 GCA_964347145.1 uncultured Candidatus Bathyarchaeia archaeon
TCCCGCTAAGTCAGCGCCGGCGTAAGAACACCAGTTGCAGAGGAATCCAACTATTTTTGGTTCAAACGTCATGTGACCGCCCTCCCTAAAGCAGCAAGAGCCTGGGCCATCACCTGTTCGCTGGTGAAGTGACGCATCTCAATAGCCCTTTCCGGGCATGTTGCCCCGCAGACTCCGCATCCTTTACAGACAACCTCAGTCACCCTAGCAACGCCCTTCTCATCCTTCTCTATGGCGCCGTACGGGCAAAGTTTCAAGCAAGTTCCACAGCCGCTACATAAACTCTCACTCACTACAGCCGTTATCGCCTCGGTTCGTAAACGTTTAAGAGCCATAGGAATAGCCGCTCTGGAAGCAACTCCCAAAGCTTGCGAAACGCTTTCCGGCGCGTCTTTGGGGCTGTGAGCCGTGCCACACACGAAGATTCCGTCGGTCGCGAAATCTATAGGCCTTAACTTGACATGAGCCTCCAAAAAGAAACCATCCGGACCAAGCGGCACCTTAAGTATTTGAGACAGCTCTTTTGCGTCTTCATGCTGGATAAGGGGCGTCGACAGTATGACTAGGTCGCTCCCGATTTTGAGTTCTTCATCGAGGAGCGCATGGTAAACGTTGACGGTTAGTTTTCCGTTTTTTCCAGAAACAACTTCTGGAGGTTTTTCTTGGAGGTATTTGATGAACTTAACTCCTTTGTCTTGGGCCATTCGATGATGCTCTTCGTAATGTTTTCCATAAGTTTGGAGCTCTCGGAAAAGGATGTAGACATCGGTGTCTGGGTACAAATCCTTGATGAGCATGGCGTTTTTGATGGCGGTCATGCAGCATATTCTGGAGCAATAAGTCCGACCTTCTTTCTCTCTAGCTCCAACGCATTGAATCATAACCACCCTTTCCGGCTTCTTCAACTGACCATCCTTGAGAAGCTGCTCAAGCTTAAGTTGAGTTAGTACATTGTCGTATTCACCGTATCCGTACATGCCAACGGGTTCAAAAATGGAGGCTCCGGTGGCCACGATTATTGTGCCTACATCAAAGTTTGCAGTTCCGCCGTTTGCTTTTTGAACAGTGACCTCAAAGTTTCCGATGAACCCTTTAACGTGCTTGACAACGGTTGACGTTGAAACTTCTATGCTTTTGTCTGACTTCACGGAATCGACGATATGGTTTAGCCTTTCAGAGGCGTCTTGCATGGTTGGATACAATTTGTACAGGTGTCTAAGCATGCCACCGAGTTCTGGTTCTTTCTCGACGATGTGAACCTTAAAACCTTGATTGGCGAGGCAAAGTGCACCAGTCATGCCTGAAATACCACCGCCGATAACTAGGGCTGAGGGCGTCACGTCTATTTCTGGTTCTTCCAGAGGGTTAAGTAAACGAGATTTGGCAACAGCCATACGAACAAGGTCTTTCGCCTTTTCAGTGGCCTTTTCAGATTCATGCATGTGCGCCCATGAACATTGATCCCTAATGTTCGCCATCTCAAACAGGTATTTGTTTACACCAGCTTCTTCACAAGCGCCTCTGAACAGCGGTTCATGGGTTCTAGGCGTGCAAGAAGCCACGATAACCCTGTTAATATTATGCTTTGCTATACCTTCCTTTATCTTGCTTATACCCTCTGAAGAACACGTGTAAAGATTATCCTCGGCGTAAACCACATTCGGCAACGTTTTGGCGTATTCAACTACTTCGGGTACGTTAACAACGCCGCCTATGTTGATTCCACATTGACAGACGAAAACACCAATTCTCGGAGTTTCCTTTTCCACGCGTTCCATTTATTGCGCCTCCCTACTAGCCGCAAGCGCCATTACTTCAGCGGCCCTAGCAGCCGCTCCACTGGCCTGCGCGACTGATTCTGGGATATCTTTTGGGCCTTGAGAGTACCCGCATATGAAAATGCCGGGGACGTTTGTGTCGACTGGCGAGAATAGTGTGTCTTTACATTCGAAGAAACCGTATTCGTCAAGGGCTAATCCGAGGACGCCCGCTAAATCCTTGTTGGTTACCTTCGGAAGTAGAGCTGGGCAAAGAATTACTATGTCTACTTTCATGTTTTTTGTCACGTTCTCTGTAGTGTCTTCGTACCATACCGTGAGATCATGTGTTTTCGGGTCTTCCACTACTTCTCCGGGGAGTGCTCTAACGTATTTTACACCCCACTCGTCTCTGGCTCTGTTGACAAACTCTTGAAAACCTTTTCCGAAAACCTTGAGTTCATTGTAGAAAATGTAAACCTCACATTCCGGATCGTGTTCTCTAATCAGTATTGCTTCTTTAGTAGCGTACACGCAACACGCACTAGAGCAGAAGGTGACCCCTCCCTTCCGACTTCTAGAGCCGACGCATTGGATGAAAGCGATCCTTCTGGGGATGCGGCCGTCTGACAACCTCAAAATGTGTCCTCCAGTTGGCCCTGAAGCGGAGACCAGCCTCTCGAACTCCAAACTTAGTAAAACATCTTTGAATCTACCATAGCCATACTCTCTTATCCTCTGGGCATCGAACATATCGAAACCTGTTGCTACAACGATGGCGCCAACCTTGATATTGATGGTTTGGGGCTTTTGATCGAAGTTAACGGCTTCAGCCTTGCATGTTCTTTGGCATAACCTGCATTTGATGCAGTTTTGTTCGTCGATCGTATACTTGAGCGGAACGGCCTGGAGGAATGGAACATAAATTGCTTTGCGGACGCCAAGGCCCATATCAAATTCGTTTGGAATCTCAATCGGACAGTTTTGGGAGCATTCCCCGCAGCCCGTACACCTTTCTTCATTGATGAATCTTGGGTTCTTAAGAACATTGACTGTAAAGTTGCCAGCTGAACCACTGACATCTTGCACGTCACAATAAGTTAGTAACGTGATGTTTGGATGACGTAAACACTCAATCATCTTTGGGGCGAGTATACAGATCGAACAGTCCATTGTTGGAAAAGTCTTGTCCAGTTGAGCCATTCTTCCACCGATACTCGGGGTCTTCTCTACAAGGTAAACCTTCAATCCACGGTCGGCTAAATCTAAACTCGCTTGTATTCCAGCGATTCCTCCGCCAATGACCAATACAGAGTTATTGCTTTCCACGGGTTTCACCTTCACAGTAAATTCATAGCCTCCGCAACCAGCACGGACAGATCGCGCATCTCCATTGTTATTTCATCGGGGTTAACTGGCAGTTTTTCGCTTGCGAGGCATTTCCAATGAATTTGACACTTTGGACAAGTTGTAACTAAGAAATCGGCACCGGTGTTCTTCGCTTCTCTCAATCTTTCCATTCGAACTTCTTTATGGTACTTGTCGCAAGAAAGCCAAGCATTTACTCCGCAACAAACAGCGTTTTCCCTGTTTCTCTCCATTTCCACAAGCTCAGTTCCGGGGAGACCGTTTATGACCCTTCTAGGGGGCTCATACACCCCCATATGTCTCCCAAGTCTACATGGATCATGATAAACTATTTTTCTCTCGAGATTTACATCTAATTTGAGTTTGCCGTTAGCAATTAATTCAGATAAGAACTCAGATATATGTAAGACTTCAAAATCTAAGCTGCCGAGGAATTCGGCGTAATCCTTTTTGACAGTTCTGTAACATTCTGGACAAGCCGTAACTACTCTTGTCGCTCCGGTTTCTTTGATGTTTGCCACATTGATCTT
>CAYFXU010000163.1:0-3641 GCA_964347145.1 uncultured Candidatus Bathyarchaeia archaeon
TCTATTTCAATCCAGAGTTCTTTCACTTCAACTCACCAAGAATCTTCAAAGCTTCGTCGACCGAGGCGCCTCGGTGCACTATTGATGAGAGAGCCTTAACCATCTTAGTTGGGTTTTCGTGTTGAAACACGTTTCTGCCTATGGAGAGTCCGGCGCCACCAGCTTTTATGGAATCATGAACCATCTGCAAAACTTCTCGAACGGTTTCTGCCTTGGGGCCACCAGCTATTATGACTGGAACATAACAGCTTCGGACAACCTCCTTGAAGGTCTCAGCGCCGCCAGTATAATTCGTCTTAATTATGTCGGCTCCTAACTCTGCTCCTAACCTGGCAGCGTGAGCCACTACGCCTAATGCGTGCGGATTTTGTATCTTTGGGCCTCTGGGATACATCATAGCCAGCAGGGGCATGCCGTATCTATCGCATTCATCCGCGACCCTGCCCAGTTTCACAAGCATTTTATCTTCCTGTTCAGCGCCGACGTTAACGTGAACAGAAACCCCGTCTGCGCCTATTCTCACGGCTTCTTTTACGGAACAAACTTGAACCTTGTTGTTGGGGTCGGGACCAAGCTTCGTGATACCGGATAAGTGGATTATTAAGCCAGCGCTTCCGGTGTCAACGTGTTTCGCTACACCTCTGTGGAGGACGACTGCGTCGACTCCTCCTAGCAACAGTTTGTTAATGATTTCTTGCATGTTCACGAGTCCTGTAACTGGGCCCACTGTGACGCCGTGATCCATGGGAACTGTGACGGTTCGGTTGTCATCGCGGAAGATTCTTTCCAATCTTCTTTTTTTACCGGGTTCCACCTATCTAGCCCCCTAGATGAATTTTTTCGCTTTCAGGTATTCTGCGTTCAGAATGCCGCAGCCGGCGGCTCCTCTTATGGTGTTGTGGCCTAAAGCGACAAACTTCACTCCTCTGAAGGCAGGATCTTTCCTAACTCTGCCCACTACGACGCTCATGCCGTTGCCCTCCATTCTATCGAGTCTAGTTTGCGGTCTATTTTTCTCACGCCTAACCATGACAGGTTTTTCTGGGGCTGTTGGAAGCTCAAGTTTCTGTGGTTCTCCAAAAAAGTTTTCCATGGCGGCCACAACAGACTCAGATTCCGCCTCCCGTTTCAACTCTACAAAAACAGCTTCCATGTGGCCGTCCAGTGTCGGAACTCTGTGGCAACTGGCTGAAACCTTGAAATCCGCTGGTTCTGAAGGAGAACCCAAAATCTTTAGGGTTTCGGTTTCCAATTTTTCTTCCTCTTTTCCTATAAAGGGGATAACATTGTCTACGATATCGAGGGAGGCAACGCCCGGATATCCAGCGCCTGAGATCGCTTGCATCGTAGAAACTACGACTTTCTTGATGCCGAATTCGTCGTAGATTGGTTTTAGAGGTAGTGTTAAGATTGTGGTGGTACAGTTTGGATTTGTAACGATGGCCCCATCCCATTTTCTTTTTCTACGTTGTTCCTCGATGAGGCTGACATGACCACAGTTTACTTCCGGATTCAGCATAGGTACATCGGGGTCCGTCCTGTGGGCTGAAGCGTTGCTCACCACTACGTATCCGGCTTTGGCGAAGTCTTCCTCTGCTTTTCCGGCCACGTCGGCGGGTAAGGCTGAGAATACCACGTCAACGTCTTTAACGGCCTTCGGTTTTATGGCTATCACACTTAGGTCGGCGACTCCTTCTGGAATTGGGGTTGGTTGTCTCCATTTTGCTGCCTCGGAGTATGTTTGTCCTGCGCTCCTTTCTGAGGCTGCCACGGTTGAGACTTTGAACCATGGATGCCCGTAAAGCAGTCGAACGAAGATTTGGCCAACGTTACCTGTCGCGCCTAGAACAGCGGCTTTCAACATTTCAATCACCTCGTAAAGCATTCTTAACCAGACTTAGGGCTCTTTCTTTTTCGTTCCAGTCTACGAAGAGTAGGATGCTGGATGTGATTGTCAGGAGACCGAAAATGTTTATGGCGTTTAGCCTCAGAGCCTCTGATATTTTTCCAATGAGACCAGGGGTTTCCTCTAGGCCAACGCCTTTAATCTTAAGAAAGGCCAGCTGTTTTCTAACGGACATGGCAACGGTTTCCTCGTGTCCTAGGATTGTTGCATGAACCTTCTCGAGAAGACCGTCTGAATCTTTACTTTCTGAGACGTACAAAATTATGGAGTCGTAATCCAAAGATAATCCCAGCAGATAGGCTTGGGCCTTAACCCTTTCGGTTAGTTCTTGTAAAACTTCAGGTTTTTCGGAAACGCCACGACCAACAACTGTAATCGACATGGCAGGAGATTGGCTTGCTAAGGTTGCGTCTATTTCGGTTAACAGGGCTCCTTTGATTAGGGTGCCCTTTGCGTCTAAATCTCCATGAGTGTGGCTGATTACCCTAACCTTAAGCGAAGAGTCCTTGTATCTCAAAGCCTTTCTGTGAATGAATTTCGTGCCCGAATCCGCCAGTCCCACCAGAGTTTCCACGTCGATGTCTGGGAGCCTTTCTGGTTTACTGATGGTCTTGGGATCGGCTGACATGATTCCTTCGGCGTCGGTGACCAAGATGAGTTCGTCTGCTCCTAAGGCCTTCGCCAAAATGAAGGCTGTTGTGTCGCTTCCACCCCTTCCAAGGGTTGTTATCTTTTCATCATGTGTTCTGCCTACGAAGCCTGCGATTATGGGTGTGACGCCTTTTTCAACGAGGGGAAGCACGTGTTCCCGGATTCTTTCTTCGCACTTGTCCAGGATCGGGTTTGCATCGGAGAAAACGTCGTCTGTTATGATGGGCCAGTCTCGGTCTAAGGGGTCGAAGTAACGGGGCTCTACTCCTCGCGCTTTCAACGCTACGGCGAAGATTCTGACGCTGGTTCTCTCACCCATCGCCAGAATCTCATCCAATTCTCCTTTCTCCGCCTTCCCGTTAGAAGCGTTCTTGGCTGCGTGAAGAAGCAAATCGGTTGTTTTTCCCATGGCGGAAACAATCACTGCGATCTGTGTACCCTTCTTGACTTCTCTAGCCACTGCCGTAGCCGCCTTTAATATACGTTCGTGATCTGCTAGACTGGTTCCTCCATATTTGACGACGATTCGTTTGAGGCGTTTTTCTTCAGATTGTTTCATAAACCATACAAACCCCCATGAAGCCCAGAAAGCTTGGATGAAAAAATTCGTTTTGGCTAACTGGGCCTTAACGATAATAAGAATAGCGGTAGCGATAGAATTTCACAGAATTAGCTGTTAAAGTCATCGAGTTGCTTTTCATAGGCTCAATGTCCTTCGTTGACACAACAATCGCTTTTCGGGTATAAAAGATTTACTTGAACTAGCTTCTAGAATGTTGAACATTGGTTACTGTTCTAGATTTTAGAATTATACTGAAAGGGAATGTTCTGTGCGCCCGCGCATGTATTACCACAAAACAAGAGATATCCTCAAAGTCAAAGAGTTGTCGGGGCACGTCAACGTCAATAATACTCTAATTTACCTTCATCTTGAGAGAGCTTTGTTCAACTTGGAAAGCTACGAATTCAACGTCAAGACTCCCAAGACAGTTGAGGAAGCGTCTAAACTGTTGGAAGTTGGTTTCGACTATGTCTGCGACTTGGACGATTTTAAGCTCTTTAGAAAACGCAAGTAGATCCCCCC
>CAYFXU010000164.1:0-3626 GCA_964347145.1 uncultured Candidatus Bathyarchaeia archaeon
TACCCGGAATAGTTTTTAAAGTCCTATCAAGTGGAAATAGTTGCATAAGGGTGGCGTTATCATATCCGCTATCTTCAGCGGCGGAAAAGGCAAACCGTAGTTTACTATTGTGTAAACCAATATGCTGAAACCCACGTTGCCTTGGAGAACATTTATAGTGTTGCTTTACATATACTATTTCACCGCTTTCAGGGTATAGAGCACCATGACTGAAGAATCAAAATCACAATCTAACGAAGATAAACAAGAAATATCAAAACTCATGGTTGACCGCCCCTCCGACTTTAGATTTCACGCAGCCTACCTCGCCTATTCGGAAACCTGGGACAAAATCACGTCACAGGAGACGAAAACGGAATTGAACGATATAATGTCATTGCTTTCTAATCAAGAGATAAGCTATTCAAGTTTCTATAAGAGGTTGGACGAATATAGAAGGCAAGGCTCCCCACATTATGCCTTTCCCAGAAAAAGGATAGAAACTCAAAGGAAAAGGGACTGGAGAAAAAGGCAAAGCAGAGACACAAGGGACGCGAGACATAGAGGCAAACACTGAGGATAGACCTCTCGACTTTACGCTTCTGAAAAATGGGAGATTAGGCGCGCGCGCGACCCATCTTTCAGGCCCCTATAATTGCCACTTATCGAAGTGTCTCACAAATCTTTTTCAGTCCTATTTCCATCTCTTCCTGCGGCACGGTTAAAGCTATTCTAAAATGTTCTCGGTAGTCTCCAAAAGCAGTTCCAGGAGCTATGGCCACTCCATTATCAAGTAGTTTTAGGGCGAAACTTTCAGAATCCAATCCGTCGTATTTGGGGAAAAGATAGAAGGGTGAGTCGGGTCTGGAAAATTTCATCGTCGTTTTCGTAAGAATGTTACATGCCCAATCTGCTCTTTGCTTGTAATCTTCTCTGATTTCTTTTGCGATTCTTTCCCTCATTTCCAAGGCCTTTAGAGCCGCGTGCTGGACAAAAACCGGGACGTTCGTCAAAGTTATCTGGTTCAGTTTCATCATTTTTTCAGCTAACTCCCTTTTTACAATACCGTAGCCAATTCTCCATCCTGTCATCGCAAAGGTCTTGGAAAAGCTTTTAACGAGTATGTGGTTGTCACCAAAATCCAAGATGCTCTTCGTTTTAACGAAACTTATGTCAGAATATACCTCGTCAGATAGGATTGTGACTCCCTTTTCGTTCGCAACTTGAACAATTTCCTCAAGCACTTCTTCATCGATAATCTTGCTGGTGGGATTGTTAGGGTTATTTAGTATTACCAGCCGTGTCTTCTGATCCACCAGATCACTTAGTTTTCCAACATCAATTTTCCAGTCTGAACCAATTTCCGTCTTCAAGAATCTTATTTCTGCTCCAAGACTTTTGGCAATTAATTCGTAACTAGTCCAGTGAGGGGTTGGAATAACAAGGTTTCCTCTCTTCCTCAGCAACAAGAACATCAGGGAGAAAATTGCCCACTTTGAACCAGTGGTGATTACCACATTATCTGCAGAAACATTATGGATGCTTGCCAACTCTTCTCTGAGTATCTTCTCGCCAGCAGAGGAAGAGTATTTTGTCTTTCCTTGTTTCATGGCTTCGAAGGCCGCTTCAATTATTTCGTGTGGCGTTGGCTGATCTGGGTCTCCCAGATTAAATTTTATTATCTTCTTTCCTTCGTTCTCAAGCCGTATTGCTTTTTCGCTTATTTCGTATAGCATTTTTCCCAAGTCCCATAAATACCCAAAACTGCTAAGGTTTAATTTAACCAACGATTATTGTGCCATGTTGCCTTAAATCTTCGTATTAGATTCTTGGGCGGGTCCACTCATAACCATTCGCGCGTCGAGTGCGAAGTGTAGAAGAACCATTGCAAGAACTCGAGTTCGTAAGGTTCTCATGGAAGAAGATTCTGAAGATACATCAGCAGTCTGTATCTTGGCTTCACAAAGTTTTTTCCTATTTTGAAACTTGATTCAAACGGTGTATCACATGAGTAAAAAGAAACTACATTATGGAGTGCGCCTACGAACGGATCAACTGAACTATCTGAAGAGTGTTCCGAACCCTTCGGAGTGGATAAGAGACGCAGTTGATGAAAAGCGAAAGCGCGAGGAAAAGAAACGTAGGTCTAAACGTTGACTTGGCACAAAAAGCTTATTCTTCGGTCCTACGAGTTCCTACCCAAAGGATGAGCAAAAAATACACCAATCTACAACATCATGTGATAGTTGCGGATCTCTGTTCTTCACTCTCACACATATTATATCATGACGCAGCTATATCGCTTTCAGTTTGAAATTCTGAACCAGACAGCTGCGATCAATCATAACCTGTCGTGAAATATCTTGCAAACGCGCGTGCATTATGCCACTTGAAATTTCTCAATGGATATTTCAGGCCTTAAAAAGTCACTCAAGCCTTCCAAATCTAAGTTTGAGAAGTTGGAAGTCCTTGTTGAGTTCGTCTCTATACTTAGGGTTGTATAAAGCTGCTGCCGGATGATACAGAGGAATTATGGAGACCTCAGAACCAAGAAGAGTTGTCTCATAAATCCTTCCATGAATCTTCGTGAGGTTTTCGGCTTTAATACCCGATCTCGCAAGGACATAAAGAGCCGCATGTCTGCCGAGGGTCACAATGAACTTAGGTTTGATAATCTTGATTTGACGATCTAAGTATGGTGTGCATGTTTCAATCTCGCCAGTTCGTGGGTCACGGTTTCCTGGAGGCCTGCACTTGACAACATTTGTGATATACACGTCGCTTCGAGAAATCTCAACTTTTAATAGTATTTCATCAAGGATCTTGCCCGCCGAGCCGACAAAGGGTCGACCTTTCATGTCTTCCCAGTATCCAGGCGCCTCGCCTACTAAGATTGCGGCAGCATCGAGATTTCCTTCTCCAGGAACGGCATTTTTGCGTTGTTTCCATAGTTCACACTTGTGGCAAGTCTTAATTTCTGTAGCAAGAGTTTGGATAAGATCTGGTTTAGGCATTGTAATCTGATCTTATGGGTTGTTATTCTCTCTTTCTTCATTCTATCTTTAAAATCTACCGTTCTGATGAAACTGCCATTGTTAATTTGTCGGATAACATCCATTTTCAAGAAGAGCTAGTTTGGACAAAATGTCGGATTCGCCTAAAATTTCCACTTTCATTCCGACATATTTTTATATTTGTTCCGTCAATCTTCTTCTTGAGAGTGATATTGTGTCGGGATTTGATGGCAAAAAGCCAGTAAATAGAGAAGAGCTCATAGAATTACTTGCGGCAGCGAAAAACAAAGAAAGAGAATTGAGGAAGGCTCGGGGAAGTAGGTCGACAAAACCGACAATTAAGGGCACGTCTGAGATCTTGGGAATACATCGCGACACGCTTTATCAGTGGATGAAGGAATTTGATGTTAGATTTACGGATGTGCGCAAGGAGGAATTGTCAACTGGTGAAGCTATTAGAGAACATAGAGAATTTACCTATCTAATAGGCGAGGCTTTGATGGGTGAGGGATCCGAAGTTGCCCACGTAGATCTAATTGTTGGAGACAAAGCGGGGCCTGTGGGGGAAGCTTTCGCCAATGGTTTGTCAACCTTGTCTGCTGGTCATACTCCCCTACTTGCTGTTATTAGGCC
>CAYFXU010000165.1:0-3586 GCA_964347145.1 uncultured Candidatus Bathyarchaeia archaeon
CAGATGACGAGGGAGTCAAACACGGCGAACAAATCTCCTATGATCTTGACTATTTTGACTTTCTCAGGACCAGCGTATAGTCGATCTCTGTGTTCCTTTGGAAAAGTCGTTTCGTCTATTCCTATCTCTGGATCAAGCTGGCTTTCAAACATGTCGTCGGTTTCCACTTGAAGGTGGCAGGCACCTCTATTTGATGTCGCGATGCCAAGCCCGTGGCCTTTCATCCCTCTCACATCATGCAGGGGGAACTCCATGCCTTTAACGTGCATCGCAAACTCTTCTGCTCCGCCACTCAACTTTTCGGCTGCCTTTCGCGAACCCTCGGCCAAAAGATTGCCTATTCCCTGTCTCTTCGCCATTTTTTCGATTAGTTGAATCATTGCCTCATGATTTCCCCACGTGAGGTCCAATCCATCAGCGTCGTTTTCGGTGATCTTTCCTTTCTCGTAGCACTCCATCGCGAAGGCAATAGTGACTCCCGTGGACATTGTGTCCATGGCATACTTGTTACAAAGCTCAATAGCTTTCAGAGCGGCGACCAGATTGTTGTTCATACACAATGAGCTGAGGGCAGCCGTACTTTCGTATTCCGGTGTAGCATATTCTGAATCCAGTTCGTAGGGACTGTGTGCCTCAGTAATCCTGTTGCACCCTACGGTGCAATGTGGGCAAGTGTTGTTTCTAATTAAGTATGGACTGCTGGCCAGAGTCTCCGCTGTTATATTTTCATATCCAGGAAAGAGGCATCTCCTGAAATTCATTGTGGGCAGGCGCCCGGTCTCCTGCCAATAGCCTAGATCTGCGAGGGAGCCAAATTTGAGAAGCCCATCGGGCCAGTAGGGGCCTCTAAGAGCCTCTTTGCTGTTTAACTTGTCCATTAATAGGTCAACTAGCTTTTCTTCGTGGGCGTATCTCGTTCTTTGTGTACCGCGCACAGCTATGGCTTTCATTTTCTTTGAGCCCATTACGGCGCCCATTCCTGTTCTGCCGGCGAAATGGTTAAATCCAAACATTATGTTTGCGAATTTCACAAGGTTCTCGCCGGCGATGCCGATGCTACCCACCTGGGTTCTGTCGTCTCCTAGTTCGGCTTTTATGATTCTTTGAACCTCTCTTGGCGGTTTTCCCCACAGGTGACTTGCATCTTTGATATGAGCTTCACCGTCTTGAACCAACAGGTAAACAGGCATCTTCGACTGCCCCTCTATGACAATCGCATCAAATCCCGTGGATTTTAGTTCAGGTCCGAAGAATCCTTTCGCCGTTGATTCGCCCCAAATGCTTGTTAAGGGAGACTTTGCCATCACGTTGAAACTGCTGTTCCCCGGGAAAGGTATCCCTGTTACCACGCCGGTGGCAACAACAAGCTTGTTTTCTGGTCCAAGAGGATCGATGCCCGGCTTAAGCTCGTTGAATAGGATGTATGCGCCCAGCCCCCTTCCGCCGATGAATTTCCTGGCGATGCCGCCTTCTAACGGCTCCTCGGCGATTTTTCCTTTCGTTAGGTTTATACGAAGAATTTTTCCCATGTATCCAAACATCATTTCCCGCCCTCATCATAATCTCAATTTGAACTTCCGGCGCGAGCCTTGGCTAGTTCACGCAGAATCCTATTAACGGCTCCCTTCCTGAATTTATTTGCCACCTCTTCTATAGTAGCAAAGGCTAAGGCATCTTCGAAAGGACAAAGCTTGACGCATTCGGGGTCTCCATCGCAAAGATCGCAGGTCATCGCCACCTTTTCGGTTGGGTTTATCGTGATGGCCCCGAATTTACAAGCGTGGATGCACCAGCCACATCCATGGCACTTGTATTCGTCTACGCGTATCACACCGTTATCATCTCTGCTAAGGGCCTCAATCGGACACACCACTACGCATGGAGGGTTCTCGCAGAGAAGACAGGCGATCGCCATGCTACCCATCGGCTCTAAGTTGACCTGTCGGATGCGAGAGAATGAGGGGTCAAGCTTTTTTTCTTTCACAGCTGAGCACACAAACTCACAGATTCCGCATCCCAAACATTTGTTCAAGTTGCAGACAACGTACTTCGGCGCCACCACAATCTCCTCTTCAACATCAAGTAGTTCACTATATTTGTTATGAAGGGTTACTTTTCTTGGTGTAGGTCCCTAAGTCCCGTTAACCTACCGGATTCATTTGGTTAGAACATTGATGTTATTAAATTTTTCAGCGGCGCAGAAGATCTTATGGTTTTCCAACCTTCGTCGCAGGCCCTTAAACCCAACTCATTGAATCACGTGCATATTCAAGGTGAGTACGCGTGGTATTGACTATTTTGGAAGCTCCTTCAACGTGTCCTCTGCAGCGACCAAAGTTTTCTCAATGTCTTCAGTGGTGTGAACTGTCGATAGCACTACTCTTTCCATACCATCTGGATGTAGATATATGCTCTTTTTCATGATGAGGTCGCGAAATTGCTTGAACTTTTCCAGGTCACAGGTTGTCCATTGCCTGTAATCAGCTATCTTTGTCAGTTTCGTGAAAAGTATTGAAAACATCGCTCCCACGCTTTGAACAATTCCCTCGTGCCCCGTCGAATTGATGATCTCCTGCAAGCCGTCGGTTAGCTTTCTCCCTAGTGACCTCATTCTTCTCAGAGCTTCTCCGTCATTTCTGGAAAGCTCCTTCAATACCGCTAAACATGCTGACAGAGAGAGAGGATTCGCGTTATACGTGCCGGCGAACCCTATTTTTCCAGGTACAATCATCTCCATAACGTCTTTTACCCCTGCCACCGCAGCAATCGGAACGCCGCCGCCTAATGCTTTGGAAAAACACGCTAGGTCCGGCGTGACACCATAATATTCTTGTGCTCCTCCTTTGGCGACTCTGAAACCTGTGAAGACTTCGTCGAAGATTAGTACAATGTCGTATTTTTGAGTAAGCTCCCTAACGCCTTCTAGATATCCATCATTGGGAACGATAATGCTATTGTTCGCCATGATTGGCTCCATGATAACGGCTGCGATGTCTTTTGAATCCTTTTTCAGTGCTCTTTCGAGAAGTGACAGATTGTTCCAAGAAGCCACAATCACAGTTTGTGCGACTTCACCGGGAACTCCTGGAAACCATGGAAGCTTGCGGGGAGCGTGTTCGAGGCCTGCAAACATAGGATCTGCCACAATACTGTAAAGGACGTAATCGTGGTGACCGTGGTAGTGACCTTCAAACTTTACAATTTTATCTCGTCCCGTATAAGCCCTTGCGATTCTAATGGCATTCATCGTCGCTTCCGTCCCACTGCTGCAGAACTTCACCATGTCTGCACATGGAACAATCTCACAGACTTTCTTTGCGGCACTGATTTCAAGTTCCGTAGTTGTTCCCACCATTGTTGCGTCACCCAGTTGATTCCTGACGGCCTCAATGATTTTGGGATGGCAATGTCCCAATATTAGGGCGCCATAACTGAGTAGGTAATCGATGTACTCGTTTCCATCAACATCCCACACCTTTGAACCTTGACCCTTTCTGAATAATATCGGGAACGGGGCATGTTCCTCGGTGACGCGAACGTTTGATGATCCTCCCCCAGGCACGTATTTCTTTGCTTCTTCATACAG
>CAYFXU010000166.1:0-3580 GCA_964347145.1 uncultured Candidatus Bathyarchaeia archaeon
GCGATTTTCGCGAAACAATTAAATTGGACCGCAATGATGAGGCAAAGGAACGAAGATGCGGACTATAAAGGTTTCAGGCAAAAACAACAAACATAGAGTTCTGATGTATGCCATAAGTACGTGTGGATGGTGTAAACTAGCGAAGAAGTTTCTGAAAGAAAACAACATCGAATACGAGTATGTTGATATCGATCTGTGCAGTCGAGAAGATCGAGAGAAAATTCGAGAGGACATCCTGAGCCGTGGAGGACGCCTCAGCTATCCTACAACAATTGTGGACGACAGAATTCTCATCACTAGTTTTCAAAAAGAAAAGATTAGAGAGGCCCTACAGATTTGACAACAGTGGAAAATGTGAGACAAAGAGCAGAAAGTGATGCAAAGCGCCAAGGTTACCACCTAACCCCTGATCCTGAATCTCTCCAAAATCTTCTTGAAGGACTTAGGCGAAACGAAGAGCGGTACGGCTATCCCTCATGTCCATGTAGACTTTCCTCCGGAAAATTTGAGTATGATAGAGACATAATATGTCCGTGCGACTATCGAGACCCAGACGTGGAAGAATTTGGATATTGCTACTGCGCGTTTTATGTTAGAAAAGACGTATTCGAAGGGAGAACCCCGATACTGCCAATTCCCGAGCGCAGACCCGAGGAAAAACAAGTCAGATCCTACGCGGCTTCTGCAGAGACTCCTACCGAAAAGGAACCTAAGGCAGTCATCGAAGAACCTTCTGAAATTAAAATGAAAATGTGGTACTGCAAACAATGTGGCTACCTATGCTTCCGCGAAGAGCCCCCATATCTGTGCCCGATATGCAAAGCAAAAAGAGAGATGTTCGCTGAAATGAAAATACGCGCAGATTTCTACGGATAAGAGTTTTACTCGCCAAAAGTTCGTATTTGTCGGCGCGACTTCAGATTGATGAATGCATGCAAGCCAGCGTGGCTCACTTTTATGGATACTCATGACACATGCAAAATCCAGTTCGTACCAGTGCGCACAATGCTTGGATTGTCTAAATTTTGTTTGGCGACGTATATCCCGAAACACGCGCGTAATGTTTTTTAGTGAGTATGATCGCTTATGCTATAAAAGCGGAGGTCAAAATATGGCCAAAAAAAGCAAGAAAGAGAAAGCTGCGGGTCGGGAAAAGCATCGACAATTGATAAAGGCTAAGAAGCTGGAAAGGAAACAGAAAAAGAACGTCGCGCTTCCTAAAAAGCACAGGAAAAACAAAAGATAGTTTTTTCGCACATGTCTTCTCAGCTTTTACAGTTGTTCTTGACACGGGTCAAGTTCGAGTTTGCAGCGTTGCGTGACGCGCGCGCACGAAAAACTAGTATCTAGATCGTCTTCTCTTTGACCAACATTCTCGACAGAAGACCAGCCTGTTAGGGTCGGGTATGAACGGAACTTCACATTCTTGACCACAATCAGAGCATATTGCTCTGTGACTCTCTCGAGGTTCTCTATACGACATGTGGATACCGGCCTCGATTTCTTCTATTTTGGTTTTCGTTAAAGTCTTTATTCGGTTTAATTCTGTCATTTCTCCGTAGCCCACAAGTGTTATGGCCGTTCCGTCGCGCCCCATTCTGGCAGTTCGTCCGATTCTGTGGAAATAGACTAGTGCGTCTAATGGGATATCATAGTTTATTATGTGGGTTATTCCTTGAATGTCTAGGCCTCTTGCAGCAACATCGGTTGCAACGAGCAGTCTTAATTTGCCTTTTCTGAAAGAGTTGCTGACGAAGTCTCTTTGTGTTTGAGTGAAGCCGGCATGCAATGGTTTTGCGTCAAATCCTTGTGCTCTTAGCCTGTTTGCGAGAAAGCTTGTTCCTTTGCGCGTTTTGCAGAATATGATTCCCTTTTCTATGTGGTTTTCGTCCAGAATGTTGCGTAAGATCTCAAATTTGTTTTTGGGATTTACGATCATGTAGTACTGGTTTATCTGTGTAAGGGCTATTTCGTCTTTGCTTACAAGTATTCTTTCAGGTTTCTTCATGTATCTGTGGCACACATTCATCACTGACTGGTCTATTGTTGCTGAGAAGAGGCTTGTCTGCCTGTTTGCTGGAACTTTTGAGAGTATGAAATTTATGTCATCTATGAATCCCATGTCAAGCATTCTGTCAGCTTCGTCGAGAACAACAATCTTCACCGATGCCAGATTTAGTGTTCCTCGTTTCAGATGGTCTATTATGCGACCTGGCGTGCCAACAACAATGTGGGCGCCTCTTTCCAACGCGCTGATTTGTTTTTGAACTGGTTCTCCGCCGTAAACAGGTAGGACTTTCAACATTGAGTATCTGCTGAATCGGCTTATGTGATCCGCAACCTGGATGGCGAGTTCCCGTGTTGGCTCCAAGACTAAACCCTGAACACGGTTGGTTTTTGGGTTTACGCGTTCAACCATCGGAATTCCGAAAGCCGCGGTCTTGCCCGTTCCAGTCTTTGCTTGTCCGATGACATCTTTTCCTTCAAGTAAGGGGATTATTGCTTGAGCCTGAATTGGAAAAAGATTGCTGAATCCAAGCTCTTCAATTCCTTTCATGACTTCTGGACCTAACGGCAAATCTTCGAAGTATTGTATTTGCATATTTTTCATTTCTCCTGTCACAAAAATTTTGCATGCAGTTTTCAAAAGCCTTCAAAAGCTTCTTTAGTTCAAGCATGGATCAATGTGACAACACCACTAGACACCATCCCTCATATAAAAAGGTTTAGCACGCGCAATCAATCTTATTGGACTTGAGACTCAAAAGACATGCGCGCGCGCAAAGACGTGCACGCTCCATAGAAAATTGCTGAATTGAGTCTGGATCTGTATTTCCGATGCAGAAAGTAGATAAGGCATGATATGACGTATGTCATATTCTATCTCGAGGAGGGTTGATGAACCATGATAGAGATAAACGGAACAAGCATAGTAATCGGCGCAACGGAAACTTTGATCATCTTCGGTCTGCTCTTCGCCTACCTCGCCTTAAGATTAAGAACCAAGGCGTAAGTGTCGCCATTGTGTGCCTTGCTATTGAATAATCGTCTCTGAAGTCTTGCCGTATAGAAACCAAGAGAAAAAATATGTGATTGCTATAGCAACGGGTCCGACAATTAACCAGAATGGATCGAAAAGCGCTGCAAAGTTGTTCGAAAAATGAAGAATCACAGCTATCAGATAGAACTGCCAAGCCCGTTTTCTTGCAATACCGTAGGCGGTAATTGATGTGCTTGCAGCATGAAAGAAAATTCCCGGCAATCTGAAAAATATCGGAACTCTCAACACAATCACGAATACAAGAAACTCAGAGAAGCCAAAACCCAATCCAACCAGGAAGCCCAGAGAAAAGATGGATCTTTCAGTTTCAGCATGGCGATAGAAGAGGGGGTAGGCCTTCGCGAACTCCTCAACAAACGGCGTGAAAAAAGCGGTGGAACACACGGTAGCATAGAATACAGGCAAAACAAAACATAGAGATTCAGTAAATGTTCCAACAAAGAGCGTAAGAGGAACACTCATTATTATTCCAGACACAAAAAAGAAGACCTTCTCTCTCAAGTCGGGCCTATGAAGCGG
>CAYFXU010000167.1:0-3558 GCA_964347145.1 uncultured Candidatus Bathyarchaeia archaeon
AACACCCAGCTGGATGCTAGCATAAAAGAACGAAATAACTTTTATTAATATTTAGATATATCGTTAACTGCCAAAATCACTCTCTTTTCCGTTTTTATTCAGCAATTGCTTTTAAATGAGCGTAGGTTACCTGTGCAAATACAATCCCAATCATTAACATCCTTGGCTAAACATACGCCGTTCTCAAGTTACGTGATCCTGAGCCACAGGGTCGTGGAACAAAGGCATAAAAGAATGATGAGGGAAACACAGCAAGGGAATTGCGATGGCTCCTACGACAACAGGAAAGGTACACGCGCGGCAGGTAGATTTTGAAAGCAAAGGCGAGGCTCTACCTGCTACATTTTATGATGATTCGTCGGTGGGAGTTGTTCTCTGCCCGCCGCATCCTTTATATGGGGGTAGCAGAAACGACATTAGAATTGTTAGGATAGCCAGAGAACTAGCTTCGCATAATATCTCTGCTTTTTGCATTGACTATGGAGGGTATGGCAAGGGCATCAAAGAAGTTGAAAATGTCTTAGATGCAGTTTCTAATATGAAAAGAAGAGCGCGTTCTTTGGGCCTATTCGGATATTCTTTCGGTGCGGTAGTCGCATCTAACGCGGCTGCTCGAGCTGACGTAAAAGGCTTTGTTGCCATGTCAATCCTTAAGAAGGTAAACGGTTTGGAGGCAAACCTAGATTTTGATTGCCCAAAGCTCTTTGTCCATGGAAAACATGACTATGTGGCATCTTACTCAGAATTCGAACGTCTTTACGTGAAAGCGAAAGGAAGAAAAGAGAAGCTTGTTCTAGACACAGATCATTTCTATATGGAGAATTACCCGCAAACAATAAATTCAGCCTCAAGAAGGATACGCAAATTCTTTGAAGAAGTATTTTTCAAATAACATTCCGGCACGCGACGAAAAACTCTGACAAATGTCTTTCTCCGAGGAATCTTGTCAATTAGAACTTTTCCAGATCAATCTCCTGCAAAGAATTCGAGAGGTATTGCGCACGCGCAAGACATAAACAAAAATGCACAGAAGGACTGTCAAGAGTTCAAACGCGCGTGAGAATTGTGTATACCCCATAAAGGGTATGTGTGACCTCCCCATATTAGGGACGCACACCATTCGCGCCATGCGCTTACTTCCGAGTTTTGCAGTAAACTAATATCAAACTTATGAATGAAGAATCAATACTCAGAATTACAAAAAGCCTGTGTGGAATTTCTCAAAATGGGGGAATAGGGGAGTCTGAGAGAGGTCTTGAAACGTTGGCACGCACCAAAGCAGATGCGCGTGTGCAATCAAAGGTTTTTCTCGTATGCATTCTCTCCTGACTCTTAATTGAATTACTTTTTTGGTGCCAACTTTGCACCACAAACAGAGCACTTGCCTTCAGCCGTGATCCTTGGTTGCTGAGGCACGTCTGCTCCACAGAGTCCGCACTTTGCCATAAGGATTCACCTCCACGAAATTAATTTTCTTGTTGCGATTTCCTATTTGGAATGGATGAACTCTTAAGACTATGTGACTGTGGCACAACAGCAACAAAACGTCAGACACTAGGCACTCATACGCGTGCGTCACCCCCGCCAGTCTAACAACGTGCCGTCTGCTTCTGCAGCAATTTCCAGAAAAGTTGCAGCATCAACCTTTTTGGACTTCAGGAATCAAATCTTTCCCTTTTATTCCAAGCATTGCCATAATTAGACCACACGCGTACATTTCAAAGAGGTCAGAGGCGCATGCGTCGTGCGTGAATTAGTCGGCGCGCACCAAAAAAAGGAGGGGGTTTTTGGCTTCTGAGGCAATTTCTTGCTTGCGTTCTGCTCAGCAGCTGTGTTAGATCTTCCAGTAGGCATACAGGAAGTCAAGCCATCCTTTAGACGCAAACTGTAAGGTTTCGTATTTTAATAGTCCTTTATAGGCGAGGTACGGATGTTCTGAAGGCGGGAACCATATTCCCAATCCCAGTGCTGAAGCCGAAGTCATAGGTTTACTATTGGCACAGTGCACAACAACTTCATCAAGTGCGTCTCCCACGGCACTGGCCAAGGCTTGAGTTTCTGTATCGAATTCGAGATTCAAGGTGAGGTTCGCGATGAAAGTTGGGAGGTCAATGTAGTATGCCCATCCATATTCGGACCATGGGAGGTTTCCTTCGCCCGCAGCTATGCTTATTACCTCGTGGTAGAGGTCATAGCTCTCTTCTCCCTCTTTCAATCTTGATTCAAGCGCTTCCGTCAATTTTGAAAGTTCCGCCACAGCTTCGTCAACTGTTGAAAGATCAATAACTGAAAGGGTTGCCATTACGCCTCCGTTGAAGTGAGCCCTCGGTTCGTAATATCTTGCGTAGTCGTCCGCAATTTCTATAGCGAACTCAAGCGCTGACATATCGGGGTTCATGGTTAGGGCATCCAAAATCCAGTGATACGGGTAGCCGTAAAGAGGAACATAATTTTCGCAGGCAACGAGGTAGTCGGTTTCCATGTCAAGTGCGTTGTATTCGTAGGCAACTTCTATCATCGCTTCGAGGCAAGCATCATAGGCTAGGATGTCTACGTGAAAGCCTGCAAGTCCAGCAACCACTTCATCGTGGGTCAAGTGATCCACAGGGTGTTCGTCATAGCAGCTTCCGCTGAAATCGGCTCCATGATCCCACAAGTCAAGCAGATAATGTTGTGCCTTAAAGTTTCTAGTCACAAAGTCCACAAAAGCCTCTAGCGTGTCTGAGTCGCCCATGTTCACCTCTTTTCCATTCAGTGGAAAGCTTCCAACTAGTTCACGACCTCCATAGACAACCTTATACATGTAAACAGGCTCAAAATAGCCATCCCACAAGACGATAACATTTACTTCATCTGTCAATTGGGTTGATTGCATAAGATCCAGATTCTCGTAAGCCCAAGCGTCAAGATTGTTGTCAGCAACCATGTAGACCATGAAGGTCCAACTTGCGATTTTTGGCCTAGCAGCCCCAACAGTGTTTAATGTCGCAGAGGCAAAGATAAACAGCAGTAGCGCATACATAATTCTCTTTGTGGTCGTCATGTACAACTCTCCTCTCTCTTCTTCTCCACCTACATGTTACGGGCAACGTAGGTAAAAAGATTTTGCGAGTGCGTTCACATAAAAAGAGCCAAGCATGACTTTCTTCCATGGCACAAAAAAAGGAAGCCTAAGCATGATGAACACATTAATGCGCGCGCGAAGAGGAGACTCTAGAGACAAAGAGGATAAGATCTTGCTTGGGAGGGTTCTTGGAAGAAAGAAAGATTCTGTTGAGCTTCACAAAATCTGGATAAGGAAGGAGCAAAAAGGGAAAGGTTGTGGCAAGAGGTTCTTTGCGCGGGCGCGCCAAGCCATCTGAAGTCATACGCCCTCCCCGTAGTTCCCGGCGAGGACGATGAAGTCGTCGTAGTCAACGTCGTCATCATGGTCGAAGTCTGCACGTTCGTCATAACCTATCTGTCCGCGGCTCGACCCGTAGGCGCCAGCCAATATAATGAAGTCGTCGTAGTCAACGTCGCTGTCACCATCAGCATCGCCTTTTATCGTTATGAAGA
>CAYFXU010000168.1:0-3470 GCA_964347145.1 uncultured Candidatus Bathyarchaeia archaeon
CTCATATCTTTTCACGAGATAAGCAAGATCTTCGAAGGTTGGATCCACCAATTTCAGATACTCTATGCGCTCTTTATAAATCGTCAAGGTCGGAACTGCGTCTAGATGGGGGACCTCCCTGAGGAAAGGATTATCCTTATTAAACTCTTCGCGTGAACCGATAGGAACCGTATGAAATCTTGCGCTTCCCTTATATTCTTTGGCAAATCTCATGAAGTCAACATGAGCAGTTCTACAATCAGGACACCAAGAAATCTCCTTATCAGTCGGATTGCCATAGAAAAGGACAAAGTTGAAATCTTCCAACCTAAAACCTTCTCTGAGAGTCGTGAAAATTTCATAAGTCTCCAGTGCAGTTTTAGTCGGTAACCCGTTAACCCTGACCATAGTACATAGGTGCTGAAACACGCTATTATAAAAATTTTTGTTATGTTTTGGCGAGGGCACGTTTCAACAAAAAGAGGCGGGGGAGAGGGATTTCGGCTTTGATTTTCGCCAGCCGAGTTTGGAAACAAATGTTTTGCTGTATGTCCGCGTAAGCGTGAAACTGCAGTGAACAGCCTCGTGATTACAACGATGTTCTTTGTGACTTTTGAGGCTTTGGGAGATTTACTGTCTCTTCCCTCTCCCTGTACATATAGTTGTTAAACAATTACATAAACATTTCTAGCCTTTGTGCCAGAATCCGACAAGTGCCTTCTTTTGCGACAAGGAAATGTCGCCCGCGCGCAAATTTGTGAAAGCGACTGGAGTATAAACTTTGAGGAAACAACAGTCAATTCTGAGCCAAAATCATGTGGTCTAAAATCTTGTTTCCCAGGAGCAACCTGAAGTGTTCACGGTCGCCTTCTTTTTGAACCTTTTCAACTTTACCCTGAGCAATCACAAATTCACCATTTCTGGCTTGTTCACAAAATCTTCCTCGAAAAGACACGATCTCCTCAATCGCGTCAACACGAGACCCCTCAAGAATTTTCACGCTGCCAATTTTATAGCAACACGGAGTGAAAATTGCTTCCGAGTCATTGACCACCTTGGCTTTGATCTTAGCATAGCCTTCTGACTCGTAAAGAATCGTGCCATACTGTTCCTTAACTTCGTTCCAGTCTTTCACAAAACGAACGAAATAGTCCCTTCCCATGAACTTACCCTGCAAAGCCTTCCGAGACTCGGTTCGAACAAAATCTTCGAACGATGTAATCGTGTCTCTCGAACGGAAATCGAACAACTCCTTCAGCTCTTCCAGACTGTGAGGCTTGAGTGGACTCTCTCTGTCTTCTAGCATTTGCCTCAGCGTTGAATAGACTTTGTGGCAGGTTTTAGATCCGTAGACTATTGGGTCCACGTCAGAAGTTGGAGTGTGAAGCCCAACCAAGATGGAACCCGAAATGCCCAGCTTGCTCCACTGAACCTTCGCACTCTCCTTCAGAAGCTCAACAAACCACAACGCTGTTATCTCCAACCCATCCAACTCATCACTACGGCGGAGATCCCGCAAACGAGTAATAGGCTGGTAATGATGTTTCACAGCCTCAACAGGGACTTCGCAAAGACGCTCGTCGAAAACCCGATCGTAAACTAGGTATTGTGGAAAATTCTTTTCTAGCAAGGCGTAACGCTCAGAAAGAGCGTAAACCTTTTGGTATCTAATTCCGTCTCTTTCTCGATCACCATTTGAGTTAGGAACATAGCGGAGGAAGGCTACAACTCTATTCGGAGGATGAACCAACCCCTTGACGTCAAAAAGAAGGTTGTCAATTGTCTCGAGTAGGTCGCCTTCACGGGGTGTAACTTTCATTCTGATCTACTTTACTTTACAGTTTTCGATGAAACAATCCCGATCTGCGGAGAGCCAGAATCAATCCAACTCCAAAAACCGTTGCAATCGCAGTAAACACCAGTCTCTCGACGACAGAAACTGGCAGAACCGCCATGAAGAGTGCTGGGGCCCTCGGTAGCCATTCACGTGGAAAAACTATGCCTATTAGGCCTATGTATGACAGGTTTCCAATCATGTGATCAGCAATTATCCCGGCGTAGCTCGCCAAGCAAACGGCAACCACAAAGTTTACTTTCCCTTCTTCACCGCTGAAAATCCCGTGCAATATCAAGACGCCGCCCAGAAAGTATAGAGGAAGAGAAATGTAGGGAAGAACGTCGATCCAACTCAAATACGGTTTGGGAAGAACATACGCCAAAACCATAACGACCATGCCCAAGAGAATAAAATTTGGTTTCACATTCCATCCTTTTAGCGTTCCTTCACTATTCTTAAAGGCGGTTGCGATATGTCCCCTAAAGACCAAGATTGCCAACAAAGCTGAGATGTGAAGTATCGGATAGAGCAAAGCTTGTTGGCCTACCCAAGTTGCATACCATCCCAAAATCAATAGACCAAGGACAATTGCGGCCGTCGCCCATCCTGAAAAACTGCGGCTGTCAGAAGTATAGTTTCTTTGTGTCAGCAATCCTGCAACCAACGCTGAAACCGCTGGGCTAAAGGATGTGAGAACCGAGAACCAGCTGTTCGCAAGGACGATGCCCCCGATAAAAGCAGCCAGGAACCCCAAATAAGGTCCCATGATTAAACCGTAGATTGGAGCGAGTGCGGCGTCAAATTTTATTTGTGAATCTGATAGACCAACAATAGGGAACCCTGGGATTACTCTGATTATAACTACGGACAGGGCCGCGAAAACTGCAACGAAGGCTACATCACGTGCTGATAGCTTAAAAGGGTTCATAACTTTCACTCACTAGCTATTTCGAGAAGTTGTGTAGTTTTTTACACTCGGTATATAAAGTTATCTATCCACGTCTCTTTTTTGAGAAAAATGATTGTTTTCAACATAGAATTACTATTAGGGTCCAAATAGTCGGTGGTTTTTGTTTTTTGTGTGTTTGCGCGCGCGCATTACGTTCCTTGCATTGTAAATTTTCTAATAGCTTATTTTGTTTAGGTGCTTCAGAATTTCTCTATGTTTTCTCTTCTCAGTTAATATCATAACTCGCTCCTTTTTCTGAAGAGGTACTCTATTTCTTTATCTCATCTGAAAGTGGTCTATACATCATACATCTTATGGGCGCGCCGGGGAATGCAGGATCCAATTTTCCCCACAAAGAATGCTCGCCTAGTAGAAGAAAGTATACCCTGGTAAGGAAAGCCCTGTGTTGTCTGAAGCCGGCCATTTTCTACAGGAAGATACGCCAGAAAAAATAGTTGCCATCGTCACCGATTTCCTTCGCAAAAACCCTGGAATCTTTTCTTTCGTTTTGAATCTAGAGACTAGACTAGCAGTGGAGACGGTCCAAGCACCAAGCTTCTATTTTTCTGATCAAATAACTATTAAGCCCAAAACTTGTGCATTAAAACTTCGAATGACTTTCTACACCTCTAACGCGCGTCCATAATTCATCCCTTGCTTTCGCAATTCATGCATACATCAACTTCTCTATTGGTCCAGAAAGTT
>CAYFXU010000169.1:0-3381 GCA_964347145.1 uncultured Candidatus Bathyarchaeia archaeon
CAGAAACGTTCAAGATAAGATGCCCGATTTGAGGGAGATCGCAGGCACGGGATTTTGGGTATTTAAGCCTTGTAGACTCTGCAGGGAATACCTCTAAGAGTGGGGGACCCCGTTGCGAATTCATATGGAGGGTTGGAGTCGGTGAGCAAATTAATGTTTGATTCTCCATGCCATCCGAAGGTTGTAATAACAACCTTAGGATGAATCTCCGAATTTACCACAAGCCTTTGTTTTGCTTTACCTTTTCTTGTCTCGATGCATATCCAATCTCCTTCTTTTAACCCCAACTGATTGGCTGTTTTTGTGTTTAACCAAACCTTTGGGTACGGCCCAGCCTCATGCAAGAGTGCTATCTTCTTATATCTTGACAGAAAGAAAACCTCGTCCTTAGCATTGGTCATAATCATCGGATATTCTTTCGTTAATTCATAAGGACCATAAAGGGGCCTGGCAAGCTCCTCAAAGTAGGGTAGGGGATTGTAACCAAGCTCCTTAAGTTGTGTTGAATATATTTCCACCTTACCGGAAGGGGTCTTGTAACTGGGCGCTTTGTTTGGATCATGAATTATTCTTCGGTCAATAAATTTTACCTTGTCGCGAAATTCCTTGTAGGTAATCCCAGCGGGTTCCAACATATAGTCTAAGGCTGCGTGTTCATCCTCCCAGAAATATTCTTCCAAGCCAACTCTTTTGGCGAGTTCATTGATGATCTTCATGTCCGACCAAGCTTCTCCCGGGGGTTCCACAAGCTTTGGGTAGAGTCGAACAAAGCCAACCCAAGCAGGCCAGTAGCCGATATCTTCATGTTCAAATTCAGCGGCAACGGGAAGGACGATGTCTGCTAAGGCCGTTGTGGGTGTATGAAAAATATCAGACACCGCTATGAAATCAAGTTTCTTGAAGGCTCTATATACCTCCGTGGAGTCAGGATAGGTCACGAGGGGATTTGTTAGCAATAGCAATGCTGCTTTTATAAAGGGAGGTTTTTCATCCAATATGCTTCTTATGAACACCTGTGTTGGTACGTATGCAGACATTAAAGCTACCTTGAACTCGCCCCCAACCGTTCTTTTAGCGGACCTAGGATACTGCCTAAGTCTTTCTTTCAGCTTTCCTCCAAGCATAAACCGTCCTGGACGAGTCATTGGAGCAGGTTCGACTTCAAATTCTCCTCCATTTTTGGTGTTAACGTTACCTGTGAGAGCACGCAAGATTGCGATGGCACGACACGTTTGAAAAGCGCATATAGTTTGCTCCAGAGCATTTCCCCAGCCAATTATTCCAGGTTTATTTTCAGCATAGACTCTTGCCGCCTGCCTGATTTGCTCCCTTGGAACCCACGTTAGCTTTTCAACCTCTTCAAGTGTGAAAGTCTCCAAATGTCCCTTAAGTTCTCCAAAACCAACAGTCCAGTTAGCCACATAATCTTCGTCGTAAAGTCCCTCTTCAATTATAGCTTTTACCATTCCCATAGCTAGAACGCCATCGCTGGCGGGTCTAGGCCTAAGCCAGAGTGTAGCCTTGTTAGAAGCGGTCCAACCTCTCGCAGGCCAGATTTCTATGTCTCTAGGGTCAATCACTATTAATTTACAGCCCCTTTCTGTGGCCTCGTATATTTGCCTCTTTGTCGAGCCAACAAAAGTCCCGCCAATGTGAGCAAAGTTGGAACCCCAGATTATCATTACCCGTGGGTTACTTTCCATTCTGGCCTGAATCCTCGCCGAGCCAAACGTAGAGTAGAGGGCATGACCTGTTTGAACTCCACAATATGTGCCTGGCGTAGCCACGTTTGGCGTTCCGAAGGCTGTGGCGAACCTTTGAGCGAAAGCAAATTCTAATCCTTTAGGTTCCCCTACAAGAATGGCAACGCTTTCCGGGCCAACCTTATCTTTTATTTCCAACAACTTTCTTGCAACAGTGCCCAACGCTTCATTCCAAGAAATTCTCTTCCACTTACCTTCTCCCCTTTTCCCATCTCTCTTCAAGGGGAACTTGAGGCGATCAGGGCTATTCAAAACCCCTAGAATAGTTCTTATCCCCTTTCCCGTGGTGCACGGGTCGCACGGAAAACCTCTTTCACTCGCAATATCCAAAGCTGGCTCTATTTTCACAACTTTCCCGTTCTCCACATAGGCATAATGGCAGCAGTGAGTGCCGCATACGGGACAGAATACTATGTGCTTTTCCTGTACCATGAAATCTCACCAAATCATGTCTCTTGGCGAGAAGAAAAGAGAGATGTCTTGGTCATATAAGACTAACGACGGTATCGAGCACGCATGGGCTCGAAACATGAGAAACTCATTTGACTAAAAAAGACCAAACGCCGAGGCCCGTCTTCTACACCGTTGGATAGTCCGCAAAAATCCCCAGGCGAGAAGAAACTCTACGCTGAATTGCTTGCCATGACTGGAAAGAACGGATGTGCCCTTAATAACTATGAGCTTCAACGGAGGCTCGTTGATGCTTTTGTATCCGCCCGAATGGTCGATTTTTAGCACAACCCCGCCATAGACGGATTAGGAATGGGCGCTGATCTGACTTCAAATCTATTCACAAACACAGAGAGAGAGCGCATGCATGCATACAGTTCTGAAAGAAGGCTATTTCGTGGCTCAAATGTTGAGACCATGGCTCTATGTAGTCAGTAAAGTAGGCAAACCGGCCCAATTTTGATTTCTTGTAATGTTGAACGTGTATCGTTTGGTGACTTAAGTGATATTGATATTACGCAGATCTCATAACTTCACCAAAGTTAACCATGCCTCTGCTGAGAAATGTGCCGTTGTTGTTTGGATACAAAAGCATCAACGACTTCTTCGCTTTTCGGTCGGAAAGTCATTCCAATTCACTTTTGAGTCTCTGTCTTTGTCTGCGAATGTGCCTCCTGCTGTATCCAATATACGGGTCTACTGTCTTCGCAGCCTTCCAACCGAACCATGCTTTCATCTCTGGGAGGGTTGTTGTTGGGTCTTCTAGGAAGCGTGTGGCCCTGTTCAGTCGGAAGAAATGAGGATAGTAACGGTCTCCCATGACGCGTTTTACGATGTTGATTGCAGTTCGAGGTGAGAAGGTCCATACTCTGCCCTCCTTGTTGCCGGAGCTACGTCTTGTTTGCTTAACGTTTTTCAAAATGAGATCTACGTATGGATAGTCAACGGGAACTTCCAGGGGCTCTCTTTCACCGCCTTTCTTTGGCAATGCGTTGACAATCAACAAACCGTCTTTGACTAGGAAATCTTCTAGTATTCTTTCCAGCGCCTCAGCCTTTCTTACGCCAAACCAGTATAAAAAAGCTAGAAAGGACTTGTGGCTCAACATCTTACCTTTGGCAAACCTTCCATTTTCCATAGCCTCTTTGAAGGTCGGAAAGTCTATGGG
>CAYFXU010000170.1:0-3380 GCA_964347145.1 uncultured Candidatus Bathyarchaeia archaeon
TTGAACGCGTTCTCCTGATCTTCTTTTCGGTCGAAATACTGATTCAAAATGAAGACACTAGCCGTAGCAAAGAAAAAAGCAAACAAAACAACAAAGAACCGATCAAGAGGAGGCAAACTCAAAATGCTTCCAAAACCGAAACTGAAAATCCATCCAAGCCAACTTCCAATTCTCGCAATGTCAAGGTATTCCGCAAGAGTCGAAAACCAGTAAAGCTTCTGAAAAGTTTTCACCAACCTTCACAATTCCAACCCTCACACCAAAAGCGCGAGAATAACGTGTAGAAAACCCTTTGCCGTACATTATAAACCTATAGGCATGCATCACAGGATACTGTATCCCCTATTAGAATACGTTTGCGATTGAAAAAGCCGTAATAAATTAGAAGGCTTTCAGTGGCAACCTCTGTCTGTATGCCCCGACAATTCCAAAATACAAGCAACACAAACGCCAAAAGACAAGCTAAGACAACAATCAAGAAAGGATACTGAATAGTATGCATGCCTAAATCTAATCTATGCATGTAAAAGATTCGTATAGCTCATTCCTTAGAATGGTGCTTCACCATGAAAACAACTTTTTTGCCGTCGTGCCGCTTTTCACATTGTATCGCTACAGTTTTTCTGTCTTCACTTGTCCACACGACTTTGCCAGAGTGCCCATACTCTGGATGAAACTTCTGGTTCGCTGGAATCTTCATTTCATCTCCGATCTTAATTTCAGTTATCAGCATTTCCTCCTAAACATGTGATGATTTGTTTCAAAACAATAATCACGTCTACTTATGGCACGTATTTTTCTCTTAATAGGATACTACACCTATTAAACGTTGGCTAGAGACCAACAGCAACCGCGATACTCCTCTTTCTTGTTATCTCTTAAACCAACAATCAAAGAACTAATAGAATTTTGGAAGAAGATACTAAACACATACAAAGAATCTTAGTCTACTTTACGAATTTCCTTCGATTTCTTTTGAATCTCTTCTTGCATTTTACACTACAGAAATAATATGTTTCTCCGTCATGACTGATCTTAAATTTGGCTGTCTTTTCGTTCAGAACCACGCCGCAGACAGGATCCCTAGGCATTGTTTCCTCCTTCACTCCACACAGTCAAGAACGCATATACATGTGCTGTCTTCTTATTATGATTGATGGTTGTAGAAGCTTTCGGTTTTCATAAAAGAAATCCAGATAAACAAGTCACCTTTTTTCGACGACACTCAATTGTCCACCTCTGCTGACCCTCAACTGGCGTTCGCCTCTAAAGGTTACAACACGCGCGTTCTCAACGCGGATAGTATCTCCCACAGAAAAGGTGTCTATTTGGTTGTTCCATAAAGGTAGCTGGATACTTCCAGTATCATCTGCGATGCTTGCGTTCGTTACCGTGGCAAGATTTCCAAACTTGGTGATGACGTTTCTAGGCCTCGGGATTTCAAGAATCCTTGCTCTTAAGTCAATTCGTTTCATTCCAGACTTCAAATCTCCGATCCGTGGGTGTTTAACCTTAATACTCTTGGCTATTCTTCTCCTTAGCGCTCTTGTGGAAGGCAACTCTTTGAGTGGACTGGTTTCTTCGAGGATACGTTTGGGTATGGAGAATTGGGCGATCACTCTGAGGCCGTTGGTTATGAGAAATACTGCATTATCACGTGTTTTCTCACGGCATTCGATCGAAAGACTTTCGCATTTAGATTGTTGGTGTTTCCAAGCTTCAACGAAGCTGTCAAAAAACTTTTCCGAATCTATTCCATACTTCATTGAAATCAGAACAAGATACTCAAGAAGCCTAGAATCAGCAGACGAACGATATTTACCACGGGGTCGACCTCGCCCTCTTGACGCTTTCACCCGCATTTAACTCGTTCCCAACACCCTTTACTTACTGTTTGAAGACTTTTTAGCTTCATCAATCCACTTTGAAACTCTCTTCTCTGAAATCTGAAGCTTCTCTGACAGCTCTTTTGGGTCAAAATTTGCTAGGTCCTGAACAGAGTTTACACCGCAAGACTTCAATTTCTCTGCCCTACTAGCCCCGATCCCCTCTATACTGGTCAGCTCTGTAGGTTGTATGGGGATTGCAGACTCCGTCTTTTCGCTCTCCTCCCCTACCTCTTTCTTTACGGGGGGAACACGCGTTAACGTGATTTCGATGGTTGAAACGTTTCTCGTTCCGCCTTCTTCTTGCTGTATTTCTTCTGTTCCTATCGTTATCTCGCCTAGATTCAATTCTTTCATGAACCTGCGTCGGGTTATCTCAGCCGCATCAACAGCCGTTGTTATTGATTGTCCCCTTGCCTTCAAGGTAACCTCTTTAGTGTTGGATCCGGTGAAACTTGTTATGACCGCCATTACATAACTCATTGGAGGTTTTCTTCCAATGTAAACGACGTTTGATTCTCCAGACAAGTCTACAGACCTCTTTGTGAATTCAGGATAGAGAAGGTTGCGTATGAACCTATTTAAAGGTGTCTAAGAGAAAAAATCAACGTATCATAAACGCTAAAATTCTCATCTTAGTTTTTTAGACCAAAACAATCCTTGATTCGTTGAGAAATAATGCCTTCTAATTTAGCACACTTGATTTAAATAACTCCACCAACTTCATGATATTTCATAAGGAGGATTCGAATGCCCAAAGTTGAAGCTTCTATCAGAATCGAAAACGTCGTGGGCACCGCCACGTTAGATCAGAGGATTGACCTAAACGCAGTGGTGAAAGGCTATCCAGGAGTTGAGTACCGTCCAGAACAGTTTCCGGGTCTGGTCTTAAGATTGAAGAGACCGAAGACGGCTACTCTGATCTTCAATTCAGGGAAGATGGTTTGCACCGGAGCCAAGTCTGCGAAGGAAGTGCGAAGGGCAGTAACAAAAGTTGTGAAGGAACTGAAGAAGAGCGGTATAATCATCATCGGCAAACCCGAGTTGAAAATTGTGAACATAGTTGCATCAGCGAGTTTAGGAGGAAGGGTTGGGCTCGAAGAATCCGCCTATTCGCTTGGGAGAACCATGTATGAGCCGGAACAATTTCCAGGTCTCATCTACCGAGTGGGTGAGCCGAAGGTGGTGATTCTTCTATTCGCCAGCGGGAAACTGGTTTGCACAGGCGCCAAAAAGGAAGAAGACGTCCACGAAGCGATTACCAAACTTCATAAAAAACTCGAAGAAGACGAACTGATATACTACGAGTAAACGACATTGGTGTTTAAGGCAAAGGAGAACTGCTTGGTCATGGAGGACAAGTGAAAGCTTGGGGTAAGGTGCGAACCGAGTTGGTGAAGAGAATAGCTCGAGAATTGGTGGAGCGGTTTCCAGACAAATTCACAACAGACTTTGAAAACAACAAAAAACTCGTAGAATCCCTTACCAACATTT
>CAYFXU010000171.1:0-3346 GCA_964347145.1 uncultured Candidatus Bathyarchaeia archaeon
TAGCGATCAGCATTCTAAATGGTTACAGACCATAGACGCAATGTTTCGAGATATTTTCCCGTTCCGCATGTTACAATTGATAATCTATTTTTTTAGGTTGATGTCCCCTTCAATCTCAATGTCTTTATCCGGTCAATTTGCGTTTCAAAATCTTGAATTCTCCTTTCCAAATCCTTTATCTTAACGACACAACGTTCAATGTGTTTTCCATCGATAACAATCCATAAAGCAACCGCGACGCCGCAAAAACCTAGCACAAGATAATAAATGTAGAACGCCGTATGCCAAGTCCCCAGATTATTCCAAGAACTGTCTAGAACGTAAATAGTCGCAGAAATACCAATTATGAAGTTCAGCAAATATAGGGAGGCTAAGAAAGTTCGCGCCCTCATTCTTCTCACCTTCACCGCAAAGCATTTTAGCGCAAATTTGCAATAAAAGTTCTTGGAAGAGAAGGGATAGTAAGAACCTGAGGAAGGAGACTTTTGAGATCTTTGAGAAGTTTACGAGAAAAGATTGAGAATCTGGAAAGTGAGAAGGCTGATCTTCTGGAGGAGATAGAGAAGCTCAAAAAAGTTGGGGAGGAAAGAGCTAGCGCTTTGGAGGAAGAGGTAGCCACCCTGAGGAAGGAAGTAGAATCACTGAAAGATCTTGTAGGTAGTCTTGAATAGACAACAGGCTTTTGAAAATCCCGCTTAAGAAGAGGTTAAACACTGCTTTAGATTCAGCTCGCCAGAACGATGTTCAATTACAAAGCAGACAGTTTTGCCATTGGAGTTGCGAGCTAGCCACACGAGATCAGGAACTTTTTGAGTGGGCTTCGAATGCGCGCGCGCCAGCGAAAAGAACTGGTTGCTTTATTTCAGAAAACGTAATTAGCCAGCGTGGAAAGGTACCCCTCAAGGTGGGAAAATGACTATAATCGCTGTCGTAGGAAGCAAGAAATCCGGGAAAACAACGGCTATAGAAGCCATGGTTAGAGGATTAACAAGGAGGGGATACGAAGTTGCAACTGTCAAGCACATACCCGAAACGGATTTTACAATAGACAATGAGGGAAAAGACACATGGAGACACTCAAAAGCGGGAGCCCACACCGTCATGAGCGTCGCCCCCAATGAACTGGCAATCATCAGAAAAGTTGACACAACTAAATACAGGTTGCACCAGATAGTTGCAAAATGGGAAGATGATGTGGATATCATAATCCTTGAAGGTTTTAAGAAACTAATCGGAGAAAATCCAAGTGTTCCCAAAATAGTGGCCGTTAAGACAGCCGAAGAAGTTGTTGAAGCTTCTGGGCATTATAAACCCATATTAACCTTTGTTGGCCCAATTTCTAACGAGGCCGAAAGATTAGAAATTCCTTACGTGGACGTGCTTAAAGAGCCTGAAAAGTTGGTGGGCTTGGTGAATCGAAAAGCGGCGGTTTTGGCTGAAAGAAAACGGAAAGACAAAGAAGAACTAAGAATTCAGATCGACGAACGTGTTCTACCGTTGAATCCGTTTGTTCAGAGAGTTGTGAAGAACATCGTTCTTGGAATCATTTCGGCATTGAAAGGTGTCGCCATCAAAGGAGATGAGACGATTTCAGTAATCGTTAGGAGTTTTTCTAAGCATGAGTAGATTCATGTAGCCTTCTTTTTGGGGTTTAGAGAGAAGAATCAGTGAGAGTTGCTAACGAGAGAAAGGAGAGTTCTTTCGTTACTATCGAAGGAAAGACAGCTCTCTAAACCTTTCCAAAAGCCACATGACCAAAGCCTAGGTTTAACACTCCGCCTACTTTCAAGCTACAGAGCTTTAAAGGCGTCAAACCATCGGTTATAGGATGCCACCATGTCTAGGGAAACGCTAGGTTTTCTCTCTTCTAGGATCGCCCTGAAGTCGTCCATTGATATAGGTCTTGGCTGAGCCTGTTTGTCTCTTGCTAGACCAGACTCGAAGAGTTCTCCAATAACCTTTAGATGACTTGATTGGCATATGTCCCGTATGTCGCTTCCAGAGAAGCCTTCGGACAATCTTGCGAATTCGTCAAGGTCAACATTCGGCGCCAATTTCAGATGAGTAGTGTATAGTTTAAGCATTCCTAAACGGGCTTCATAGTCAGGTAGGGGAACCATAATTCGCTTCTGAAATCTCCTTATGAAAGGCCAGTCTAAAGCCCAAGGCTTGTTGGTGGCTCCGATCACGTATGCATGTATGTTCTTGCCCTTATCTATTATTCCATCCATCTCTTTAAGGAACTGGTTGCGAACTCGGGTTTCTCCACCAACCTCTGTTGAATGCATTCCAATTAATGAATCCAGCTCATCGATGAAGACTATGGATGGGCGTCCATTGTTAGCAGACTTCCTAGCTGACACAAAAAGTCTTGCAACATTTTGCTCGGCCTCGCCTAACCATTTTGACATGATAGATGCCGCATCCACTGAGATGAAGCTTGCGTCGATTTCTGTAGCCACAGCCGCAGCTAGCAACGTTTTTCCGCATCCAGGCGGACCGAAAAGAAGGATTCCCCTAGGCCATCCCAATGTAAATAAATCTGGTCTCTCAACGGGATAAACAATGGCTTCTTTGACGGCTTTCTTCGCCTGCCCTAGGCCAACAACCTGTTCCCAGTTCACGTTGGGCTTCTCTTTGAGAACAAGCTCGTCGTAGCTTGCCTTTTCCTTTGCTCCTGAGGGCGCTACCGCATCAGCTGTTTCTTCTGGTTGTAGCTCAATGGGTCCGCCTCCTTGCAGACCTTTTATTCTTTCTTGATATGCCATTGCACGTTGGATGTAAACCCTGTTCAGGCCGTATTTGGGGTACAATTGAACGAGCTTCAGAAGGGTTTCAATAGCCTTTTGATACATCGTTACGGCCATTCCCCTGGCCCCCTGTTTGTCGAGGCGAACTGCCTCAAGAGCGTAGCTTGTCGCGGCTTTTTCAAGCTCCTGAGATGCTCCCAAGCTGTTCACCGCTCAATCTTTATTCTGCCCTGCACACCCAATTTCTCCAGGGCTCTTTCCACTTCTCCGGATGGAACGTTCAATTCAAATGCGCATTGAGTGATGTCGATGTCTCCTTCGCGTTTTTTAGCGTACTCCAGAACTGTCTCCTCCAGAGATGAAGATTCTTGAAGCATCAGAGAAACACGCTTTACTTTCATGTCTTTATAAGTTATGTCGTTTCGAGGTTCTCCTTGTTCAGAGACTTCTGAACACGTGGCAGTGAGGGCGACCATTTGTTTTACTTTTTCCACACGTCGAGGTTGAGGTTGTCTTGTGGCCATGACGGAAACGGGTGGCTCAGGAAGTTTCTCCGTTAACTTTTCTTCCAGAAACGCGGAGACTTCTTCAAGAAC
>CAYFXU010000172.1:0-3341 GCA_964347145.1 uncultured Candidatus Bathyarchaeia archaeon
TGTCATTATTGATAATTGCTGGTGCCATCTGGGTTTTCAAGAAAAAGGACATACCTACATAGAAATAACCTTTCGCCCTGCGCGGGCGCAGTAAAACAACGCAAAAAGACAGTGGGCATAACACTATCTCCTAAACTGGTTGAAAGAGCAAGAAACCGCAACCTAAACATCAGCAGAATCACGGAACAAGCTTTGCTCAGCATTTTGGACTACTTGGAAAGTCAAAAAGACGAAACAAGCTCAGGATTTCTTAATGAACGTTCTTTTCTGAAAGAAAGTTCTGTGGTGCCGAGGGCCGGACTTGAACCGGCGACAACCCGGTCTTCAGCTTCACCCTCAAACATGTCCGTTTGAGTCGGGTGCTCTCCCAGTCTAAGCTACCTCGGCGCTCATGAACATGAATCGCATGTTTGTTTTTAAGTTTTCTGAAGAGAACACACGTCCTCAAGGAGAGAGGAATTTCAACCGTACAGGTTTATTCCAAAAGTTAGACTGTCGCAGAAGTTCTGATCGAAACTTTATTAGAATGCAACATAATCCTACGGGACAAAAGGGTGGTTGGTTTGGAGCTGACTGAAACGGTTAAGAAGCATGTGAAGGCTTTGGGAGTTGATATGGTTGGCTTTTGTTCTGTTGAGGCTTTGAAAGAATGGAGAGAACAGGAAGAGAGTCTTTTTCCCAGAGCCAGTTCGGTTGTTGTTGTCGCTTGTAGACATTCTAAAGCTGCCATCGATTCAGATAACATCAGAATGGCTCAGTTTGACACCCATTGTGTATACAACAAACTGGATGGAATACTGAAAGATTTGTCACTGTTCCTGGAAGACAAGGGATTTCTGGCCGCTTCAATACCTCTTTACCTTCCCGTCAAAATGAGCAAGGAAACAAAAGGATTGATCGGGGACATTTCTCTTAGACATGCCGCCGTGGAAGGTGGACTAGGAGAGATAGGATTAAACAGACTTCTCCTAACCAAGAGATATGGTCCAAGAATCAGATTGGGAGCAGTCTTGACAACAGCGCCTTTGAAATCTAACCAGAGATTCACAGAGAAAATCTGTGACAATTGCGGTGAGTGCGTCAAGGCATGCCCAGCCGAAGCCATAACGGAAGATGGAAAGGTTGATGTGCGAAAATGTGCAAAAGTGATCCTGAAATACGCTCTCCCGGGACTGGTCAGATTTGTGCCATCTCTGTTCGGCAAGAGCGAGGACGAGGTTGGGGAAGCTGTCAGAGATCCTCTATTATGGGAGATTTGGCAAACGATGACTTATGGAACTTTTTACAACTGTTTTGAGTGCATGAAAGCGTGTCCCAAAGGAAAATAGAATAAAGAGGCTATGCCTTAGTTCGTACGGTGTTTGTCTTGGAAGCCTACATATTCATCAATTCCGATCCTGGAACGTTGTGGGAGATAACTGAAGCGGCGCTGAAGATCGAAGGAGTAAAGACGGCCCACGCTGTCACCGGACAGTTCGATGTCGTTGCATATGCCGAATTTCCAAACATGGATACGCTTAGAGGGATCATAGACAAATTCCAGTCCCTAAATGGGGTTCAGCGAACCCAGACAGCAGTCTCGATACCGCCAAGACTAAAATAGTTACAGGACATATCAACGTCTCAATGTTAGAAATCAGCTAAGTTATGCAAAAGCCCACTCCTTCCCCTCATATTCCGCACATTGTTATGACTATTGGTAATTGTGCGTTTGCACAATTTCGAAGTATGAGTTGTCGTGTGTGTTAGCTAGTTATGTTCCCGTCCATCAGGAAAATAAAAACGAATAATTGTGAGATAGGGAGATTTCTATAGAGTTGGGATGTCCATGAATAAGAAAGGGCAAAGAATCCCTCCGAATCAGAGGGTCACGTCTAGATTTCCAGTCTTACATGAAGGATCCATACCAAAATTTGACCCAGAAACCTGGGATTTTGTCGTTGAAGGTTTGGTGAAGGAACCGATCAGGTTAACTTACCAGGAGTTTATGAAGCTTCCAAAAGTTGTGAGCGTAAGCGATTTTCACTGCGTAACTGGGTGGAGCAAGTTGGACAATAAGTGGGAGGGGGTTGCCTTCAAAACCATTTCTGGTATGGTTAAACCTTTCAAGGAGGCCAAGTATGTGACGGTTGTGGCTCAAGGGGATTACACAACGAGTTTGCCCCTTGAAGACCTACTGAACAATGATGTGCTTCTGGCGTACAGACTCGATAACAAGCCTCTTAAGCCTGAACATGGGGGTCCGTTACGTCTGGTAGTGCCTAAAAAGTATGCCTACAAAAGCGCAAAATGGGTAAAGAAGCTGAGATTTACGGAAGAACAAGAATTGGGATACTGGGAGAAAAGAGGATACAGCAACACGGCTGATCCATGGAAAGAGGAGAGATACGCATGAGTGAGTCTTGCAGCTTCTGTAAGATTGTGTCGAGAGAAGCCCAAGCAAGCATAATCTATGAGGGTGATAGTGTCCTGGCTTTCTTGGATTTGCATCCCGCCAACCTCGGTCACACCTTGGTTGTCCCAAAGGAACATTGGCAAACGATCTATGAGATTCCCGAAAAAGCCTTAGCCGACATATTCGCTGCGGTCAAGACACTTAGTGTTGCTGTGAAGAAGGCTGTTGGCGCTGAGGGAATCAGCATTCTTCAATTTAATGAGATGGCTGCGGGGCAGTCAGTAAGGCACTTTCACGTCCATGTCATACCGAGATTTAGGGGAGATGCTATATCAAAATTTGTTGGAGCTATGTTAGGGCCTGTGGGATTTCAAAGGGCAAAAAGACAGGATTTAGACGAGATGGCAAAGAAAATTAAAGAAAATGTTGGACAATATTGAAGCAAATCACGCGCGCGCAAACCTAGTATCTAGGTCTTCTTGATCGTCTTCTCTTTGACCAACAATCTCGACAATAAACCGGTCGTTCAGGGTCTGGTTTAAATGGAACTTCGCAGTCTTGACCGCAATCGGCGCAAACGGCTTTATGCATCTCTCGAGGTTCTCTATACGACAAACGAATTGCACCTCCATATCATAGTTAACGAAGAACTAGCATTCTACAGGAACCCTAATTCTTGCGTGTTCAATCAGTTGGCGGGTTGCCTTATTTAAGCTTACCGTAAAACATTCGCCCATCGAAAGGGCGGACTGGATTTGAACCGGCGATCTTCGCCGCGTGAGAGCGTGATAGGAGCCTCCACCGGATCCTTATTATATTCAGCACCATTGATTGGCGAGTCTCCAGGGAGTGACTCTTGAGCAGACTGATTCATAACGTAGCGTTGGATAGGCTTGGCTACGCGAGGATGTGCAACAATTGCGCGCACGCATGGTCTGTGCAACAA
>CAYFXU010000173.1:0-3274 GCA_964347145.1 uncultured Candidatus Bathyarchaeia archaeon
GGAGATATCATGCATAGGTTGTAAGTCCTAACTCGACCACGGCCAAGTATTTCTTGAAACAGGCTCTAATTGCGGAATATTTACTTCCACTATTTTGAGCGAGCGCTTTTTTGCTTCCAGCAGATCAGGCGAGGGCAAGATAAGTTGAGGAAACGGCTGGACTCAAATCTAATAGAAATGTGTTTTCAATATTCTTCTGATGTTGGAATTCAAATATTGGCTGATGCTGTTCAGAGTTGGCTAATGTTTTTTCATCGCTCTTTTTAGGGCGTTGATCACGTTTTCTCTTCCCATGGCTAGGATATATGGGCCTAGTCTCGGCCCTTCAGGCGCCCCCAGCAGGATTGAGTATAGGGTCTTGAAGAACTTTGCCGGTTGGATGATCTGTTTCCTTGCGATTTTGAAGATGGCACCTTGTATCTGTTCTTCGTCTGTTTCGGTTTGAAGAAGTTGGATGAGTGCCTTCACAGCGCTGATTTCTTTATCACTCAGCTTCATGGCTCTTTCCTTTATCTCTATGAAGTCTTCCGTCCAATTGAGAGCATATTGGATTCGTCTCTTCAGATCTTCTGGCACCTCTTCCTTTACATACCCGTAGTCTCTGAGCTTCTCTGTGATGAACTCCGTCTCGGAGTCTCTTGGAGCCACTTTGGCTAGATACGTGAGCAGATTGTAGGGGACATGAATGCTCATTTTGGTGGGTTGCTTGAAAAATTGGGTGTATGTATAGAGACCTGTGAGTTTGGCCCGCTCCTTTTTGTCGGATAGTGTTTTCCTTCCGAAGTAAATATCTTCTAGCTCGTCGAGTTCGTTCATGTATTGGGGTATGTCTGTGACAGAGAGGGCTCTGGTTCCGACAAAGCGTTTTAGAGTCAGCAAAATAAGGGACTGAGGTGAACCGTATCTGAACCAAACCTGTGGTGTGAAGACGTTTCCAGCCGATTTGGATATTTTTTTCCCGCTCTTGTCTAGGAACATTTCATACTGCACATGAAAGGGCGGAGGCCAGTTGAGAATCTCTTGGCATATGCGGTCGTTCACCCTCACCGAACCTGCGATGTCCTTTCCATACGCCTCGAACCGTATGTCTAAGGCTTTCCATCTCGCCGCGAACTCCACCTTCCAGCCGAGTTTTCCCTCTCCCCTTTTAAAGTCCGTCTCGCCCTTGTGTCCACAACCCTCCAACCACCTTCCCTTTACCTCCATTCCCTCACAGGTATAGAGAACCTTATCTTCGCTGGGAAGAAAATATTGGGCTTTCGTGGTGTAGATTCGACCACAGTTGGAGCAAATGGGAAAGTAGGGGAGAACCTCCAAGAATTTTTGCTGTCCGACCTCCTCTCTAACTATTTCTCCTACTCTCTTAGCGTTAATCAGTAAAGTCTTGATTTCTTCGTTCAAGAGACCATTTTCATATGCATCTTTGCCAGACATGAACGTGTATTCTATGTCGCATGCGTCTAGGGCTTCTAGGAGAAGAGAACTCATGTGTTCCCCGTAGCTTTTGTGGCAGCTATAGGGATCCGGGATGGACGTCACTGGATATCCCAGATATTTTCTAAGCGATTTTGGAAGTCCAACTGGAACTTTTCTTAAACCGTCAAGGTCGTCTGCGAAGGCGACGTACTCAGACTTGAATCCTTGCTCCTGAAGGGCGAGAGCCACCGCGTAGGCCCTTGCGCAGTCAGCGATACTGCCTATGTGGGGAAAACCTGAGGCTCCGAGGCCGCTTTCGGTTCTGGTCAAGTCAAGGCTTCTTCCCAACTCTCGCTCCCTTTCTACGATTTGGACGGCAACCTTGTCGTACCATGTTCCGTAACCAATGATTTTTTCAGTCATACCTGAAGTTTCCTCTTTTTGCAGCGTCCACATACAATAGTTGCCTTGTTGAATAAAAACAGTTTACTACTTTCCAGAGCTTAATAGACTGGTGGTGGTTTGTGCAGGCGCGCGCATTTCACTTGTCGGTTGGTCACGCGCAAAAAAAAGGAAAGTAGCCGACTTGAAGTCGACTGTCTCGTTCTATGGTTCCGCTTCTTCGCAGAGCATCTCGATTGCAGGTGCGCCTAATCCGGCTGGTCCAGTGTGCCAATCGCTGAATACGGTGATCGTTCCATCAGGGGCTGTCGCATAATAAACGTCTTGTATCGCTGCAAAGCTGGTCCATATCACGTATGCTGGTCCTTCTGGACCATCTGGGTCAACACCATCAGTCCAGACGATTTTGGTGAACGTTTCGTATGTCCACCCGTCAGATGTTACGACAGTATAGTGATTTGTGACCCAGGCTTCATAGCCCCACTGTCCTCCCATGAATCTTGCTTGGTCCCATCCTTCGCTCCATTTCATGACTAGCGACCATTCGTCATAGTACATTTGGTCGTTTTGCATTGGGGGTTCAGCATCGGTGCGTGCCGCAAGATAATTGTTATACCAGCCGTTGAATATGCGAGCTCCGTAGTTGTATCCGTAGCTGTTGAAGCCGCTTGGATAGAAGTAGACAATCCAACTGCCTCCGCTTTTGTAGCCATCGTAGGAACCGTGTATGTTCAGGGTAGTAACCCATTTTCCAGCGATTTTGTCGTCACTCAACTGTCCTTTCATTTCTCCTACGATCCCAAGACCCTCGGAGTCAATTGAAACAGTTCCGGCATGGAAGCCGTCTCCATCAGTGTTTACCTTCCATTTTTTCCATGATATCAAGATTGGCTTGCCAGCTAAACTTTGCCATGTACCATATTCATAAGATCCATGATTGATCGTGCCAGACCATGAGTTGCCTGTGTAGAAAGTCCATTTTCCTTTGGTTGAGCTCGTTCCCGGAGTTTCCGTTAGGGGATTTGTCGTCCCAGTCATTTCGTCGGCATAGGTTGGTGATATCGAGGTTATCAGCAGAGTCAAGAAGACAATTGATGCGCAAACTGCCCAAAGCTTAGTTTTCACTTTGCGATTCTCCTTTCAGACTTTCACGTTATTTCATAGTCATGTATTTAAGATTTCAGAATGAAAGTTCTATTTATGTGCGCGTATTTTCTAAGCGGTTTGTAAATGCGCACGCGCATTAAGCATATATTCAATTTGATGAGTTTTTTTCGTAGCTTGACAATCATCTGGATGCGCGCGCTAGCCCTCACTGACGAAACCAAATAATCAGGTACAAAGCTACGCAGAAGCGGTTCTACTTTGGCCGTGGCCACCAACTACCGGCTCGCTAGTCCACCTGCAATCTCCCCGCCATCAATCACGAAATAATGTCCGGTAATGAAGGCAGCAT
>CAYFXU010000174.1:0-3248 GCA_964347145.1 uncultured Candidatus Bathyarchaeia archaeon
TTTCCAGTTTCTCGACATTCTTTTTTGTCCCCACAGCTTCTCGGTTTGCGTGCGCATCCTAGACGTTTCGTGAGTTCTTCATGAGTGCGGTTCTGGAGCGCATGCGCGCCTAAGATTTTGAAGCGTTTTTCTGGTTAAGAGCAGAATTATTTTTTCGCCAATAACATCAGCCCGAAAAAGATGTTTATCGCTCCCAGAAAGCCGAAGGCGCCGACGAAAAAAGGGTCGGTAAAGGTGGGTCTTGCGAATTTCAGGATGCTGAATAACGAGAGGAGGGAAAGCAAGGCACCGACAGTGATCATCAAACCAGATAAACGTCTACCTATTTTCCCTGACACCCTAAAAACGTCTAGCGCCTCAACTCCAGTAGTATCCTTTAGAAGGGCATCTCTTTCGGTTCTAATATGGGAGGTGGCGACAACAATCTCCTTGTTTTTTCTCCTCTTTTTCGGCATTCTGCCCACAAGCAAATGTTGAAACGAAATAGGTTAAAAAACATTGCGTGAACGTGCGGTGATATTCAAAACACCTGCTATAATGGAAACTGCGATTACGAGAATTAGAACATAAGGGGGAAAACGATTTACCAAAAAGGGCGCTAGCAACGCCAACAACGTCCCCATACCCAAGCTAATCCCTCCAAGAGCAACACGCAAACGATAACGACCTACCATTCTAAGATAGTACGCTCCCAAAACCAGAGCCACCAACCCGAGCCCAGACATAAGGGCTCTTTCAGCATTAACATCTCTCAAAAAAACCGGAAATACTAGAAGCAACATAGACATGACGATTCCAGCGATGGGCGTAAGGGGATACAAAGGAGCCTTGAAAGGTCTCTCAAGGTGCGGCTCCTTTTTCCTAAGTTTCATAAGAGAAAGATTTACGAGTGCAAAAACCACAATCGACCCAAAACTCGCCGCGTAACCAAGGAATTCTACAGCTCCAATGACACTGAACAATATTACAAAAAGCGAACTTACAATAACCGACATGTAGCGAGTACCAAAACGTCTGTGAACTCTCAGCAAGACTTTTGGCAGATACCCATCTCTGCTCATCCCACCAAGAATGCTTGATTGAACCATCATGGCTGTAGCTACAGAAGATACGCTTGCAACTATGCCAGCGACTGCAACCAGAATGCCTCCAATCTCACCCACGAATTCTGCAGCGGCAACGTTGAGGAGAGGATCATCATAATCTCCTAAGGGAGAGACAACTCCAACGGCAACATAAGCAACGCTACAATAAACAGCGGTCAACAAAACTGTTGACAGAAGCAAAGCTCTAGGAACATTCTTCCCCGGATCTTTTATTCGAGGCGCAACGGCTACTAGGGCCCTCATCCCTACAAACATAGTGAAAGTATATGCAGTCGCTGTAAAGAACCCAGATAAGTCTTTAAGCGAGAGCCCTGGCAACACTTCTGGAGGCGTCAAACCATGCCACAATCCGCTAGCGAGAAAAACGGCGAATATTGCTAAGAATGTAACAACTATGAGAGTTGTGGCTTCTCTTACCCCTCTAATATCAAGTGCGGCGAGGATTATAACCAGGATCGCAGCGATCAGAGGCATGTTAACTAATATAAAATTTCTGACCCCAGGGACAAATATTGAGAAAAAATATGCGAGCTGCTGAACGAAAACTACAGTCGCAAGTGATCCGCCGAAGACGCTGGCGAGCCACCTAAAGCAGCCTGCCATGAAGGCTGTGAGGCCTCCGTAAGCAGCTTTGGTGTATGTATATTCTCCCCCCACCTTGGGAATGGCCGCGCTGAGTTCACTGTAGCTGAACATTGATAGCAGGTTTATTAAACCACAGAGAAAGAGCGCTGAGACCGTGCTGGGTCCAGCCAAACCGAAATAGGCGTAATCGAGCAGCACAAAAATCTCGAATCCTATAGCGCCTCCCAACCCTACCATCGTTGCACGAGAAAGACCGAGTTTCCTTTCTGTCGGCAACTGGATATTTCCTCCTATTGGCTATTCTAGCCATTCATGAATGAGAAAGAATCCGCTTATGACTGAAAAAGAGCCGAATGCACCAAAAATCAACAGATATAGAGGAAGAAGATCTTCAGGGATGTTCAACATTTTCTGAACACCGAGAAGGTTGAAATTGAGTATAAAGGCCAAGGTGACGGTTAATGCACCTATCCCTCCTTGTGCCAAGCCTATTATGACCGCGAGGATTCTCCTGACCCTCATCACACGTCACCTGCGTCTAAGTATAAGTCCTGACACCAAATCAAGTAAACCGACTGCAAACAACGCCCATAGAGAGAGCATTCGATATTTCTCATTTTCAAGTACGCCCGCATCCACAAGGTCGAAATAGATTGCGATGAATAAACCAATCATCATTATCCCCACGAATATAAGGAAACCGCCCAAGGCCACTGCAAATCTAATCGGCCACTGTGAACTCAACATCTAAGTTTCATCAACCATCATTCTTTTCTTTTAAAACGCCTCATAGTGAACAATTTCCTTAATGGGCCTCTTCGATCGAACTCTGGGTTTCGCGGCTGGATGCCCAACAGGAACAATAGCTACTGGCCTCACGTTTGTCGGCGAATTGACTACCCTTGCAACTTCATCCTCGTGAAACGCTCCCACCCAGCAGGCTGCGAGTCCCAAACCTTGAGCAGCCAAAAGAATGTTCTCTGTGGCGGCCGCCGTGTCCTGCAGACAGTAGAGGTTCGCGCCTCGGCTTCCATAGCCCCGGCCTGATCGCGCTACGTCAGCGCAAACTACGATGACGACTGGGGCTTTTTCAATGAAGGTTTGGCGCAATGCAGCGTCTGATAGTCTCCGCTTTGTTTCTGGGTTAGTCACTATAACAAATTCCCACGGTTGGATGTTTCCAGCTGACGGTGCGCATCTAGCAGCTTCTATCAACCTCTCAACGTCTTTATCTGAAACTTCTTCGCTTGTAAAAGCTCTGACGCTTCTTCTTCTCTCAATCGCCTCGAGTACGTCCAAACCCGATCACCTTTGCTCTGGCTATTCCAACTCCCGTTTCTATGATTATTCCCAGTTCGGGTACGCGAAATGGAATTAGTCTTTGGATGTAAATAGTTTTCGCGTGCCCATTCCCGTCTCCTTTTTCTAGTTGTTCTCTTTCTATCCTTGAGTCAAGACTAGGTGTTGACACATCGAAAGCGGGCACGATAAGGAAAGCTCATGCGCGCGCATGCATATGCCTAATAACTAACTGGCGTACGCTCGTTGAAATGCAGC
>CAYFXU010000175.1:0-3222 GCA_964347145.1 uncultured Candidatus Bathyarchaeia archaeon
ATTGTCGATCTCCTGCGCGAGTTCTTGTCATGTTTGCGCGCTAGAGGAATTCTTCCGTCAGGGTTTCAACTCACTTTTACAAGTCTCTGTATCTTTCAAGTTCCCAGTCTGTGACTTTTTTTTGGAATTCGTTCCATTCTGTCGTCTTGATTTCAAGATATTTGTTAAAGACATGTTCTCCTAGCGTTTCTTTCATCAATTTGCTCCTCTTGAATTCTTCTATTGCTTCTCCCAGATTTTCTGGAAGGGTTTTGATGTAGAATTTTTCGAGTTTTCTGTCGTCAAATCCGTATACGTCCTCCTCGACAGGGTCTGGGGGCTCTATTTTTTCTTCGATTCCTTTGAGGCCTGCGGCCAGCATAACCGCAAAGGCTAGGTATGGGTTGCAGCTTGGGTCAGGGCATCTTAATTCAAGTCGAGTTGACTTCTCTCTGCCTTCGCGGTATCTCGGAACTCTAATCAAGGCAGATCGATTTCTTTGGCCCCAACAAATGTATATGGGAGCTTCGTAGCCGCGTACTAAACGTTTGTAGCTGTTCACGGTGGGGCATAGAATGGATGAGGTTTCCCTAATGTGTTTAAGTTGACCTCCCATGAAATAATATGCCAAGGAGGAGAGTTTGTACTTGTCTTTCTTGTCGTAGAAGAGATTCTCACCATTTTTGTCAAGTAGTGACTGGTGAGTGTGCATTCCGCTTCCGTTGATACCGAAGATGGGTTTTGGCATAAAAGTTGCGTAGAGATCTCTGCTGTTTGCGACGGTTTTTATCGCTTGTTTGAGAATCATGGCTTTGTCTGCGGTTCTGAGGGCTTCTCCATATTCTATGTCAATTTCGTGTTGGCTGGGAGCGACTTCGTGATGGGTCATTTCCACATTTATTCCGAGTTTTTCTAGTGTGGATACTATGACAGCCCGTATATCCGTAGCCATGTCTCTTGGAGAAAAATCAAAGTATCCAGCCGTGTCATGGTAAGTTCTGTTTTCCTTTGATCTAAAAAGGAAGAATTCGATTTCAGGTCCGACATAGTAAAAAAACCCTTTTTCCGTCGCTTTCTCTTGAATCCGTTTGAGAGCATATCGAGGATCACCTGTGAATGGCTTGTTATCTGGATCATAAACGTCGCAAATCATTCTTGCAACTTTCTTTCCATCACGGGGCCAGGGGAGAAGAATGTACGTTGATGAATCGGGGACCAACATCATGTCACTTTCATGGATTCTAGTAAAGCCTTCAATGGAAGAGCCGTCAAACCATTTTCCATTGTGAAGGCAATCTTCCAGTTCTCTGGGAGATATTGTTACGCTTTTTAGGCGACCAGATAAATCAGAGAACATGAAATCTATGAATTCTATTTTTTCACGCCCAACCTTTTCTATTATCTCCCTTTTTCCCATGGAATCACAACGTCCTCTTATGATTGGAGCTATTTAATTCCTTTTATGTTTTCTTAATCTTGACTCAGCGTTACTTCGTCTGTCATAGTCTCAGAAGGAGTTGTGATTGTTGCGCGGCCCGATACATCAAATTTAAGTTATATAAGAGCATAAGGAGAGGGGGAGGTTCCAAAAACGGTACCTATTCCAAGGAAAAATGGGCGGCATTTGATTCAGGAGTTCGAAAAGAAAAGAGGTGAAAAATCGTGACTGAGAAGGGTGAAATATACATTTGTGAGATATGTGGGAATAAAGTGCAGGTGTTAGAAGCTGGTGTTGGAACTCTAGTTTGCTGCGGACAAGACATGAACCTAGTGCAATGAGCCCTAAAGTGATGTGAACCATTCTTTCTCAGCAATAACAGTAGGTGAAAGCCGAAAGACAAAAAAATCTTGATTGTGACAACGTCAAGTGAGGGGAAATATTTGTCAAATTACGATGAGGCTTCAGTTCTAGAAGTGCTAGACAAAGTAAGCCGTAGCGTAGTCAACGTAAGCACCGTCAAACTTCTTGACCATGTTTTTTACAGAGCAGTCCCTGTTAAAGGAATGGGGTCAGGAACCATCATCGATGCAGAAGGTCACATTTTGACGAATAAACATGTTGTCTCGGGCGCACAGAAGATCGGGGCGACGTTGGCTGATGGGCGAGTATTAGAAGGCCGAGTTACAGGAACATGTTCGACTCACGACGTGGCTATCATCAAAGTGAAGGAGAGAGAACTTGCCGCCGCAGAACTTGGCGACTCTGACAAATTAAAGGTAGGTCAGAGGGTCTTTGCCATTGGCAATCCTTTCGGACTGGCTGGCGGTCCAACCGTTACCTCAGGGGTTGTAAGCGCCTTGAACAGATCTATAGAATCTTCACGGGGTATGATAGAAAACCTCGTTCAAACCGACGCCGCCATAAACCCGGGAAACAGTGGTGGGCCGCTTGTAGATATGCAAGGAAGAGTAGTGGCTATCAATACAGCGATCATTCCCTACGCCCAAGGCATAGGGTTTGCCATCCCTATAAATTCAGCTAGAAAATGCGCCAACGAAATTATTGTCCATGGTGGCATGGTTAGACCTTGGCTGGGCGTTAGCGGATTGACTGTTACGAGAGAAGTCGCGTCCTACTACGGCCTACCTGTTGATAGAGGAGTTCTCGTTACTAGGGTGATACCGGGAAGCCCCTCAGACGACGCTGGATTAGTTCCAGGCGATATAGTCCTCGAATTCAGTGGTAAAACCACAAGTAACATAAAAGAACTGGTGAAGGAAATTCAAAAAAGAAAAGCTGGAGAGAAAGTGGAACTACTGATTCTTCGGGACTCTAGGAGGTGGATTGTTGAAGCGGTCTTGGAGAGAACTCCGTGAGTGAAGGCGTTGGGATCTCTGTGGTTTGTTTGGAACGTTGAAGGAGGAAGGCTGACGCCTTGGAGGCGTCTAGGACAAGGTTTGCTGTTTCTTCTAGGAAATTGGCGAGTTCTATTCCAGAAGGCGTCAATTGATAGGTTTTTGGCTTCTTTCGAGTGAAGACAAGGCGTCTCTTCTTCAGCCTTTTTAGATATTTGTACGTTCTTCTGAGGCTTATGCCAACTTTCTGGGAAAGCTCGCGGGCAGATACACCGGCCTCAGGAATGGTTCTATAGACTTCTTTCTCTGTTGGTGAAAATGCTTTCTTTGGCACTTTTTTTGTTCTAAAATAGAAGACGTAGTTTGAGGTTTTGCTCTTTGTCACTAGCCGGTTTTCTGTAAGCCTTTTTAGAGACCTCGACAAACTTTTTTGAGTTAGTGATTCAA
>CAYFXU010000176.1:0-3207 GCA_964347145.1 uncultured Candidatus Bathyarchaeia archaeon
CTTTCCCAGTCTTGTCTCCGGCACATTCAATGCAACGCTTGCCGGTGTGCACTGCTACGCGACCCTCGACATCCACCATAGCTACCTGCCGCACGGCCTCCCGAGGATCCGCGGCGATCAACTCCTTCAATGCTTCGGACGCCGTCTTGCCAGAGCGCATGAGATCCAATCCTCTTGGTCCATATGATGGATCCACGAAGGACTGAGTCGCCACCGCGCCAACTCCAGCTTCAGCCCAAGGCACGTCCGACCCCACGCTGAACCAGTGCGATTGCACCGCAACGCCCATCTCTCCAGTATCAGAATCGCGGGCCACGATCGAAAAAGTGTGGATGGGACGCTCGAGCCTTATAGACTTCTTTTTTGATCGTGCAAGCGGACCAGAAGGGATAACTATTTGCGGAACCACAGTTGCTGTATCGGCAATCATGCCTGAACACCCCAAAGAATCACAACAATAGAACCCACAACAAACAATCGAATCTTTTCTGTCTTTCATCTTCTCGCCTCCATTTTATTTAAGCGCAACCTGTTCCTTAAGAAGCTTTAACTGCGCACGCGGGAAGAGTTTAAAAAGGTGGGATTTGGTATAATTTTTGCCAAAGCGCTTTGCATCGAATTTGCCACATCTGGGACAAGAGATGAAGCAGGAAAACATCCTCAAAGCAATTACGTCTGCGATAGCCCATCTTGAAGACTCCATGGAAGCCCTTGTTAGAAAGGACGAAAAGAAGGTTGGGTACTTTAGTTGGCGAGCGGCATCCGATCTTGAATACGCCCTTTTCCTTTTCTCTCTCATGCACCAAGATGAAACCGAAAGCTCCTCATGGAAACTCAACCCGTATCCAAAACAACTTGAAATTGAACCCTTGATCGCCGCTGCACAAAACCTCCTTAAAGAAGCCGAAAATAACTTTGAGAAAGGCAAGCTTGTTGAAGCCCATAAGCAGACATGGATAGCCAGAGGTCACCTTCTGAAGCTTCATGATTTTTTTGAAAAGAAACGAAGAGAAGATGAAAAAGCTTCTTCCTAGCCTATTAGGGTTGCATTTCTGCAACTAATGGCTTTGGCTCGAAGTAAGGGCAGTACACAATGTCATCTACATATTCTTTCATTCTTAAACAATAGACCTTGGATGAATAGGCCGCTTGCTTGCAGGAAGCGCACCCTTTAGGTCCCGATGTCTTTCGCCGCGATACTCGCAATTTTCATCAGACCCTAACGGCAGGTTGTTGCAGAAACTATCGTATGTGACTGCTCTGTTAAAGTAATAAAATTTGGTACGTTCGAAAGTGAATGTACTAGAGTTTTCAGGACAAGTTCTTCTTTGCGTGCGCACACGCACGAAAAAAAGGGAGATGAAGCTGTCTTCGAAAACTGGATAGCGCTTTCGTGCAAAGGACCTTACTTTTTGGCTGACATCATGTTTCGCAGGTGTTCTCCAATCTGATGGAACTCTTTCTTGAATTTGTCGTAGTCATAATGCTGGGCGTGAATTATGGCGCTCCATCCCGCTGTGTTGCTTGCAAGAAAGGCAAGCTCTGAAAGTTCCTCATCTGTAGCGCCTTGCATTTTTGCTGCTTCTCTGTGGAAGAGCTGACAGTAAGGACACTTGATGTTAGCCGATATCGCCAGTCCTATCAACTCCCTATATTTTGCTGGAATCAGAGATTCTCCCAGTTGATACTTCTTGAATAGAGGCCACTGATTTACCAGAACATCTGGGGGAAGTGCCTTCATGAATCCTGGTACTGCGCCTAGCCACTTTTCAATGTCCTTTAGAGTGTCTTCATACCCTTCGCGCCCGCGCAAAATAGTTACTTCTTCCAAATTCTTCACCTCCTCAAACCGTTCCTGTAATAACAGCGAGATTCATTTTGGAGTGCGAAGACTTCTAAGTGTGTGTGACTGTGGCACAACAGCAACATAAAATATGCGTGCTACTCTGGCTAGAAGACTGGCTGCAAAATTAGTTGATAGATCTAGACCGCCCGTATGCCTGTAGAAAAATAACTAAAATAGGAAAGCATGCATGCAAAATTAGCTATCTTGATTTCGATTTGTTCCTCTTCCTACTCCTATTAATGGCAAAAACATTAGGCACGCATTTTTATGTGTGTGCGTAAATTATTAATGCAACTATTCATAATAGTAAGGTGACAATTATAGGGTAGAGTGAGAATGAAGTTTCAAACCATAGCCCGAATGTGGGTAGTTCTGCTTCTTGTTGGCATCTCAACTGCGACTCTGACGGTTGAAGAATCTTTCAGTTCCAATGATCATGATGTTGCTGTTGTCGACGTGACGCCTAACAAAACGGTTGTGGGCTCTTCTATGAATATCTCTGTTACCGTTGAGAATCAAGGTGATTTTACTGAGACTTTCAACGTCACTGTTTACGCCAACACAACCGTTGCTGGAACACGCACAAATTTCATTCTGACAAGCGGAAACTCGGCTACAATCACCTTTGAATGGATTACAATAGGCGTTCCTTACGGAGAATACTTGCTCAGTGCATTTGCACATCCACTTCCAGATGAAACAGACACAGACGACAACACCTGTGAAGACGGCTGGATTACAATAACAATCCGGGGCGACAATGACGGAGACGGAGATGTTGATTATGATGACTTAATTAACTTTGCAGGAGCCTACGGAACAAAAATAGGTGACTTGGGCTATAAACCGAACTGCGACGTTGATAATGACGGAGATGTTGATTATGATGACTTCATTATCTTTGCCTGGCACTACGGTATGAGCATCTAAAGAATACGAATATCAAGCAAGATGAAGTAAACAAGATACCTCAAAGTATGTCCTTTTCTTGAAAGGGATATACGCCTAATTCACACCTTCTTGAACCTTACTTCACTTCATCATACTTCTTGGAGTATATCCTTTGCGCGCGCGATGAAGGATATTACTTATGAATCCAAAAACAAGATACTGGATGAACCTGACAAACAAACCTAGAAACAGTTTCTTGGTTTATTTTGGTCCGGCAATTTAGGGACACCGGTGACCCTAAATTCCCTTTAGTATATCCCCCATGTACCCATGTGTATTCCCTGTAAATTCTGTCAGTTCTTACAGGGTAATTACAGGGTAATTAGGGGGTAACCGTGGGGTAAGTTGGTTGGTTGGGTTAAATTTTAATTCTAAAATCAAACTAATTCCATTAGTAGAAGTCAGAATAC
>CAYFXU010000177.1:0-3183 GCA_964347145.1 uncultured Candidatus Bathyarchaeia archaeon
ACCAAACACTTTCGATCTTCATGTCGGAAAGCTGGAAAATGGAAGTCCAGCTCAGGGAAAAAGTTAAGAAAAGCTATGTAGCGGGTTGAATATTCAATAGGGAAGGAGAATCTGAACATGATTAGTCGAGTTTGGCATGGTTGGACTACGCCTGCGAACGCGGACGCTTATGAGGCTCTCCTCAAGAGCGAAATATTCACTGGTATAAGAGACCGTCAGATTGCCGGTTACAGAGGAATTCATCTTTTTCGTAGGAATCTTGGGGATGAGGTTGAGTTTGTTACGGTCATGTGGTTTGATACAACGGAGGCAGTTAGAGCTTTTGCAGGGGAAGATTATGAAGTTGCCGTTGTTCCTCCAAAGGCAAGGGCGCTGCTTTCACGATTTGACGCACGTTCACAGCACTACGAAGTTAAGGCTGAAATGAAGGCGTGACACAATGTCAAGAAGGGTATATTCTAATGGTTGGTTCGGTTATTTGTAGACAACAATTGGTTGTGCAAGGGATAGTCTAGTCTGTGTTTAGAATATGCGCCCACGCGCGCCCAGACAAAGTATGCGCGTAACAAATCATGGTCTTCGCCAAATGGACAAGTTTGCGCAAGTGGACATTGGCGAATACTTTGGTAGGCTTGCGAACAATCTCATGGAGTGTGACCATTCGGGTGCAAACTGGTCACGCCAGGTTTACATATCCTAAGACTGGTCAAAGACTCCGAGACTCGCTACTGCCTCTTCCCGTATTCGCCATAGAAAATCCTTGAAAAACCTGTTTTTATCCTTTGCGAATTACGAATAATAATTACACGCGACTACTTTTCTTTCAGACCTTCAAAGCGCGCACGATCGCGTGATGGCGTGAGAAGGTGTATTATTTAGGTCAGATCTGGGACATGTATCGAGTCACGAAATAATTGATATATTAAGATATGAGAAAGTATGATACATGCCCGTGGTTTTGAGAGGATGGTGATGGGAATGCAGCCTATTCAGATTCCGGAATTTCCCAAATTGCGTGGTGAAGAAGCAATTCAAGTACTTCACGATTTTATGAGAGAGCTTAAGGAACAAAGAGGCAAGAATTTGACAGATAGGCAGACCACTGCTTTGATAAAGTTCTCGTTGGGATTGATTTCGTCTATTGAAACAGAAAACCGTTCAAATCAAATCATGAACAATGTTGGGGAAAAGATCAGGGGGGAAACGCGTCCGATCAATCGACTGCGCCAGCGCACTCCTTTTCAAAGATTCAAATAGGTTGAGGGTTTAGGATGTCACCCAAAAGGCTCCCAAAAAAAGATTTCGAAACACTTTTACGTGCGCTGGCGGACAGCGGTCCCAAGGTGAAATATCAAAATCCTGATGCTTGGAGAGGATACCACTTACGGAGATGAATATCTTCTTCTGTAGCCTATGATTGAAAATAGAGTTGCGCGCGCAGTCTAGGATTATGCCATAGTATGCCACAGAAGTTTTTTAAGATTTCTTCATGGGTTTTCCGGCATTTGCGGTGCACGCGCGGCAATTCTCCAGCATGTTTTCAAGATTTTCAGTGATCAACAAAGAATAATTGACTGCTGAATTTGCTGTAGTCTTTCTTCTCTTCTGCGCACGCTGCGCTAGAAGATGTCCTCATAGTATCCTACCAATAGACCTGATAGAAAAAGAGAGAGTCCAACCATGGCCAGAGGTAGAGAGAGCCACCTGAAGGGAAAGGTGTACATCACAGGATGCACCCGCCCGTAATACGGTTCAAAATAGAAGGTATACAATGCAACGATAGGGAACACGACAGAAATTGCCATCAAAAATGTTCCCACCACTCTCCTGGCCCGAAAATTCACGCAGAGACGCCCCTTCACGCTTCACTTCTTGACCCGAATACTTATGTGTTATGGGGGGATGTCAACAGCAGACAAAAACCTAAAATGCGCGCGCGCGCTCTCTTTTTTTCCAACACAAGAAGAATGGGTAAACTTCGAAACAGGTACTACTCAAAGTAGCCGTTTTCATTGGATGCTAATATCAAGATGAAGCTATCAAGCAAGATGAAGTACCCACATGGTCCACTGGAACTTTTAAGTTCACTTCACCTAATCTTCTCTTTAGGTTGATGAAATGAGAAGAATCAAAGCCTTGAAACCTGAGGAAGATGCCTATGGTCAGGAGATATGGGCATGCTATCACGGGCTAGACGTCTCTGAGATAGTGGAAAGAGATGATGGCTACTTTGAAGCTTCCGGGCGAGGGGGCGCCTATGGTCCTAAGATGTACTTTTCAGAGTATGAAGACTGGAATCCTGTTGAAAAGAGGGCAATGGAACTTGTGAAGGGAAGGGTATTGGACATTGGCTGTGGAGCTGGTAGACATTCTTTGTATTTGCAGAAGAGGGGTTTTGACGTGCTTGGAATCGACAATTCTCCTCTTGCCATTAAAGTCTGCAAGTTGAGAGGGTTGAAGAGAGCCAAAGTTATACCAATTGAAGACGTAGATTTTGAGCCGAATTCTTTTGACACAGTTATCATGATGGGAAACAACTTCGGGCTGTTTGGCGACTTCGAAAAGGCGCGAAGGTTGCTTAGAAGATTCCGCAGAATGACTTCTGAAGATGCTCTGATCATAGCTGACACTCGTGACCCCTACGATACAGAGAATCCTGCGCATTTAGAATATCATAGATTAAACAAGGAAAAAGGCAGAATGGGCGGGCAAATTAGAATTAGAATAAGGTTCAGGAAATATGTTGGCAGATGGTTTGACTATTTGATGGTGTCCAAGGAGGAAATGAAAGAAATCCTGAAAGGGACAGGATGGAAAGTAAAAGAATTTATAGATTCTGGGGGCTCAGAATATGTAGCCGCACTTAAGAAGATGGCTAGATAGTTACTCCATGCTTTTTCTTTTCAGAATTGGAGGGTTTGATTCATATAGTTCGTTGCGGGTTGCAACTTAGAGAAGTTCAATAGACCCTACAGAACACTTGGACTCGCTGATATCGAAAAAGAAGAACTTTGTGTTGTGGAAGAAGGAACTGTTGGGGTAGGTCCATCGCTGTGGGTGCGCATGTGCTTTTCGTCAAACTGCCTTGGCCATGTGTCGTCGTTGTGATGGTGCAAGCCCAAATTGGGAAGTAAGTTGAGTTTGGGGGTCTCCTAGTCGGCTACCAGCTTACTCGATTCTGCT
>CAYFXU010000178.1:0-3158 GCA_964347145.1 uncultured Candidatus Bathyarchaeia archaeon
TTGGCTTGGTTTTCTTTACTAAAACCATCCTTGGATCGACGACATCCAAGATGTGGTTTGGAATTATGTTTTTTGTTTGGTTGAACCAGTAAACGGAAAGCCTGTTTAACGCTTCTCCCTTATGAGGCACACCGTTGGGCAAGACAACGTCGAAGGCTGAAATTCTGTCGGTGGAAACAATCAACAGTCTCTTCTCTAGATCATAGACATCCCTCACTTTTCCCCTCTTGAATATAGGGAAGGGCAAATTTGTTTCGAGCAGGACATCATATTTCGTCATTTTGGCCTTTTACCTGGGGATTTGGAAGTCTTCTTTACTTTCTCGGCACCTTCATAAACGTTTCTTTCCGTCTTTTGTTTATATCGATGAAGGCTTTCATATATGGAGTGGTTGGATAGCGCGAGGATTTTTGCAGCAGCGATGGCGGCGTTTTCAGGTTTAGGAATGTAAGCGACTGGTATCCCCTTTGGCGTTGCTACGGAGGAAAAAATCTTGGCTCCTTCGAATTTTCCAGAGTCGGGAGGACAAGCTATAACCGGATATTTCGTGTAACCGGCAACGATGCCTGAGAGGGCGTCTGATAGTCCGGCTACGGTAATCAAAACAATGTTTTCGCCACTGTTTTCGTATTCCTGTAAGTCGTCCAGTAGTTTTTTGGGAGTCCTATGGGCTGAGGCAACGTTGTAGTCGCAGGTGATTGGAAAACCTTCTTCTCTAAGAAAATCCCCAATGCGGGAAGCGAACGTGTGGTCTCTTTCAGACCCCATCAGAACAATAACTTTCTCTTTTGGCATAATATTAGAAGTGCTTAGGAAGAAATTTAAGTCTTGATTAAGTTTGAGTTATTCCCCAGGTTTCTCGGATTCTCTCACATTTTTTGGTTGCTTCTTCAACAGCTCTCATTAGTGCTGGTCTGATTTGGCTACCTTCAAGCTCGTATATGGCTTCAATGGTGGTTCCGCCAGGTGTCGTCACCATGTCTTTGATCTTGGCCACGTGTTCCCGTGTTTCTAAGACGAGTTTCCCGGTCCCAAGAACTGTCTGGGCTGAGCTGTGTAGGGACAGATCTCTGGGCAAGCCAACCTTCAAACCCGCATACATGAGAGCCTCTATTATTATGGAAATGTATCCTGGTCCGCTTCCGCTTAGAGCTGTGATGGCGTCCATGTATTTCTCCTCAACTTCTTCACAGATTCCCATAACGTTTAGCGTCTCGTTAACTTTCTTTTTGTCTCTTGGGGTAACATCATCACTGCAACAGTAGGCAGTAAAGGATTCTTGCACCAAAACGGCAACGTTTGGCATGGTCCTAACGAATCTCGTTTTGGGAGCTATCTTCCTATAGAATTGCAGTGGAATCGTGGCGGCTGTAGAAATGACGAGTTTTCCCTCGATTTCCTCCTTTATTTCTTTCAGAACTTTTTCAACATCATTTGGCTTGACGCATATGAAAACAACGTCAGATTCTTTTGCGGCTTTCTTGTTGTCCCTAGTTATTACTGCCCCTAGCTTTTCCAGTTCCTCTAATCTTTCTGTTTCTCTTCTTGTGGCTGTAATCCTACCATCATATCTGCTTTTCAACAGACTTTTCACTATGGCTCCACCTATCACCCCTGCGCCTATTACGGCGATGCCGTCTCTCATCGTTCATTCCTCGATGGCTTGTGGCTGCTACTTTTGCAGAACAGCTATTAATCTTTATCTTCGTCACCTTGCTCTTATTGACAATTTACCACCTATACAGAAAGAAAAGAGTGTCCAATCCATTTTCGCTATGTTCCTAATTCCGAAATAAGGCTTAACTTGAGTAGAAATCCTTGTTCTGTCATAGGAGACCGAGCCTTCGCTGAAAGGCGCGCGCAAAATCGTTGTGTAATAGACCCAAAGTGGGGAAGGAACAACTATGGACTACTTCGGAGAAGATGAAGAAGTTATCCGTGGCAAGAAATGGAACTGGAAGACCTTCAAATCTACGAAGGAATATCCGGTTTCCGAAAACCTTCTCGAGTGGGTTATTGGACAAGAACGGGCGCTAAACGAATGCTACCTCTGTTTAGAGGAATGGGTTCATAAGCTAAAATACCTTAAAAAAGAGAACTGGTATGAAGGCTGGAAGGACCCGAAAAGGGAGAAGCCACAGATTAAGAAGACTGCTCCTCCCGGACCCTACCTCCTTTTGCTTGGAGATCCTGGAACTGGCAAGTCCTTGATCGGGAGAGCTCTTGCGGTTCACTTAACTGAACTATACAAGAAACAGAACATTCAGCTCCAAGACGCGGTCTGCTGGCAAAACGAAGTGGTTCCGAGCGAACCTCGAATCTCCTGCCATTCAGCTGGCGAAGGAAAAAGGCTTATCCTCAAGGAGAAGTTGAAAGAAGCAAAGAAGCTGTTTCTTCAACGCCTTGGAGTCAAGATTATCATCTACCTAATGATATGCGTCGCCTCAATTTTCATGTTTGCTGGTTTCTATTATTTATGGCAAGAGAAGATTCGCTGGGACACAAACGCATTAACCGGGTTTGGGGAGCCAATTCAAACTGTGTACAAAGGTGATTTCTCCAGATTCATCTTGGATGCCTTTGTTTCCATTGGAAGCACAACTTTCCTTCCAGCTGGGATGATGCTAATGTTTCTAATGCTAATAACAGTTCTCGGCCGCTTCGGAGTCCTTGGAGGTGCAAAAGGAATAGGAGGAGCAAGAGCATCGAAAGTGCCGAAACTAATTGTTGACAACTCTAAGAAAGTTGCACCTTTCATAGACGCCACCGGCCATGGTTCTGCCCAATTGTTTGGAAGCATCGCCTGGGATCCGTTACAAACCGGCGGTCTCGGCACCCCAGAACATCAAAGAGTGACCGCTGGAGACGCCCATCGAGCCCATCTTGGCATCCTTTACATAGATGAAATCAAGAATTTGAAACCACATGAAGCCATCACACTATTGACGGTTCTAGAAGACGGGCAATTGCCGATAACCCTACGAAGCAGATGGAGCGACGCAGGCGGAACTGCTGCCATGGCCGTGGCAACCGAAGCCGTACCGTGCATGTGTTTCCTGGTTGGCGCCGGAAATTTCGACAGCATTGGACAAATTCACCCCGCGCTCATGGACAGAATCTACGGTTATGGAAAAGTAGTTAGAATGAATAACGACATG
>CAYFXU010000179.1:0-3098 GCA_964347145.1 uncultured Candidatus Bathyarchaeia archaeon
TAGCGGGTATGCAAATTTTGCTTACGGAACCGGTGACGATGCTCATGTGGTTCGACGCACTGACGTCGCAAATTACACAGACTATACTGTTGACCTAACCGAATCCCGGCCACCCAACTGGTTTTCGTTGAAGGGCGATCCCGCGTCAGACAGGTTGATGCTGCTTGCCGTCGATAGTGAAGCTAAGTTGGTCACTGCTGACTGGAACTCCACAACATGGACGTTGCACGGCGTTCAAGATCAATCACTCGACAGCAACTCAACGAGAAGTGCAGACATCGCATGGGAACCTACCGGAAGCAAAGCCCTGATGGTTTGGGGAACAAAAAACAATGAGCTAACCTACAATGTTTGGACGCTTGGCAGCGGTTGGGGAACTGATTCAACCATTACAATGACTGGCACTCACCCTTGGATTCAACTCAGACATGACCCACGGGGCGTCGGCCCGAAGATACTGGGCGCAACATTGGATAGCAACAGCTGCCTCGGCAGCTTAAAATGGGACGGAACCACACTGACTGGCACCGCAGCCGCCTTCACCTCGGACACTGCTACCCAAAACTATGAAGGCTTTGAGATTGCATTCCGAAATTTTGGCGACCCAACCGAATTCACAAGCGAAGTCGAGTTCACCGGCACGAGCAACATCGACTCTTGGACCCAACTCATTTGGACAGTTGACTCAGCTTGGGATACATCCAACGTGACCGTCACCCTGCAACTTTACAACTGGACTAGCTCAAGCTATCCTAATATTGGAGACGGCCACATCGCCTACAACAGTTCAGCAACAGCAAACACGGACGAAACCCGAAACCAAACAATAACAACAAGCCCAGAAGATTTTCGTAATGCGACAACTGCAAACTGGAAAATCAAAGTTCAAGCAGTGAAAAACACCAACACCCAATTCAATTTCAAGGCAGACTGGATAGAGCTCAAACCCACATATTACAGCGAACATACCGTTTCAACAGAATTCGTTTTCTCAAGCATGACAAAAAACACCCCAACACAGCTAAACTTCACTGTCGTAACCCAGTATAGTATCTCAAGCGTCAACGTCACAATCCAGGTCTGGAACTATTCTTCATCCTCTTATGTGACAAGCGGTGAAGGATACGCAAATTACACATCATCAGGTTCGAACGAAACAACGAACCTTAGCATAAACACAAATCCACAATTCTACACTTCATCCGGAAACGCCAAAATCAAGGTTACAGGCGTGCAAACAACGACGTCAACGTATCAGCAAGAGACAAACCAAGTTAAATTAGTCTATAGGTACGATGCCGTTTCCACCTACGACTACGTTCTAGCTTTGACCGAACAGGTAGGAGCGAACTGGACAATTAACCTTCTAGTTTATGACAACTCAAGTGTTGGTCGTTTGTCAAACACTACCATAAGTTTTGGTGGCGCCACAACAAGCGACCAAATAATCATCAACGGGGGAGCCATAACCCAGTCAGAAGGGCCTCCATCCGATCTGGCTAGCTCCTCCACGGTATACATCAAGGTTAGCAACGTCAACGCGACATCAAGTGGCACTTCATACGTAAAAGTCCGCTTGAAAATTCTAGTTCCTGACACAACAACATATCTGCTTTACAGAATAGAATTTGAAATTACCTAGCCTATCATTTGTTCTATGCGCGTGTCAACCTCTTGGCGAAACGCGAAAGCCCGCCTTTCGACGATTCCTGTCAATATTCGCGGTATGTACGCTGAATTCATTAAGGCTATATGTGGTAAGCCGCTCTTTTGTTCCAGTGAAGAATGTGTTATGTTTCCCTTTGCTCTGTCCCTCTTTGATACTGGTTTGCTGATTACAGTAGTCATTATCATGCTACTTTACCTAATAGTGCTCATCAAGTTAAAAGCCCCAGCCGGAGGAGAAAAAACCCTAAAAACAAAATCACTCAATCGCAATATTCAGCAGTCTTTCTCCACCGAACGATATAATGGCCCATTGACACACCACGAACACCGAGAAGAACGTGCAGAAAACTTTGGGACCATTGAAAGACCGAAGTCTGTGCAAACGGGGTTCTTCAAGACCCAAAAGACTGAAAATTCAGCGAAGACCCAGCCCATTGGATGCTCTCACCACTTTGGATATTTGAAGGAACATCCAAGAAATACTCCAATTCCCAATGAGTGCTTGACCTGCGCCAAAATAACGGAATGTTTGTAGCGCGCGGAGGAATGGCGCCAACAGTTTGCTTTTTTTGGCCAAATGAATTCAAGATAAGTATTATTCTTTCTTAAGGCATAAATGGCCAACTGGAATTACATTTTCGTGCAAGCTGGTTCCTTGCTATGTCCTTGAAAGTCGAAGACGTTATGGTTGAGGACGTTATTTCAGTGCCGGTAAAGGCAACGGTGAAAGAAGCAGCGGAACTCATGGAGAAGCATGAAATCGGTTGTTTGGTTGTTGTAAGGGACGGAAAACCCGTTGGAATCGTCACCGAAACAGATATGGTGAAAAGAGTTATCCTGGGGCCCGTAGATCCCGAAAAGACGAAAGTCAGGAGAATAATGTCGAAGCCCCTGGTGGTTGGTAATCCTCAAATGGACGTTGATGAGGCCTCGAAGATCATGCGGAAACGGAAAATCAAAAAACTTCCTGTCATTGAAAAGGGGCGTCTGGTTGGTTTGTTAACCACGACGGATATCGTTCGCTCTCCTGAAGTAATGAAAATGATGATTAAGGCGATAAAAAGAAACGTGATCAAAGAAGTCATAGCCTCCATCCAACAGAGGCTGGAACTGGAGAAATAGTTGGATAAAAAATACGTGGCTGAGCCAGCAAGAGACACGTTGGATTTTGTCGCACGGTACACTTTGTGAGATTCGTCAGATTCTCAACAATTGGTTAAACAGTGAAGCCTCCACTAGAATGTTTATGGAGTCTCGTTAGAGGCTGGTTCACGTTTTTTGCTTCTTTTGTTCAGTCCTATTCGAGGATAGAATGATAGAGACACTCCACCATCTTGGTGCACCCGAGGCACTCGTCTGGAATCAAGGTATTTTTCGGCATATTCCTGAGGTATCCAAAGAAGTGGAGACACCTAGATGGTCTCTCCTTG
>CAYFXU010000180.1:0-3066 GCA_964347145.1 uncultured Candidatus Bathyarchaeia archaeon
AGTCTTGGCAGAGGAAAGAAGAATCTTTGACGGAATCTTGGGTGGCGAGGGTGATGAAAGGGTTCCAGTGATTAGGGATGAGATGAGACGAGTCATGAGCGAGAAGGTGTGGATTTACAGGAAAGGCGACGAGCTCGAGAGTGCCTTGAAGGAACTGAGAAAGCTCAAGGAGCGATTTCAAAACGTAAGAGTTGAGGACAAGAGTATGACATTCAACACTGGACTTGTCGCCGCCTTGCAGCTTGACTTCACGTTGGATCTGGCTGAAACGACGATCGCTGGTGCTCTTGCGAGAACAGAGTCGAGAGGGGCTCATTCGAGACCTGATTACCCGAAGCGTGACGATGAAAACTGGTTAAGGCATACGTTGGCGTACCATACGAGAGAGGGACCGAAGCTTGAGTACATTCCAGTTACGATTACTAAGTGGCCGCCGACCAAGAGAGCCTACTAGGAGGTGTTTGAATGACAACTCTAGTTGAGAAAACTGTCGAATTCACGATACATCGTTTCGATCCCAAACAAAAACGGCACTACGTGTCCACGTACAAGATGCCTGTTCGCAAGGGAACAACTCTGCTGGACGCTTTGATGTATATCAAAGACAACTTTGACGAGACGCTTGCGTTTAGACACTCCTGCAGAATGGGAGTGTGCGGAAGCTGCGGAATCATGGTCAACGGAAAACCGATGTTAGCCTGCTATACACAAGTGCTTCACCTCGAATCCGACTCGTTGGTTATCGAACCCCTGCAAAACATGACTGTCATAAAGGATCTTGTTGTTGACATCCAACCCTTCTTCGACAGGTATGATAGAATCAAGAATGCTTTGATAAAGCATGAAGATGCACTCAAGAAGCCCACTGAATTCATTCAAGCACCCACGGAACTCAAAAAGTACTGGGACTTGACGTTATGCATAAAGTGCTCCATCTGTTATTCCGCGTGTCCAGCTGCGATTGATGAACGATTCCTTGGACCTTCCACCTATGCTACGAATTATCGGTTTATCTCCGATTCAAGAGATGAAGGCGTAGATGAGCGATTGAAGCCGATGGCGGAAAACGTGTGGCTGTGCACCTCCTGCAACTCTTGCACACTGTTTTGTCCCAAAGAAGTCGATTCTTCATCCTCGATAGTTGATGAACACAGCCTCATGGTCGAAACAGGAGCTATTCCAAGAACAGTCAAGGATGTACTCACGAGCGTGATTAAATATCACAACCCCATGGGAACACATCCAAGCAAGAGAATGGGATGGGCTAAGGACTTAAAAGTTAGGACATTTCCAACGGTCACGAAGGCCGACATCCTATACTTTATAGGGTGTTCTCCAGCCTACGACCCGAGAAATCAAGAAATCGCTAGATCTATGGCTTCAATATTCAGTGGCTTAGGGGTTGACTTCGCAACACTGGGCGTCGAAGAATGGTGCTGTGGGGATCACATACTCAGACTCGGCGAAAAGGGATTGTTCGAAATGCTTGCCGAGCACAATGTGTCCATGTTCGAGAAGCTCGATGCAGATAGAATCGTGACTTTGTCACCCCACTGCTACAACACCTTCAAGAATGATAAACCCTACAGCGACGCTGGGCTTCACGTTCAGCACTATACGCAATTTGTCGCCGAAGCCATCGAACACGGCAGATTCAAACTTCCCAAAGCCGTAAAGAAGAGGGTTACTTACCACGACCCCTGCTTCTTAGGCAAGCGCAATGAGATATTTGATGCTCCCAGGCAAATTCTTGAATCACTAAAGGATCTAGAACTCGAGGAGATGAAGCGAACAAAGGAGAACAGCTTTTGCTGCGGCGGGGGAGCCGGGAGAGTCTGGACTGAGGAAGCAACTCCTGAAAAGAGACCTTCCGTAAATCGAGTTAAAGAAGCGCTTGAACTCGGTGCCGAGGTTATAGTCACAGCCTGTCCGTTCTGTGTAACAACCCTAGAAGATGCAGTGAAGGTGTTAGATGTAGAGGATAAGATTGCGGTTGAGGACATTCTTGGACTCTTAAGGGATGCAGTGTAAGTACATTCAGGTTAGAGATTGTAGACCCAGCACTACAGCTTTTTCCTCGCTTTCATGAGGCGCGCGCGCCATCTTGTTTACCCTCGCGATCCACTATTCTGGGTGAAGGCTTTCCTTGCGCATGCATGCAATGCCTTCTGATTTAGCACACTCAATTTAAGTAACTCCCCTAACTTGATGGTATCTTATAAGGAGGATTCGAATGCACAAAGTTGAAGCTTCTATCAGAATCGAAAACGTCGTGGGAACTGCCACGTTCAATCAGAGGATTGACCTAAACGCAGTGGTGAAAGGTAATCCAGGCGTTGAGTATCGTCCAAAACAGTTTCCGGGACTGGTCTTCAGATTAAAGAGACCCAAAACGGCTATCCTAATCTTCAATTCAGGGAAGATGGTTTGCACCGGAGCCAAATCCGAGAAGAAGGCAAAGAAGGCAATTCATAAAGTTGTAAAGGAACTGAAGAAGAGCGGGATCATCATCCTTGGCAAACCCGAAATCAAGATAGTGAACATGGTTGCGTCAGCGAGTTTAGGAGGATTGATAGACCTTGAGAAGTCAGCCCACGCGCTTCGGAGAACCATGTACGAGCCGGAGCAATTTCCGGGTCTCATCTACCGAATGGATGAACCAAAAGCTGTTATTCTTCTCTTCGCCAGCGGGAAACTGGTTTGCACGGGCGCCACGAAGGAAGAAGACGTCCACGAAGCGGTTGACAAACTTCATAAGAAACTCGAGGAAGAAGACCTGATATACTACGAGTAAATGTGATTGAAACCCCATGCGCGCGTCTAACAAGCCAACAGTCAGAAAAGAAGTCATATAATGGAGAAGAGATGTAGTTAACTGTCCAACTCTAACTTGTAGTAAGGAAATTCAACATTAAAACGTCTAACTTTTGATGTTTGCAAAAAAAATCAACCATTAATCTAATTTGTGACCGAGTAAATTTCTAACTTGCTTGACACAGTCCCAAGCGTCCTTTGCATAGGCATCGATTCCATACGCTTTACATGTTTGTTCTGAAACGGCGCGTC
>CAYFXU010000181.1:0-3044 GCA_964347145.1 uncultured Candidatus Bathyarchaeia archaeon
GCACTTGCCGGAATTAACGTGATTTCTGGACCGGGCATGCTAAACTTTGAGAGTTGCCAAAGCTTGGAGAAACTTGTGATCGACAACACGATTTGCGGCATGGCCTTACGATTGTTGGAGGGAGTCAGAGTTGACGACGAAACCCTCGCTGTCGACCTGGTAAGAAAGGTGGGTCCTGGTGGGATATTTCTAGCTGAAAAACACACCTTGGAATGGTTTAGGAAAGAGCAATTCATCCCGTCTGAGCTCATTGATCGACAAGAGCAGAAGGCATGGAAGGCCGCTGGATCAAAGGATATTTTTCAAAGGGCAAGGGAGATCGTCGAGAAAACTTTGAAAGAACATGAATCTGAGCCGTTAGCACACGACGTTGAAAAAGATTTGGACAATGTCGTGAGGGACATAATGAAACAACATAAAATATCGACCTTACCTTTACTTCAAGCCTCCTGATGCAGGTTGATGTGTGATAACCAAAAAATCAGTTGATCATACATTAGTTTGTTATTCGAAGATACTTTCCATGCGTAAATCTTACTCGCGTATAAGGTGAAAATGATGTTGGAAATTCTGAGTCGCACTCAGATCAAGGAGATTCATTCTGCAAGCTTGAAGATTCTGGAGGATGTTGGCGTTCTGGTTTATGAGGATAATTTTCTGAAGTTTTTGGCTGACTGTGGCGTGAATGTTGACTTCAATCAAAAAAGTGTAAGATTTCCGCCGAGTTTGGTGACGGAATGTATTAGAAAGACGCCTAAGCGGGTGATGTTGTATGCTCGTGATCCCAAACATGACGTGGAGCTTGATGACAAGAAGATCTATGCTCACGCAGTTGGCGGAGCGGCGACCGTAGTTGACATGGACTCTGGAGAGGTTCGACCGTCCACCATGAAGGATGTCGCTGATCTAACTAAGATGATAGATGCGTTGCCTAACCTTCATTTGTGCACTATGATCGTTTTGCCTTGTGATGTTCCGGAGGAAGTTCGTGACGTGTGCTGCATGGCAGAACAATTTCAGAATACGAGTAAGAATATTGATGCAACGCCGCTTAGCGCCAAAGGCTTTCCCTACATGGTCGAGTTGGCGGAGGCAGTGGTAGGCGGGGAAGAAGAGTTAAGGAAACATCCAATAATTACGTGCAGTTTCTCGCCAACTAGTCCCTTGAAGTTTTCGAGCGACGTGGTGAGGATTATGATTCAAAGTGCCAAGTTAGATTTGCCACTAGCAGTGTTGCCTTGTCCCATGGCAGGCGCAACTAGTCCAGTGACGTTAGCAGGCAGCCTGGTTCAGCAGAATGCGGAGATTTTGGCTGGGTTGGTGATGATCCAGCTTGTGAATGAAGGGACGCCATTCATGTATTGTCCTCGTGTTTTTCCTATAGACATGCTATCTGGAATGACAAGCTCCGGCGTCGAGGTTGGATTGTTGTCAGTGGGCTGCGTTCAACTCGCCAAATATTATGGCTTGCCATCCGGCGTGTATGGACTTGACACGAGCTCTAAAACATTGGATGAACAAGCGGCATTTGAGAAGGTGCTAAACGGTATCTTACCGGCTTTGGCCGAGGCGAATATGCTCTCAGGAGCTGGATGTATTGAGGGCGGCATTACAGTGAGTTATGAGCAACTGGTTATTGACGATGAAATTTTTGGGATGATTTTTAGGGCGGTTAAAGGCATCGAAGTGGACGAAGAAAGACTGGCAATGGATGTCATTGGTAAGGTAGCTCGTGAAGCATCGAACTTCCTGCAACAGATGCACACACTTAAGCACCTCCGCCAAGAATATTATCTCCCAGAGCTTTCAGACAGGACTTCCCGTTCTCGATGGCAAAAAATGGGCTCAAAAAACATAGTGGAAGTTGCACGAGAGAAAGCAAGAAAAATACTTGCGGAACACCAGCCACCGCCACTAGACAAAGATGTAGTGAAGAAAATCAGAAAGATATTAAAAAAGGCAAATAACACCTTGGCATCAGTCAACAGCTGAAGAACGCACGCACACAAAAAAGATGCGCGCGCGCGTCAGAATCGTTAGCATGCATGCATGCTCGCCGATATAGCCAATAGATGAACCCGGATATTATCGAATATATGATTAGGTAGATGATAGTGTCTGCAACGAAACGTTCTAATACGTAACCTGCAAAATCTCCTCCTAAACTTCCGCTATAGACTTCAAAATACCAAGGATGTGGAAACCCGTATTCAATCGCAACAAAAGTTACTCCGCGTGCGCCTATCGATTCATACGAAACCTTATGAAGAACTGAGGTGAATGTTGAAGCGACAGAAAGTATGATGACTAGACCTGCTGTTGGCAGAAGTTTCCAATATCCCTTCAAAAAGAATTCCTTTCCTAAGATTCTAATCACACTCCATCTATTTTTTACGTCCTCTTGCATCACATATCGGATTAGAAATGTCCCAAGAAAGCTGAACGTTGAAAGAATGGCAGAGTGAAGACCCCAGTAAGTATTTGCGAAACCTCTCCACACAAGCATGAACATGCTTATCAGCTCCAACCCCGCTAAAACACTTAAAAATGAAAAAAAGAAGGGAACCAGCAAGTATTCGATTTCTCGCCATCTCCAAACCAGAACGTAAATCCCTGAAAAAACGGTTAACAGTTGGAGAATAAACAGGTGGATCCATCCAAAAGTGAGTCCATGATCTTGCATGTCCCCGCTGAACCAAGAATCCCATAGCAAGAACCTGTCATGGGGGCCAAACCAAAAATCCCATGAATATACGCTAAATTCTTCGCCACCAAGAGGTACCGGATACAAAACTACTTGAAAAGACCAATAAAGCTCTTCTCTCCAGATGGGGAGTGCAAGGGAGAGATGACGTCCAGGTTTTCCAGCCCAAGGCGAAAAGGTGGCGAAGACAAAAAGCAACAAGCTTATACAGAACATTACTCGGAGCAAAGCGTTTCTGGCTATCATTACGCTCCCTGTGCGCGGAGCCGCCTGCGCTAATTAAAGTGGCAAAGAGCTAATTAATAAGACTGTTGACGGACAAATGGGAAAACACAGCAAG
>CAYFXU010000182.1:0-3003 GCA_964347145.1 uncultured Candidatus Bathyarchaeia archaeon
GCGCTTACTTCGGGCATGAATGAAATCTGGAAGTCTTGAGGATTCACGTTTTCGGCTTCAAGGATTTCTTGCTCGATTTCTCCTTGCACTCCTTGGGATGGGGGTTGTTTGAAACCTACAAGGGGAATAGATACTCGCATCTTGCCTTCATTTAATGCCTCTTTGACGGTTGCGAGAGACGATTCAGTCGCCTGTGTAAACTCGGTTGTTGGAAGCCCGTTGTCGTCAAGCTCTACCGCGTAGTCTCCGATTTGAGCCTCGTTGAGGAGAATACCTCGTCTGATTCGTTCGCTAAGGAATTTGTTGAAGAGGAAGGATTGATAGGCGTGGACGAAGAGTTTGCGCAGCGTCAGAGGCAACTCTCGAAATGCGCCCACGAAGTCTCTCGGTTGTTTCGCCAAGTGGCCAAGCATGAGACGTTCATATCTGAGGTGTCTCGGAAAACAACTGAGGGCTTTTTCAAAGTCTTGATTGTCTCGCAGCTGTTCCCGTGCCTCCTTAGATTCGGGATGTTCATGTATGCTAGGTTGAGCGAGAAAGGCAAGTGCTGCTTTCTTCAATTCGCCTTTTGTTAGGAAACGACCCACCAAGTGGGTGATGGGTCTAATAGTGCCGAAGCGCTGGTGTCCAAAAAAGTTGGGGATCCCTCCCAAACTTGCCAATTCGTTTTGCACGTTTTTAACTCGCTTTTCAACCACGGAAGAGGTGTGAGATATTGCTCTGATTGCAACTTGAAATTGGTTCCCCAGCAGAAGCTGAGAGAACATTCTTCTGTTCGAAAAACGGAGCGGATAAAGAGTTATGTCCTTGATTTTGACCTGCGAAGCCCTCGTGGGTGCGACACCTTGGAGGCTGATGTGTTGGGCAGTGAGGGCCTTGGCGTCCTTCAATCCAGCTATTCGGATCCGCTTATTGCTTATGCCCAACCGCCTAGCGATTTCCTTGACTGCCAAAAGAGTGTCCCAATCTCGCTTAACCAACACGCAGATCAGATAGCGGCCCCTTCCAACGAGTTCCCGAGTTTCGGCTGGTGAAACCTCAGCCTTTGAGCCGTCAACCAAGAGTTCCTCAACCACGAAGTCCTCTATCAACTGCCTGATTTTTCCGGCAATTCCTCGAGACTGAGTGGCGTAAACCTCTATTCCGAGTTCTTTTTCAAGCGTAGGAACCTTCAATAAAGTGGCCTCAAAGTAGAGGTAGCTTTCCGGTCACTGCGTCTATTTGGGTTGATGGGGCGGGGCCTATTCCCAAGCAAGTTGTGGTGCCCGGCGGAAGTTCGGTCAGACCTCTGTCAATAATTAGGGCTGTGGGTAAATTTGACTTCTTTCCTTTTTTCTCGAGTTCCAGAAGTTCCTGATAGGACTCCGCTCTCAGGGCTATCTTACACTGTCCTTCCGCCATCCAAGCCTTCCACCAGTCAGAATATCTCTTTCTCGCTTCCTCAGCCGCGGAAACAGCCGCGTGTCCCGCTTGAGCCGCTATCTTCCCTCTGCTCATCTTCAAATCATTTCGCATAACAATGACTTGCTTGAATCGAAAAGTAGGTTGATCAGCAGACGGTTTCGCAGCCATCCTCCTAACCTCGGCAAGTTATGGTGTCTGAACTAATAGTCTTTGTGTTCCGTTGACGATTAAATATCACATTCTGTGTAGCGGTTATTTCGAGTGAGAACGTAGACTCGAAGTGAACCCTGACAAGATGAAATAAAGTATTACAAACAACGTTGTAGGATGCTTAACCATGGGGATAAGCGACCTGCCTTGGAAATCGAGGTCTCCAGCCTCCTCAAGCATGTCATCAACTCCAAACTTCGCGCATAAATCAACTATTCTGTCTACCTTATGATCAGACAAACGGTTGAGAAGTTTTCTTATTTGACGCATTATCTTTAAGTCGAAACCGACCAATTCGTTCCACCGAGACTGGTACCGAGATAGGAAAGTTTCAGAGAAATCGCTGTTCTTTACGGCTTCGTATGCAACATCACCCGCAATTTTGGAACAGAACAGCCCAACGATCACGCCTCCTCCAGTAGTTGGTTTGACCTGTGAAGCTGCGTCTCCCACTACGAGAAGCCCGTTTGAATAGGTTTTGGGAACGGGGCCTCCGAGCGGAATGGGATGAAGAGAAAGACTCTTGATGGTGCTCTTCCTTAGTTTTTTAGATGCCACTGGATGGTTTTTCATGAACCGATGCAGGTGCTCTCGAGGATCACCAGTACACGTGGCTAATCCAACCTTCGCTGAAGCGTCTCTTCTAGGAATTATCCAAGCAAAGAAGCCTGGGGCATATTTTCTTCCAAGATATACCTCAACCATGTCCTCGTCTATTCCATCCACTCTGTTTACTTCGGCTTGGATTGCCTTAACGGCCATGGATCCTTGAAGCGTTCGGAGCCCGGTTTTCTTCAATAGAGTGGACGAGCAGCCCTCGGCGTCTATCACAACATTCGAAGTGTAACTCTTTTCTTTCCGACCTTTCTTAACTGAGACTCCCACGACGAAACCTGAATCAAACAGGAAAGACTTCGCCCTCGATTCCAAAAGGTACCTCACCCCAGATTTCATGGCAAGGTCTGAGAGGTGCTTATCGACTAGTTCCCTGTTGACAACGTAGGTTACAGGGGAACCGCGTCTGATTACGAACTCTTTGCCTGCGGGCGAATGAAAAATGGCTCCTTTAATCTCGTTTTCAATTGCCCTACGCGGTAAGTGTAGTCCCAATCGTTCCAAGCCAGTAACGCTCAGATGGCCGGCGCAGTGGTTAGGAACACCTATCTCCTTGTGTTCTTCGCAAACCAAAACCTCTCCGCCCAGAGTTGCTGCTGTATAAGCCGAAAATGAACCGCAGGGGCCTCCTCCAACCACAACAATGTCAGCCTTTCCGTTCACTTCTCTTCCTCTTTTTCACAATCTTTGATTTCAGTATAGATTTAGAAAGGCATTAAAAGATAGCACATATAAGAGAGTGATTCTATATCGAGGTTTTCTTGAGGGTGTCGC
>CAYFXU010000183.1:0-2994 GCA_964347145.1 uncultured Candidatus Bathyarchaeia archaeon
TGTTCCGAGTTTTGTGCGTGCAAATAGTTTATAATCACGGGTTGGTAGTAGGAGGCATCAGGGTGCAAAAGCATTATGCCTTCAAAAATACTTGATAGATACTGGAAAGTGAAATCCAGTCTGCTGAGTGAAGATGACCTCGACAGCATTCACTGGGCAACCTTGGAAGTAATGGAAAATACAGGTATCAAAATTCACAGCGAAAAAGCTTTGAAGATCTTGGAGGACGCGGGTGCACCTGTAGACTACAAGAAAAACATGGCAAAAATACCTTCTCACTTGGTTGAGGAGGCCTTGCGAAAGGCGCCAAAACACATCAGGCTTTATGCGAGAAACCCTAAGTCTGATGTTAGGCTAGACGGCAGACATGTTTATTTCTCTACTGATGGCATAGGGATAGCTACTATTGATTTCGAGACGGGTGAAAAACGAGACTCTGTGAAGGACGATGTGGTAACGACGGCGATAATCGCCGACGCCTTGCAAGACCTTCACATTTACTGGCCTATGGTCGTAGCTTCAGATGTGCCCCCGCAAGCCCATGTGCTACATGAGCTTGAAGCTTCTTTAAACAACACGGAGAAGCCCATAACGATGAATTCGACTTCTAAGTTAGAAGAAGCGATTTACGAGATAGAGATGCTCGCTGCGGTGGTTGGAGGAGAGGAAGAGCTCAGGAAGAGACCGATAGCCCACGCCTTTGAATGCACAGTGTCTCCCTTGATCCTCGATGGAGGCTCCACAGATGCAGCTCTTGAGTTCAGCAGAGTGGGAATCCCAGTAGCATTCATGGGTATGCCCCACGCTGGCATGACAGCTCCTATCACACTTGCTGGAACAATGGTCATAAACAACGCTGAGGTTCTAAGTTCTTTCACGATAATTGAGATGGCAAATCCCGGAGCACCCATAATGTATAGCGCTGTGCCTTCTATGCCGGATCTGAGGACGGGTCAATATGGAGCAGGAATCCCAGAATCCGCTTTGCTCTTTGCCGCAGGAGCTGAAATTGCCAGATACTATGGTATACCGTCGATGGTTGGAGGTTTTGGGCCCGACGCTAAGATTCCTGGTCCACAAGCAGCTTATGAAAGTGTTTTCTATGCATTGACTCCAGCGTTGGCAGGCGCTGACATACTCTGTGGTATTGGATTGTTAGATGGTGACACACTGCTTTCTCTTGAACAACTGATAATTGACTATGAGATTGGCACCATTTTGTTAAGGCTCATACGTGGCTTTGATGTTAACGACGAAACTCTAGCTTTAGACTTGATCAACAAGGTAGGACCTGGAGGAAACTACCTCATTGAAAGACACACGCTTGAACATGTTCATGAATGCTGGCGTCCAATGATAAGTTATGCATCCTCATACGGAGCATGGGCGGCTGCTGGGGCAAAAAACGCTGTGCAGGTGGCTCGAGAGAAGGTGAAGGAGATACTTGCTACTCATAAGCCTCAGTCACTCGATGCTGACGTGCAAGAGAGGGTCAGTCAAATAGTGTCAGAGGGCGAAAAGAAGATCCCCGTTTAGGCGCGCGCGCACAGAGATGCATGTATATGTGACGCTGTGGGTTCTAACTAGGTCAAAGATGCGACGGCATGCGTGATTTCGCAAAGGCCAATTGTCTTAGCCCTGCTTTATGAACTCCTTCTCACAGCTTTTCACGATTTGGGAGATCTCTTTCTGAACATCCTCAGGGATAGGCTCTGGCTTATGTGTTGCGAGAATTTCCTTAGCTTTCTCCTTCGCCACCTCAAGAGTATCCTTCGCGCCTGCCTTTTTCCAGGAATCATAGGTTCTTCGGTCGCTAATTTTTGGTACCCAGTGCTCCTCTAGGAAATGGTTTAAGGTGTGCCTTTCCGCTAGATAGTGACCTCCTGGTCCGACCCTGCGGATAACATCTAATGCTAGGCTATCATCATTTACCTCAAATCCCCGGACGAGCCTGAGAATTCCTTCTAGGATTTCGTTGTCGATAATCAACAGCTCTGGGGCCATGGTTTTGGCTGCCTCTAATCCTCCCATACCACAAACAATGTCTGGCCCGGCAAGTATGGCGGGAACCAGGGTTGAAGTCCTCTCGTAAGCAGCTTGGGCATCTGGGACTTTCGAATCGGAACAGCCACCGCATATCTCAGACGGCAGGTCGTAGTAACGGGCTAATTGTGCGAGAGCCACGCTGAGCAGTCCACTCTCTGGTGAGCAAACGAATACTCCTGTCTTGAAATCTATGTTACTGGGACACGCGCCATAAAGTACTGGTGACCCAGGGTTGGCGAATTCAGAAATGACGAGGCTTCCCAGAACCTCAGCGTTGGTGACGACAAGGGTTCCCGCAAGTGTCACAGGGGCTGTCTCTCCTGCTAAAGGCATTGCCAAAGGAACAACCGGAACACCAGCCTTAGCGAATTCTATGCTAGCTTCTATTAACCCGCTGTCAAATTTAAGGGGAGCAATAGGACACTGAACTGCCGAAATTATGGGCTTCTTCCTTAAATCCTCCTCGCCCCCAACGATGGCGGCGGCAACCTCGATTTCGTACTGAGCTCCTCTGGCGGTGTATGCATCGATCTCTACATGTTTCTCTGTGTTATTTAGTGAGACAATCAGTGCGTGTAGCCCTTCCACGGCTTCAGGTACGTCAGTGGGCGCAATTGATGGCCAAAAAACATGAATCATGGGCAGATAGTCTGCCAGCACAGCCCACTTGGCAAGATCCTCCCTTGTCGATCTTCTCCGCTCACCAGTTTCAAAGTCCCTTATAAAGGTGCCATATCCATCTGTCGTGAAGTACGTTCTCCTTTTTTCAAGCAAGATGTCGAACTTTGGGTTTCTGCCGCAATATTTCACGGTTTTCGGAGCCCTTTTCAGAGCCTCTTCAACGACATATGGGGGAATGGCTACTCGGCTCTTTTCATAGTCAACGTCTGCGCCAGCCTTTTTCAGAATCGCCAAGGCTCGTTTGCTTGGAACTTCTAGCCCAGGGTC
>CAYFXU010000184.1:0-2955 GCA_964347145.1 uncultured Candidatus Bathyarchaeia archaeon
CGGGTGAACCTTCCACAAGCTAGACATTTTCTCCGAGAAATCGTGCGGTTTTGAGGAAACCCCATGGACTGCAGTTGTTCTTTCTGGAAATGTTCTTTCCATCGATTTTTGCAAACGGTACATTCTAGTGTTACTGTTAAATCTTCGGTCGTAACAGTCAACTCTTCAATTTGCTCCCTTTTGCGAGCCAAGAGCAACACGCCTATAAGGGCTATAGCTGCGCCCGCGATGATAGCGTAGACGAGTTCGAATCCTATTCCAAAGCCGATGTTGAACCGGTTTGTCCAAAGGAAATCATAAAGAGCAGAGAGGTCTAAAAAGGAAACTCCTGAGGTCCAAGCGTTTAGCAACACAACAATTATCGGCGTCAACCCTAAGAGAGTGAGTACCCAACCAAAAACGTGGCTGGAATTTCGTGCGACTCGAATTCTTCGGATGTTTTTGGGCAATTAACCTCTACCTTTTCATTACTGGGTGTAAGTGAATCAGATCTGAACCAAATTAAAATATTATGAACTAGGAATATGGTTTCTTGATAGAACCGAACGCGCATGTTGATTTACGTTATGGCTTTTAGTTCCGCGTGAGCACATCACTCCGCACTTAGCTGTCGCCATTAGCGCGCGCGAATACCTCAATTTCCCCTTTTTCGTGTGGGCAGAACGCGTTAGAAAGTTTGACGGCGAGTTTCGGACTGCGCGAGGGAGCCTAATTGCCAAATGGGAAGGCCTGCATCGTTGGGGGTTTGTATGCGCGCGCGCATTCAACACTGTTTCCAATGCAAAGACTTCCCATGGACAACCGTCAACATATTCAGCTCAAACGGCATATTTCATCACAAAAGGACTATCGAGAACAGGAAACAGATGAAGGAAATCGGAATTGAGGCATGGATTGCGGAACAGAAAAGAAAGGGTCAATGTGTGTTCTGTGCATAGAAACCTGGGCTTTCCAAAGCGTGTGCGGTTTGCCCCGCAATCTTCATTTTTTCTGTGCGCACAGAAATTACATCTTGAATTGTTCTTTTACGATTTTTCTGGTTTGTTCCCATCTGAATTTTTCTCTTCGCCTTATTGCTGTCATCACTGTCTTTTTTGCAATTTTCGTCGCCATTGCCCTTGGATTGGTTTTTTCTCGTAGGGCGCTGGAAATTACTTCTTTCAATGTCGAAGATATGGTTTTTTCTATGTTTGTGAAAGCCTGTTCTTCTGTTGATTTTCCCTCACTCATACGATCAACTAATTCCGAGATTACGCCTCCGGAGTTAGCAATGAAATCAGGAGCCGCTATTATTCCTCTGTTGAATAGGATTTCTTCTGCTCTTGACGTAATGGGAATATTTGCTGCTTCGGCAACTACTTTTGCTTTTATTTTGTGAGCGTTGCTTTCATTAATCACGTCAGGTCTTGCACCCGGCACTAATATGTCGACTGGTAATGTAAAGAGTTCTGCTTGCTTGATCGCTTTTGCGTCTTTGTATTTGAGAACTACTTTGTCTCCATGGCGCTTCCTCACGTCAAGAAGTTTTTCCACATCGAGACCCCTAGAATTGTATATAGCTCCTTCAACGGTAGAGATTGCCACAAGTTTTGCACCCTCTCTATCAATGTATCTTGCAACTCCCCCACCCACCTTCCCGAAGCCCTCTAACGCAACGGACGCACCTCCAATCTGCACATCCGCAAACTCACAAGCCGTTTTGGCAGCTACCACAACACCGAAACCGGTGAAATGGTCTTCCAAGGGCATACCTTCCCTGATTTTCAATCCGAATCCACTGGGAGCTCCTTCTGACACTCCAGCTATTCTGTAGATTTCCATAACATCAGAGGTGTCGGTTCCCATGTCGGCTCCCACGAAGTAGAGACCCTGTGCTATCAGGTGGCTGATCGTGCGGCCGAACGCAGCGACAATTTCTTCTCGGTCTGGAGCTCTTGGGTCGTGCCAGATTCCACTCTTGGCCCCTCCAAAGGGCAACTTAAGGGCTGCAAACTTGTATGTCATGACACGAGCCAGACGGGCGATTTCTTCCGTGGCTACATTGGGTAGCATACGTAGTCCGCCTCCACTCGAACCGTATGCCAAGGTATCTATGACAACGGCTCCCCTCATTCTGGTCAAAGGATCATAGACGTGCGTAACGATTTCAGGGCCTATCTCGTCGCAACGCAATTTCTCAAAAAGTTGAATGGACAATCTTCCTACTCCTCAACTACGCGCGCAATAATGAGATCAACTACAGTTGTCTCTTCAGACAGTCCAAAGGCTATTTCGTCGTCCATTTTCTCACTTCCTTGTGTTATTCTAAACATCATTTTCGTTTAAGAATTTCCACCAGAAAACTGAGAAACAACCCCGCGCGCGCTCAAGATAATGTTTCTTCTCCAAAAGACAAATCAAGCTACTAGATACAACTGTACTACAATTTTGCTAGGTTGGGTGGATGATTTGAGCGACATCATCATCCGAAATGGCTTGATTGTAACAGACACAAATGAATACAAGTCGGACATCCGAATAACTGGCGATAAAATTTCTGAAATAGGACATAATCTTCCGAAATCTGAAAACAGCGAACGTGAGATTGATGCTGATGGATTAGTGATTTTGCCAGGTGGAATAGATCCTCATGTGCATCTCTCACTACCTGACAATGTTCCGGAAAAATATCGATGGGCTGATGATTTTGAGAGTGGCTCCAAAGCTGGTCTCGCTGGTGGAATTACTACACTCGGATGTGTTTCTGTTCCTGACCAGAATGAAACTCCCCTTGGAACCCTGAAACGCGAGACAAAGGCTGCCCAGCAGCAAGCAATCGCTGACATCATGATTCATCCAGTTCTGCTATCTCCAACAGAAGGAATATTGCGGGAGTTTCCCAAACTTGTTGAAAAGGGCTGTACCACCATAAAAGTGTTCATGTGTACAGATGATTTCGATGAACACTCTCTAGAA
>CAYFXU010000185.1:0-2925 GCA_964347145.1 uncultured Candidatus Bathyarchaeia archaeon
AAAGTACTGCCAGAAGAAGCCAATGCGATCTTGGCAGAACTCGACACTGGAGAAATGCAAATTTCTGTTGAGAATTTCCGGTTGGGACTCGAAGTCGAACTGGAACATGGGATACGCTTCCCAGAGGCAAACGTTACCAACAATCACCCAATCTTAACTGGAAAAATCGTATTGGCACACTTCAAAGAGTCGTTGGATTATTACCAGCGCTTGGAAGTGGTCGAAATCGAGGGTGACCTACTCAAAGCCGTTGTCAACAATAACGCCTCGAAAGTCGAGGCTCTATATAGAAAGCTCATCAAAGCAAGATTGACTCTGAGCAAGGCAGAATCCGATGTGCTGTAATTCTACGTGTGGATACCAAAAAAAGAGTGAGGAAGATTAGGCTAAAACGGTTAGGTTAGCCCTGTCGTGGACTCGTTTCAATCTTCCAAAATTTCATCAGATGGCACACAAAGCAAAGTTAATTAAACTATTCCACGGACAATTAGTTTTGTCAGGGAAAATGCAGGTGTAAAGGAGGTGAGGTTTGAAAATGGGTGAAACTGCGGGGCCTGACGCGCCGATCAAAAATGAGGAGTATCGAGGTTCTCCCACTCCATTTGCGTTTTTCTTGGTGTTGTTCCTGGTGTTTCTTGTGTTGGCTGTTCTCGCTTTTCCGCCATTTGGGGTGGAGCCCCCTGGATATGTGTTGTCTTTTGTGTTTGGCCTTGTAGCTCTAGTCTCTTTGTTGTTTTTGCCAGGGACCGTGGCGATTAACAAGGAGTGGGAAGAGGCTATCGTATTGCGTTTCGGGAAGTTTCAAAGACTCGTGGGACCAGGTTTCTTCTTTAAGTGGCCTTTTGCGGAGAGTTTTCTGAAGCAGGATAAACGAATCATCACGTTGGATGTTTCGCGGCAGGAGGTTTTGACTAAGGACAACATCAGTGTAAGCGTTGACGCGGTAGTGTTCATGAAGGTTGTGAATACTAAGGATAGCCTTGTTAACATTCAGAATGTGTGGAACAGCGTGATGAAGTATGCGCAGACCACGATGAGGGATGTGGTTGGAGACGTAGAGTTGGATGAGTTGCTGGTCCGGCGAGATGAGGTTGCGGACAAGATTGCGAAGATTGTGGAAAGGGGAACAAAGGATTGGGGCGTGGACATCACTTCAGTAAATCTGCAGAACGTAGAGTTACCTGAGGACATGAAGCGGGTAATTGCGCGGCAGGCGGAGGCTGAGAGGGAGAAGCGAGCGGTGATTATCAAGAGCGAGGGTGAACTGACGGCAGCTGGGAATTTGGAGAAAGCGGTGCAGAAGATGAGCCAACGGGCGATGTACTTGCGTACATTATCGAGTCTAGAGGATATCAGCTATGACCAGAGCAATACTATTGTGTTTGCCATTCCAATGGATATGGCTAGGGGTGAGATTATGGGGTTTTCGGCATTTGCTGAAGCAACGAAAGCGGCAAAGATGCCACGGCCAAAGAAAGGAGAGGGCAAAAAATAGCGTACACCCCAACGATCGAAAAAAAGGAAGATGTTAGGCTAACGCTTTGAGGTCAGCCCAATCGAACGTTCGCTTCAGTATCTCCGGTTAACGGTCGGATTAATGCCTTGTCAAAACCGACTTAGGGGTTCTACCCCAGAAACCATCAATACAACTGTCTGAAACACCCAAAACATCCAAAATGGAACTTAGTTCCACAAGACTTAAGGCTATTCGCCCCAACAGTATGTTGTGGCGCGCGTGCAACTACGGTTCAAGAAACCTTTCAGTTGCTGAGAGAGAAAGATATTCTATTCTTTTCGCACCCCACCATTTAGCGAAGCCACCTCAAAAGAAGATCGCCATGAAAAATCTGTGGCGAGAATTTTATGGGCCAACATCCAAGCTTGTGTGGATTGACCACGGAGTTACAGAGGCGTGTCCCCCAAGTATGTAAGAGAAAATCTCTTCAATTCTTCTTCCTCGAGACTAACAATGAAACTTTGAATGTTCTGGACAAAATCTTTCCAGTCATCTCTCAGCAGATGCAACTTGCGAGCGTAATCTGTATAGTCTTTGTGAAAAGAGATAACTAATCCACTCATGCTCATGCCCTCTCCAGTAGATGAAAATATTGCGTTGGGAAACTTTGCAGCATATTTCTTGGCTTCCTCTATTGATTCTGGAGTAATAGCTTGAGGGCTCATTTTGACAAAGGTGAGTGCTAATATTTCGAAACCCATCCTCCTAAAATCAGGGATGATAGTGTAGTCTCGAATCATTCCGCTCTTTTCCAGTCTGTGACGTGCTCTGGTGATTGTTGGCTGAGAAACCTTCAGGATTTTAGCTAGTTCTCGGTCACTTCGCTTTGAGTTTTTGAGAAGTTCCCGTAACAATTTTTTGGGCAAATCTTTTTCCATGAACTACAACCCCCTCAAAGGATTTTCTCCATTTATTTTGTTGGTCAAATTAGTTTTTCGGTTCTGCCATAACTCTGCGCGCGCGCCATTTCAGTAAGACAATGTAGCTGCCGTATCTCCATGGCTACATCCTCTTTGTAACTGTTCTTCCAACCATCAAAATCTATCAGGAACTCCTGAACCTTCTCCGATCAATTCAAACAAACGTTTAAGCTCAACAATCCGCGCGCGCCTAGTTTCCCTAGGGCACAAACAACATTGAAAATCTTCTGCCTCGTGCTCAACCGTTGTGGACCGGGCGGCATTTGCCCCGCCTTTATTCCACTATTTAATCTTCCTCTTTCCTATCTTTTCGGGGTCCCCTCCACAAAGTTGCAGACAAAGCTCACAAGCCTCCACGACATGCCGTCCCTTCTCCGTCACCACGTACCTATCATTCAGCATTTCAAGGAAGCCCTTGTCGTTTAGGGCCTTCAAATATCTCTCCGCTTGGACGAAATTGAGACCAACGTGCTCCATGATGTGGGTTTT
>CAYFXU010000186.1:0-2885 GCA_964347145.1 uncultured Candidatus Bathyarchaeia archaeon
TTGGAACATGGTTGTTTTATTTGTAGTAGGAGCTATTTTGGTATCGATCGGTGCAGTTTTTGTCTTTTTGTGGTTCGTAGGAGATGCTCAATCAACTGGTCTAGTACCTAGGACTTTGGATCTATGGACAATGGGACATTCAGTGACTTTCTTGTTACATCTGATTTTCTGGGAAGTCCTCTTCATCGGAATCCCGGCAATTTTAGCAGCAGTAGCAGGTTGGCTATGGTGGAAGAGATTACCTGATGAGGAGAAGAAAGAATATCATTTCTTTGGCACTCGCTCGCGCACAACAAGCGGAGGAGGAGGAATATCGCTATTGTTTTGGATCGTGTTCTGCATCAAGGTTTTGACTGATGGAAAATGGAATGTTGCTTTTGCAACTTGGACATTTGACTATCTCGTGCATGCATGCATTACGGCATTAATCTGGATACTAATCATCTTCGGGATTCCCATAGCTTTGGGAATCATCTGGTGGATAAACCATGAGATGAAAAAGAAGCCCTAGTGCGCGCATAGGAAGAAGCGCACAAGTTAAAAATATAGGTTTTTACCTTTGATTTGTATCCAAATATGTTGTCATCCGCCTAACCTTTCTAGCGAAGAATGGGCCTACGTGCGCATGTCTATTCGCGTGCCTTCAATGTGACATGAATTTGCGAGCTGTTCCTAGTTCGTTAGCCGAAAAACACCTTTGCTATTTCATAAAGGTTCAAATCAACGGTCTTTCGCTTTCCAATAACCTCCTTTAATGGAACAGAAACAATTTGGTTTCCCTTAAGAGCAACCATGAGTCCAAACTGTCCTTTGTGTGCAAGGTCTATGGCGGCGATTCCGTATCTTGTTGCAAGGACTCTGTCATAGGCTGTTGGAGAGCCGCCGCGTTGAAGGTGTCCGAGGACGACAACCCTGGTTTCGATGTCCATACACTTTTCAATTTCCTTCCCAAGATAGTAGCCTACGCCGCCAAGTCTGGGATGTCCAAACTCGTCCACGCCATGGCTGTAGACAACTTCTTCGCATCCCTGAGCCTTCGCACCCTCGGCAACAACGACGAGGCTGAAGGTTTTTCCTCGATTGTGCCTTTGTATAATGAAATCACACACTTCGTCGATGTCGAAGGGTTTTTCGGGAATTAGGATGACGTCTGCTCCTCCTGCAATCCCAGCCTCCAACGCAATCCATCCTGTGTATCTGCCCATTACTTCAAGGATGATTACTCTGTGGTGCGCTTCCGCGGTGGTATGAAGCCTGTCGAGCGTTTCAGTTGCTATTTGCACCGCTGTGTGAAAGCCGAAAGTATAATCGGTGCCAGCTAGATCGTTGTCAATTGTTTTTGGCACTGCAACAACCGGAAGCCCCATCTCGTAAAGCTCATACGCCACACCCAAAGTGTCTTCTCCTCCAATAACAATCACGGCGTCAATGCCTTTTTCTTCGACATTTTTTAGAATTTTCTGCGCCCCATCTTCTTGCTTGAAGGGGTTGGTTCTCGAAGTTCCGAGAATAGACCCTCCACGAGGAAGCATTCCAGCAATTGCGTCCAGATCAAGTGGGATGAGTTCGCCTTCAAGTAGTCCTCGCCATCCATCTCTTACCCCAACAATTTCAAAACCATAATTCCGGATTCCTTTTCTAACAATAGCTCTTATGACCGCGTTGATTCCTGGAGCGTCTCCTCCTCCGCTTAAGATTCCGACCTTCATTTCCTCTTTTCCCTTCTAATGAATCTTGAATGAACTCCCAAATAGACGCATCTTATCCTTAACAACTTTTTTCATATTTTCTTTCGCCGGGCCCAAAATCTTTCTTGGATCGAACTGCTTCGGCGAAGTCGCCAGGATTTCGCGGACAGTGCCTGTGAAAGCCAGTCTGAGGTCGGTGTCGATGTTTATTTTTGTTATTCCTAGGGATATGGCCTTTTTGATGTGTTCGTCTGGGATTCCTTTGGCCCCACCTAATTCAGCGCCATATTTTGTGGCTTTTTCGACTATCCATGGTGGAACTCCGGATGCTCCGTGCAAGACAAGTGGAACCGTGACACTTCTTTTTATGGCCTGTAACCTCTCAAAGTCCAGTCTTGGCTCCGCCTTAAATTTGTAAGCTCCGTGGGAGGTGCCGATTGCAACGGCCAGGGCATCCACTTCAGTTCGTTCAACAAACTCCTTGGCTGCATCGGGGTCCGTAAATATCGCTTCCTGTTCTTCAACATTCGACTCCTCAACGCCAGCAAGCCTTCCAAGTTCTCCCTCAACTGACACATCTTTTGTCTGAGAGAGATCCACAACACGTTTTGTCAAGGAAGCATTTTCTTCAAAATTTAGGTGAGAACCGTCGATCATGACGGAAGTAAAACCAGCATCGATGCATTTTGCAACCGTTTCTACGTCTTTTCCATGGTCTAGATGCAGGGCCATCGGCACAGTGGCCGATTTCTCCGCGGCTTTGACCATGTTAGTCAAGTATTCCAAGCCAGCATACTTGATGGCGCTCGGGGTTGCCGCAACGATTACGGGTGACCTCTCCTCTGCGGAGGCTTCGACAATAGCCAACACGGTTTCCATGTTGTTAACGTTGAAAGCGCCAACAGCATAACCTTTGGCCATGGCAGCGGACAGGATTTCTTTATTTGTAACAAGCATTTTTGTGTCCAGAATAGATAATATGCTGGCAGATTTTAAGTTATTCCATGTTGGACATGAACGAATCGAAAACAAGACTTCTAGAAGAGGAGAGGCAATCGGATACAGGCAAATGTGCTTTCGGTTGGCAGAGATGCGATTTCAGTAGAAGCAGTTGGGGCTCACCATGTTGGATCTGGACTCATGGAAATGCATGTTTTACAGGATGCATGGCTGCATTATTTTTCAAGTCATGAGGGC
>CAYFXU010000187.1:0-2782 GCA_964347145.1 uncultured Candidatus Bathyarchaeia archaeon
GGTGGGTCTGCTTAGCGTGCGTTGCTCAAATTGTGGGAAATGCTGTGAAGAAACGATGATGGAGCTTTCAAGCGAGGACATCAAAAGGTTAGAGGAGACAGGTTATCGCTTGGAAGAATTTGCAGTTATAGATAATGGTGTGACTCGGCTCAGAAACGTTGACGGATACTGCTATTTCTACAGCCGCACTGATAAGAGATGCCGAATCTATAAGAAGAGCCCCTTGGGATGCTACCTCTACCCGGTTGTTCACCTGGCAGATGAAGGCGCCATTGTTGATGAATTATGTCCAATGGGACATACAATTTCAGAACAAGAATTGAGAGCGAAGGGGAAAACCCTTAACCAACTCTTGAAAAAGATAGATAATGAAAGAGCGCGCCCATTTTCTTCACCTCTAGGTTGAAGGAAATGGTTGTTACTATTTGATTTCTACAAGAAAAACCATGTTTTTTCGCGCGCGCGCAACATCAACAACACCCTAATCTACACTCAGTTAGTCGACTTCCAAGACGACGATTATCTAGTTAAAGTTGCAGAAAACGTCGAGGAAGACAAAGAACTCATAGAAGCAGGATTCGAGTATGTAACTGACAGGGACTGTCTAAAAATCTATAGGAAGCGAAAGTAATTAAATATCATTAAAAATGGGCCGGGTGAATTCGTGGTGGGCCGGGAGAGATTTGAACTCTCGACCTTTCGGTTATCAGCCGAACGCTCTAACCATGCTGAGCCACCGGCCCTCTCTCCGCATTTTTAGAATAAACGTCGGTTTTATTAAAGGATTTTCTGAGAAACCCTTTAGTTTTCAGCGATAACCGGTAGTTTCTCACTTGCGCTTTCTGAAGTACATGAGCGAGTCTGTTGAGTCTTGGCAGACGAATTCCCATGCTTCACTCAGCAACTGCATTTTTTCCTCTTTTGTCTTCGCGACGGCTACATGGTATTCATCTGACTTGAAGCTCACAAGATGTGTATAGATCAACGTCGCATTGATGTCTCGATGACCCAGCAGTTCCTTGACATGAAGGATGTCCTTGGTCTTATGGTATTCCATCGCGGCTTTCCAATGTCTGAACGTGTGAAACTGCGCGCGCTTTCTATTTGATGTATCGTGCTATGATTTTTCCGCAATTTGGGCAGTGAACCTGAGTTGAAGAACCTTCAGAGTCCCATCTGGAGATGACAGCGCGCCGCGCCCGCGCATTCATCGTCCTCGCAGGAAACTACGGAAAAACCGTCTTGAGCACTCGTGCAAATGTTATGGAACAGAAGAAGGGGGGATGGTTGTTTAGGGCTGCCCTCGCGCGCATAGAAGTGGTTTTAGATTCTAGAATTTTTCTTCATAAATCATTAATATAATGTATTGGAGAAAATGTGGCATCTGCAGTACAACTGAGAAAGGAGGTGATACAATGTTAAAGAAAAGACAGGTTTCAACATTGGTTGGCATTGCAGTAATATCATTCCTCATCGGAACTATACTAAACGTGAATTTCATGGCCATAGCCTCAGAAGGAACTGACGGCTATGGAATTCCCTTCGATGAGATTTGGAAAGCTATTTCTGGACTTCAAGCTGAAGTAGACAGTTTGAACACAAGGATTCCAAAGAAAGGATGCATTTCAGTTTCAGCGGCAGCATTCGTGGCACAGCATAGCGGCGTAGACTTTGCAATCTATCCTTGGGAAGCCCTAGCCCTAACCCATGCCGAAAGTTGGACGGTTTATTTTTATGGGTCAGCACAGCTCCCCGACGGAGCTACAGTTAAGAAAGTGACCTCCTATTGGTGGGACATGGGAAACGAAAATATAGTGTGTCGCCTGAAAAGGTATAACCAGACTCAAAATCAGGAAATGGCGGAAATATGGTCGTCTGGCGACCCTGGACATGGTTCTAGTCATGACGATACCATAGCCCTGGCAACCGTGGACAATAGTCAATACGCGTACTACCTAGAGGTGGGCATTCCAGGAGAACAGAATGGACATGGTCTATACTATTTCAAGTATGCAATCATTGAATACGAATATCTAACATAATCATCAAACAATTTTCCTTTTTTCTATTCTCCTATAAAAACAATCAAAGACCCAGTCAGGACCATATACCCGCGCGCGCATGAACTTGTCCAGTGAGATATCATGAATACAAATTATTTATCAGTTCATTTCGTAATGTAATGGTACACTTATTCTCGTATACTTCTTTCACTGCTTTTGCTAATTCTACATACTGTTTGAGGGTTATCTTCTTACACATATGCATATGCACCCTACATTCCATATCTGACATCTTAATATATTCTTGATTCCGAAAACTCACATACTGTGGAAATCGACATATGCCCAAATCAGACATAAGATTTTCATTGAACAGAATAGAATAGAACCTAAAGTCAAAGTCTGCGCGCGCGTGCACATGCATTAGGGGAATAGATTGTGATTCATCTACTGCCTTACAGCGCGCGCATAAGCCATTGCCGAACTCTACTCAATTAAACCACGACATTCCCGTATTCTAGAGCACCTCAAACATTCATCAGGAGTATAAAGGTCTTTGTCAAGCTTTTTTATGTATCCAAAATAGTAAGGACACTTTGACAGCCCTTTTTCTTTCTCCGGTATGGTTGTGCTGGGATGTAGCTTGACTGCCTTACTTCGTCTTCGAAGAAATGAGCACAGGCCTGGAACAAGAAGGGCCAAGCCTATCAGAAAATAATAGATTACCTTCATGCCTATTCCTAGGCTAATGGCCTCGCCTGTTCTGGATCCGAAGAATA
>CAYFXU010000188.1:0-2779 GCA_964347145.1 uncultured Candidatus Bathyarchaeia archaeon
ATCCCATAAATCACGACATGATGCTTACCTTAGCTGCGAGAAATCTCTGTTTGGCGGAGCGACATGACTTAAACATTATGACGCTATGCAACGGCTGTTTCGGTATTCTGAACCATGTAAACAGAGAACTCAAAGAATCTAAGAACCTCAGAACGAAAGTTAACACATACTTGAAGGAAATTGACCTGGAATTCAAGGGAACCATAACGATCAAGCATCTCATCCACGTGCTTGCACAGGACATTGGACTTGCAAAAATCAAGGAGACCGTTGAAAAACCACTGAACCCGCTCCGCGTGGCACAGCACATCGGATGCCACGTAGTTCGACCAGCCAAGTACATAGGCTTCGATGATCCAGAGAGCCCGTTAATCCTCAAAAGCTTGATTGAAGCAACTGGTGCAAGTTGCTTGAACTATCAGGATGAAATGGAATGTTGTGGCGCTCCAATTATAGGCATAGACGACAAGATCTCGCTCCAGTTGGCGAATGAAAAACTGGATCATGTCATGGCAGTCGGCGCTGAGGCTTTGATCACAGTCTGTCCTTTCTGTCACATGATATATGACTTAAACCAGCCTAGAATAGAGCGAGCTTTCGATAGGAAATTTGGTATCCCCGTTCTTCACTATCCTCAACTGTTAGGCTTGGCTATGGGCATCAGTCCAGATGAACTAGGTTTTGAACAACTCAGAGTGAACGCAGCTACGATTCTAGCCAACAACGTTTGAATCTGTGCTTCCAATCGAGCCTCGTAGGGAACATTTGCACTGAGTAGGGTATATATGGCAGCCTTCAATGCAGGCTCGTTCGGTTGCCAGATAAAGCAATTCACATCAAACGATGCGCGGTTCTGATTCAAAGGACGTTCAAATCTTCAAAAGCGAGAGTGACAGCTGTAGACCTTCACAGTCCAGATGTGACCTTTACGTTTGTAACCAGTGGAGCATGGAGATATCCCCCGCAAACTCCCCTTTTTTGTTCCCGACATACGTGCGCGCGTAAAAGGTAATAAAATGCTCTTCAATATGCTAACCGCTGGTGGCGTCGTTGAGTTTGCATGCATGTATGCTTCAATGGAGGATTAAGAATGAGTCCGGAATATCCTTCAACTGACCGATTTATGAAGGGACTTGACCTTAGCCAGGTCTTTTACGAGGAAGCTGTTAAACCACTCCTAGAGTCAGAATTTCCGAATCTTGTATACTCAGCAGGTCATTTGGGTTCTGGATCGGATGTGCTAGGTTTTGACACAGAGCAGTCTATGGACCATGATTGGGGACCGAAGTTGTTGATCTTTCTTGGAGAAAAGAATTATGAGAAATACCACGAATCTCTAGACACTTTTCTCGGTCACAATTTGCCTACTGAGATTCGTGGCTTCCCGATAAACTTTGGCTACCATGATGATGGTACTATTGTTATGCAGCTCTCAGATGATAAACCGCTCAATCATCAAGTCGAGATAGTTACAATCAGGGATTTCTTTGAGAGATATCTTACTGTAAATCCACTTGAGAAGATGAATTCAATAGATTGGGTCACGCTTCCTGAACAACGATTACGAAGCATTGTAAGTGGCCGAATCTTCCATGATGGGCTTGGACAATTGCAGTCTATTCTTGAGAAACTGTCTTACTATCCTAACGATGTGTGGCTGTATCTCTTGTCAACCCAATGGCAACGGATTGCTCAAGAAGAACCCTTCATGGGACGGTGCGGGCAGGTGGGAGATGAGTTAGGCTCTCGTGTTGTTGGTTCTAGACTGGTACGCGACATCATGAAGCTATGTTTCTTGATGGAGAAGCAGTATGCCCCGTATATCAAATGGTTTGGAACGGCTTTTTCGCAGCTCAAGAGTGCAGGTATTTTGACACCAATCCTTGAGCGTGTGTTTGAAGCAACTTCATGGGAAGATCGCCAAGAACACCTTGTGAGAGCATATGAGATAGTGGCCGGTATGCATAATGACCTCGGTATTACAGAACCCATGAAAGCCAAGGTGTCAAACTTTCACAACCGACCGTTCCTAGTCATTAGGGCTGATGATTTCGCAGATGCAATCTATGAAACAATCCAAGATGAGGAGGTCCTGTCGCTTCCGAAGTTTCTTGGGGGTGTAGATCAGTTTGTCAACTCCACTGATGTACTATCAAAACCGAAACGATATCCGAAACTTCGGAATATGTTTGAGAACGATAAAGTCACTTCTTGAGTATGTAAGATCCCGAGGAAAGCACGTTCAGGTCTTCAGAAAGCGCAAGTGACCGGTGTGGACCTTTTCAGTCCAGATGTGACCTTTACGTTTGTAAAGTTTTATATCTGAGACTCAATTCTACACTTAGAGGGACCAGCTTGGAAAGCAAAGCTCTCGAAGACGCCAAAGAACTCCAAGACCAAACGCTGGACATGGAAAAGCTGAAGTACTGCCTAGAATGCGGCATCTGCACTGCAAGTTGCCCGGTCATGGAAATAACTTCAAACCGCTATAATCCGCGAATCCTTCTCGAACAGATCATTTTAGAACCCGACCAAGCGACAAAGGAAGAGACGCTATGGCTGTGTGCGTGGTGTTATAAGTGCCACAAGAGATGCCCCCAAAGATTGAAAGTACCAGAAATATTTCTAGCAATCAGAAAAGTTGCAAGAGAGCAAGGGCATCAAGAAAAGTTTAACGACGCAATAAAGACTGTGGCCAAATATGTTCCATTTCCTGCTGCTTACTGTTGGGTGTGTCTTCACCCAGAACGAGCTATGCTTGATAGACAGTTTGTGGAAG
>CAYFXU010000189.1:0-2719 GCA_964347145.1 uncultured Candidatus Bathyarchaeia archaeon
TTCTCCCCTTAATAAGAGGGCAGGTGTTAAGGTTTTGGGTCGATTAAACTTAAATATCGCCACAAATTGTCACATTAAACGGCGCCGCTGAAGCTGTCGATCAAGCCGCCGTAGCTCAGTTAGGTAGAGCAGCGGGCTCAAAAGGGCCCCAAAAACCCTTTGAGGCTGAAGCTGTTAACCCGTTGGTCGACGGTTCGAGTCCGTCCGGCGGCGCCAATTTCTTTTCCTTATACACTACAGTTTGCGAAGAACGATTCTTCATCAGTCGAATTTGCGCGCGCGCCAGTTGACCTTTTAACTATGCTTAAGGCAAACGCGTGAGTCAAGCAAAAAATGTGGGTTCTTGCCAGACTTGTATCCAAGTGCGATCACTTCAGGCAACCCTCGCAGCGTTTCTGATTTGCTTCGCTGTTTCAGCTGGATTTTCGGACAGCGTTATGGTTCTGCCCACGAGGAGGTACCGTGCTCCGGCTTTGATTGTTGCCTCGACGGCTCCTCCCTGAACACCCACACCAGGCGAGTAGATCGGCACGTTTTCTCCTAAAAATCCATACACTTCCTTAATCTTCTCTGGATAGGTGGCGCCGACAACTACCCCATCGGCATTCCAGGACAGTGCCTTTTCAGCAAGAGCTACATATTGAGGGATCAACCGTCCTGTCTTAGGATCCTGTATTGTTTGACCGTACCCTTCCCCAGCAGCCTTGTGGCTCATGTAAACGAGAAGAATTACTCCTCGGCTTAGCTGTTCGGCAACTTCAAAAACAGGTTGAAGCCCCTCCTCCCACCCCACGAAGGGGTTGGCTGTTACAGCGTCAAAACCTGCTTTGTAATAGTATTCTGCGATGATTCTGTTGGTATGCCCGACATCGTTGATTTTGCAGTCCATTATGGTTGGAAGTCCCAAATCCCGAGTTAAACCTAATATTTTTTGGATGCCGTTGAACAAGCCTAGAGGAAGAACTAGTTGGCGATTTATTTTGACTGCACAAACGTAGGGGTGTGTTGCCTTCAACATTTTGAGGCTTCGGGACAAAATATCGCGAGGTCGGTCAGAGGTGAGATCTAGGTTTAACACTATGTTTGAGTGTGTCTTCTTTGCTGACTGGTTCATTTTGAGCCGAAACGACAAATTTAGGCCCTGGTGGAATAGTGGAGGGGAAAAGGTAATATTCTTTTCTCATTTCGGCGACTTGCGGTACGGTGTTGCTCTTGCGCCGTCAGACTATGGGCGCTAGTTAAACTCGGGTCCCCTTTCGCGCGCGCGAGCACTATTCTTGCCCATGAAGCTTAGCACCGATGGCTTTTCGGGCTTTTCCTTATTCTTGGATATTGTATGTTCCATTCAGATTCTGCGTTAGGTTTTTTCATAAATTTTCAAACAAACTTCTATTATGCACAGAATGAGTAAATCAAGATTGTTGGAGATAAAAAGTTCAAATAAACTTAGGATTCGCCTCTTTGTTTTTTCGTTTTCTGCTGATTTAGAATTTGTACTTGCCTTTCATAATCGATTTCTATCGACTCTTCGTTAACTTCCTGAAATAAGGAAGATTGGTCAATCATATGACTCTTTTGTCGAGACGTCCAGTGAGAAAATTCGTCGTTACCCTCCTCTTGGTATTTTTTCTTCTGCCCAACAGTTGTTTCGCAGCTAACTACGACTACACTTATGGGCTCCTCGACCATCCTGGAGGATCCACGAATTATCGGTTAACAGTTTCGTTAACTTCTTCCTTGTACGAATATTACCGCAGCCAGGATCACAATGTCTATTTGTACGATTTCGCGAAGTTCGTGACCCCTGGTCCTCTGAAGCCTGTCGCGGATGATCTTTGGAGCATCTACAGCAACGATGAGGACTTTGCCAATGGAGTGCTGATGATTGTTCATCAAATTCCATACGTCGAGAGCGGTCCTCAAAAATATCCTGTTGAAACTCTTGTTGAAAATGAAGGAGATTGTGACCTCTTCTCTTTCATAGCCACGTCCATAATGATGGCTGGAGGATTGGACGTGGTCTTGTTGCTTTATGAGACGCAAAGTCACATGAATGTGGGGGTTCATCTGTCCGTCGAACCAGAGGACGCAAGGTCTACTGTTAACTATTACACTCATGATGGAAAGCGATACTACGTAGCTGAATGCACCGGAGACAACTGGAGGGATGGATGGCGAGTAGGTGAATCTCCAGATACTCTCAGGAGAGCCTCAGCACGAGTCATTACACTTGAAGGATATGAACAGTCATCGCCTGGACAAGTGTCATCAAGCTATGACGCCCTGGAGGCTTCTTCTCTGTCTTTGGCGGTTTCTACGAGATTTGTGATTGCTGGAAGCGCCGTTACCATGAGTGGTTCTGTTTATCCTGCCTTGTCTGATAAGAACGTTACGTTGTATGTTAGTTCGAATACTTCTCCATTAAGTGCGCTGGTAACGGTTTTAACAGATTCCGATGGGCGGTATTCGTATACTTGGCGGCCTTCCTCAGCCGGAATATCCTCTGTTAGAGCGAGTTGGTCTGGGGACGCTGATTACGCCGGTTCAGATAGCAACATATACAGTCTTGTCGTTGTTCCCCTTGAGTGGTTGATGATTGGGGCCACGGTGATTGTTCTGTTGGTTGTTCTCCTCGTTTTGACTTTGGCAACGCGAAGAAAAACATCAGAAAGAGTTGGAGCCTTCGAAGAATGGGAAGTACTTGACTACCCGGAATAGT
>CAYFXU010000190.1:0-2716 GCA_964347145.1 uncultured Candidatus Bathyarchaeia archaeon
AGGAGATGAAGGACATGCTCACTGGCACTGGATGGGCAATTCAGAAATTCATTAACTCAGGCGGTCCGGCCTACATAGCCATAATCAAGAAATCACAAACATCAGATTAGCCGACAATGCGTGCTCGAGTACATTCTCTAATAGAAAATGAAACTCCAATTAGTTTCCGGATTCACGTTAAATCTCTCTCTCGCTTTAACGGTTTCACCCTCGCTCCTACGCTTACCCCCCGCGCGCGCACGCGCACGCGCGCATAGCCGTTTCCAAACCCTCAATATGTTACAATGAGATAAGGAGTGTTATCTTAACAAAATTCTATTCTTCAACCCTTTCTAACTTGAAAATAACTGGCTTCTTACCGTCGGTGCAGGAGGCAAATGCAACTCCAGGCTTTCCAGTCCAAGGAAAATTTCCTCCCAACATAAGGTGTCGAATTTCTCTGAATATATCCGCGAAAGCCCAGGCGCAGAAGCCTTTAGGACAAGCGATATCCTCCAGAATGAATATTTGACCTGGATGATACTTCCGGCAGCGATTATTAGCATTTTCCACGTCTTCTGGGAATTTGTCGCCAAAGACTTCTTCATTCGTGAAAGTTTTGACGACTGTTATCTTTAACTTCGTCATTTTTCTCACCTGTCACTCAACCTTTCTACCCTGAATACAACAGGATGCATGCCGTATGTGCACGCAAGATAACAAGCGCGGACTTGCCTGCCTTTTAAGTTATTGGCCTGTAGGTATAACCTTACAAGAGCCTTCTGGAAGTCAGCGTAAGCCCAGTTGCAGAAGCCATCAAGGCAGTTATGGCCATCCAGTATGAATTCTTGTCCTATTTCATGTTTTGAGCAGGGACCCAAATTTTTTCCGAAATATTCGGGTATGTTTTCACCAAATACATCTTTTGCAGTGAATACTTTCACTACTGTCATTTTTAATCTTTTTTTCATATTATCACTTCCAAATATTAGCTGGAAATCATATTAGACTCTGCGCGCGCTTCTGTGTCAAGCCACTTGAAGCGTTGCTATCTTATAAGTTACTGCGTTAAGTCTCTTGTCAAGTTCCTCTTGCATCACGGTTAAATCTCTTTCAATGTCTCGCACATTTTTGCGAATGCTTCTGATATGTTTGGTGTATCCTTTTGCATCTTCTAGAAGCCCTAGAATCTCTTCATCTTTGAATAATGCTTGAAAGTCCATTGTCTCTTTTCCTTCCAAATAGAGAGCGACAAGGAGCTTGCGTAGCATCTGATAGGCGAGAGCACCGTAGTCATATTTGCAAATCAACATGATGCCATGACGGTCAACTGAGACGGAAAAGCCTTTGAGTTCCGATTCTGCTGGTAGGTCTTTTGTGGCAAGAATGCCAAAAGGATTAACTTTTAATAGCTCTTAACTTATCCCGAAATAATTCGAAATCTGGATGAAGAGGAATGCGGCAAATGACAAATTATCACTTTAAAGGCTACGAGCCTGGGTTTGAAGTTGCCCAGAAGGAGATTGGATTTAAAGTAGCAGGAAAATGGGTATGGCCTTCTGCACATACTTATGACGATCTTAAAAACGAAATTGGTGATAACTTTAGTGATGAATCAATCATTTACTGTTTAACAGATAACCAAATTGTAGGTTATACTTGGTTTGATTTGCTCCCCTCTACCGAAGAAGGAGTCGTTCGAGCTTGGCTTGAATTTCCCAAATTATTGCCTGGACATGAACAAGCGTTTCCATTGATAATTGAAAAAGCTCTAGGAATTATGAAAGGAAAAGGAATCACTAATGTAAGAATCAGAGGATCTTCAATAATAAAGGATTGTTTCAGACTACTTGAAGAATCTGGTTTTAAAGAAATCGAATCCATGGAGAGAGGTGTCAAACTTTATTATGTCTATGCCCTTTCAAATGGACCCGTGAATGACTCTGGTCTCGAAGCAAAAGAATGCACGACAGCGACAGAGCTTGAGAAATGTGCCGATGTTGCAACCCATTGGTATAAACAACCAAGAGACTGGGTTCTAAATCATCTAAGGGAAGCCTTTCCTCCTGAGTTAACTATTGCTCATCTTTTTGTAGAAGAAGAAGGAGATGTTAAGGCCGCTTGTATTGTTGCACCTAACAATGTAGTCAATGATATTTCGGCGTTTCATTACATTTACTCACCGAATGAGAAATATCTGAAACCATTAGTGTCCAAGGCGATAACAATGTGCATCGACCAAGGGTATAAGACCTTGGTTGTTGATTTAATTAATGAACATCGTGTTTTTGAAGATTTTTATTCCAAGCTGGCTTTTACCAAAGCAGCAGAAATGGCTTATTATGAAATCAACATCTGAAATAAAGCAAAAAACCATGATAGCGCGCGCTTATGCTTACTTCAGGTTTTTCCGTAGGAAGAAATCGGGAGAGGAAGATATTTTATGATATTCTTTTTATGTTTTGTAGTTTAACTAGACTCTTTATGGAGAACCCCTTACTTAGTAAAACTTTTACGAGTTAGACAAAACATTTTTTCATTGTGCATGCATGCATGCAACCCGTCGTGTCGTAGAAGAAGAAGAAGAAGATTTACGTTAAATTGTAAAAAATGCCCCTCTCGGATACATGGAAAATATTCAAACTGAGGTCGCTTGCTATTCGTACGCCTCAAGGAACTCATGGCAACCTACTAGACCCTGATTTCTTCGATGTCCAGTTCAAAAGCGCTCGTCGGA
>CAYFXU010000191.1:0-2700 GCA_964347145.1 uncultured Candidatus Bathyarchaeia archaeon
CGGTGGCAAGAGAATAAACTCCTATGCTAGCGCTACCGAAAAGATTGAAAAGGAACAGTGGCAAGCGTTAGTCTCCTTCTGCCAGATGGACGGTTATTACTCCTTCCTTGTCTTTGACTGCGCGAACCTTGATTTTTCGCGGAGGTTTTTCGATTCCCCTGCTCCAAATTTTCTCGTTTACCTTGTTACTGATTACCAACGTCTCAGCTTCTTCCTCACCTTCGACTTCACTCCGAAGTTTCATATGTTTCTCAATGAAACTTTTGACAATGCGCATAGCTTTTGGGGCTCGCCTTTTTCGGGTGGAAATCCATGCCCTGCCCAGAGGAATCGTATAAAATCTTTCCTCAACGATTTCCTCCTCTAATTCTTTCCTCTCTTTTTCAACTTCTCTCTTTTCTTCAACTTCTAGGATCTTCTCTTCCTCTGTCGGCTCTTCAATCTCCTCCCCGGGAACTTCTTCCTCTTCTACAATCTCTTCCGTTTCCTCGACTTCACTTTCCTCCTCTTCTTTCTCCTCAACGACTTCAACAGTCTCTTCCATTCACGTTTCCCTTCAAGCCCTTATTTTCCTTTGTCGCCAATGTCTTCTTTTCGGGTTTGTTCTTACGCGCCCTACCGTTTTAGCGATGACCCATGTTGGAACTGGTTTCTTCTGTTTTCCTGCCTTTGCAAGTCTACGTTTTTTTGCAGGGGGCTTGTTTCGCGCCGTCTTCAAACCCTCCTGATTTTGAATTCTCGGCGACCAGACTGTAATCTCACAAGAATCTCTTTTAACTGAGTGTCGGTGACTGGGATATCCATTCTTCCTTGCTGTGCAAGCTGTATCAGCTGCAGTTCAAGTTGTTGAGCGAATTCTGGTTTGACCATTTTCAGGTTTGTGAGGCGACGTCTGGCGTCAGGGGTGAGTATTCTGCGAAGCAAAGCTTGTTTTTGTATCTCGACCTGCTGTTGCACTTGAGCTTGCTGTTGCTCTTCCGCTAGTCTCCGCCGTAGTTCGAGCAGCCTTCTTCTTCGCAGCTGTTCCATCTCTTCTTCACTCATTCTTGCCACCTAATACTTTCCAAGCTCAGACTGAGTTTTCTCCAGATTCACCTTGATTTCGGTTGAAAGCCTGTCTAGCAGCCGTCTTCCCTCACTCGTGACTACTCTCCCTCTGTTTTTGAGAGGTTCCACAAGACCTGCGGCTTGAAGTTGTTGCAAGGCTTTTCTGATGATTGCGCCGCCTCCCTTCCTGACATGTTCCGGCTTTACTCCTCGATCAATTCTGCCGCCGTATTCTGATCGGAGTCGTTCTGTACCAATTGGTCCCTTTCTGTAGATTTTACGTAGAAGCGAGGCACAACGAGTGAACCACCAATCTGGGTTCTGGGGAGGTCCTTGAGTGTGAGAACCTGTTTTCACAAATGAAGACCATGCTGGCGGAATTATGGCATCTACTTCTTCCCTTAGGTAGCGAGCCAACCTCTCAATGAGAACTGCTGGAGGCACATCGTAGGGTGTCGGCAAGACCTTTTCTTCCTGATTTTTCCTTCACTAAGGGAAAAGACTTGTCTTATATTAGTTTCGTGGTTCAGAAAAAAGACTCTTGTATGGTCATGAAGATTTTGCCTTCGTGCGGCGTTTGTAGAGTAGAAAGGTGTGTCCTCGAACTTCTATCAAGTACGAGTCTGTTTGTTGCGCAATTTTTGACGCCACGCTTTTGGCTTCCTCTTCTTTTAGCGCACTTCTTAGGATTTTGGTCTTCACAATTTCCCTTTTATCTAACTGCCTCGAGATTTCGTTTATTATCCGCGGTGTTGCTCCTTCCTTTCCAACCCACACGGTTGGTTTCTCTGCGGCAAGCTCCTGCTTTATTCGGCGTTTCATCTTTGGTGTTATCATTGTTTCTCCCTGTCTTTCAGAGCCATGCGCGAGTGCTTACCGCATTTTAGGCAGGTTATGACCATGTGAGGTTCCCTTCTTGATTGGATCCGAATACGACAGTTTACCCCTGGTAAAATAAAGCTTTTACAGTGCCTACAAATAAGGCGCCTATACTCTCTGGGTAGACGCAGTTTGGTCCCCATAGCTATCTTCCTCGCAATATCCACATAACGTTGCGCTAGCTCGGGGTCTTCATGAACGACCTCTCTGGCCAAGCGGAAGAGAGTGTGAACACGTTGCAAAGCTATTTGTCTCGTGGCATTCATTTCAAACAAACTATATCGTATAATCGCCATTAAGTTTTTTATCGAAACACAACTTCTCCTTAAGTCGAGAGTTAAGTTTGCTAATTCTTATATTGGCCGAGTCTGCACTTGAAATGGTTCCTCAAGATTTGTGGAGTCACCCCGCAATCAGACGCCATTCAAAAAGACGCAGAAAACCTCCCGGGCGCATTCTTCTCGACCGATCATACCATCACTCTGCCATGAAGAAGCTTAAGGAAAGCGAGAAGAGGGGACGACCAGACATAGTTCATTTTGCCTTGCTTGAAGCCTTAGGCTCACCCCTTAACAAAGAAGGACTTCTCCAAGTATACATCCACACCAACAACGATCATGTCATCACAGTGAACTCTGAAGCTCGGCTCCCTAGAAACTATGATCGGTTCGTCGGCCTACTGGAGCAACTCTTTGAGTTAGGAAGAGTACCTTCCGTGGGGAAGACGTTACTCAAATTGGAGCGCAAAACGTTACTGCAACTGATTGAAGAAAC
>CAYFXU010000192.1:0-2695 GCA_964347145.1 uncultured Candidatus Bathyarchaeia archaeon
AGGAACTGGCGTATGTCTTCTTTTGTGACATCGGTTAATGGCTTGTTGAAGTATGTTGACATTGTTCTTGCTTTGCACAAGTGGTTTGTCACTGAAACTGGTTGTAATGCTAGATCGATGGATAAGAATCGTTTGAAATTCTCTATTGTATTATATGTAATACTAGACCGGACTAAACTACCAGGGCATTCAATTTCCTTAAAGAAAAGAGGCTTCTACTTAAATTTTTCATTGCTTTGGGTAGTGAAGTGGCAGACCTAGTTTCAGATAGAGCGTTCTATTGCGTTTTGCGCGCGCGTGCACGAGAATGACGGGCAACTTGAAGTATTTGGAACATGAACAAATTCTGGCTTAGGTAATAGAGAGGAGTTATCTGCTCAATCGGAGTTTACGTAGAAACCTTCTTCTTCTAGAGTTTTTCTCTTCTTTTTTCTGCACCATAGTTTCTATCAGAGCATGAAAAATTGTGTAATTCTCAGAATTAGACAATGGTTGTTTAGTATTCTTCCTTTCTGTCTCCTTTTCCAAGTGTCCTCGCCTGAAAACAGCACCTCGTAAGTATATTTGAGCACTATTTCAATACGTGAAATATGCCTACGCGGGAAACACGACTTGGCTTTTCATATGGTCAAATTTCGGATTACAAAACATCAAAAACAAGTTTCATTGGTGCCTACAATCATTTCAAAAGATTCGGGATTAGAAGCGCAACATTCAAAATGTTGATAAGCAATGCGGCTTGAAGTATTCTTGAACATTGTGAGACTTCGGGTCAACGGACTAAGTTGAATCCAAGCCTAGTCGAAACCTCAAGTCAAATATGCGCGCGCATTAGACTATGACACATTGGAAACGGCGTGCCATACCTGATTACCTTCTCAAGTTCGCTTTATCTTTCGACTTCTCAAAAACTCGTCAAATTGGTGACTGTCCTGATTCTTTTGTCTGCCGTTTGGAAGATGGGATCTAAGATTACGCGCGCGCGCCCTCCTGAATTAGAGGAAAAAGCGAAACATTCATGTGTCTATAGAGCATGGACAGGTTTGAGTGAGAAAAACTTGGTCGTAGTTGACGTTCATGTTCATCCGTTGGTTTCGGAGACTCAGATTCTAGATGAGATGGATAGGGCTGGAGTAGACTGGTGTATATTATTGGGTACCGACACGGATCCTTTGGATGTCGACAAGCCTGAGATAAAGGACAAAATGAGAAAGCGCTTTGATTCAAGTGAACTTAGATCTCATCCTTACTTCCTTTTTTTTCACCCCATAGAGGAAGGTGTAAAAGGATTTTTCCACGCCATCACAAACCAGTATCCTGATTTGAAAAACTCTAACATAGATGTCGCTGAGTTGGTGGAAAAGCATCCAAACCGATTCATCGGTTTTGGTTCAGTTAACCTGAACAAGGGTGAAGGATACGTGGAGGAAAAGCTGAAGGAGATTAGTAGGTTGGATTTGAGGGGAATAAAACTGCTTCCAACCCTCCAGTTTTTCAATCCTGCGGAAAACAAGAGTTTTGAAAGGATATGTGAGTTTTGTGGAAAGAACAAGAAAGTTCTTTCATATCATACTGGCTGCGACCCGGGACCTTGGGAAATACCTGAACTTTCGGAAGACGCCAACCCAAAGTATTTGAAACCAGTCTTGGAGAAGTATAGCCCAACGATAATTCTTAATCATACAGGCTCCTACAGTGCCCTGGAACCTGGTTTGTGGCTGGATGAGGCGTTGGAGTTGGGAGAGGAGTTTGAGAATGTTCATTTTGATTCGTCGGCGGCCAGTCATGTGATATACCAAAGGAAGGTTATTGAAAGGATAAGGCAAAGCGTTGGCATTGAAAGACTGTTGTATGGCTCTGATTATCCGGTGGTGGAAGGAAGCAACATGGGTTATGAGGTTAATGTCATAAGAAACTGCCAGCATCTGACAGACGAGGAGAAGAACATGATTCTCGGCTTGAACGCTGCAAAATTGCTTAATATCGCTAATACATAAATCCCCATTTCTTCTGAATTCACTCTAAACATTTTTGGGGGCGTTTCGCTGTACGTCGAGGTCCACGTTTCTCGCGCGCTCATTAAACATGTGTAGATGACTACACGAATATGGGCTTACCGCTTTGTGCAGTTACCTGGAGTTTGAGAGTGATCATTCAATGAACTGGGACCCATGCTGATGAAACTTTGGGATGGTGCCAGAAAGGCATTTTTGGTGGTCGCAGATCATTTGACCCAAGGCGCGCGCAAACTTTGAACAGTTATGGGGAAGCTATATTTCTATCTTCTCAGAATTTATCTGAAGTTTTCCTAAAGAGGGGATTGCATGGGAACCTCAAGGCTCTATACATCCAGCGTAATCATTCTTTCCTCGGCTTCGCTAGTGGAAAACCTGGCCTATGCTCTTCCCATGTCGTATTTTCCAAATTATGTCCAGCTTTTGGGCGCATCAATTGCTTACATCGGCCTGTTTACCGCCGCTTTCACCGCGGCCAATGCAACTCTCTCCCAAAAGTTCGGAAGTTTATCAGACAGAATTGGCAGAAAAAGGCTCATCCAAGCCGGTTTGCTTACCGACGTCGTTTTGGGTGCTCTGACTGGCATCGTCTGGAGCTGGGCTCCCTTGCTGGTCATAAGGATTTTGAATGGAGTAGCCACTGCAGCTGTGGCTGCTCCAGCCGAAGCTTCCTTGGTGGA
>CAYFXU010000193.1:0-2536 GCA_964347145.1 uncultured Candidatus Bathyarchaeia archaeon
TAGCGTTTTCAGCCTTTCAAGCCTTGTTTGCCGATCTCGTTCCCCAAGAAAAACGCGGCAAAGCCATAGGGTCAATGAACTTCTTCACCTACATCTTCGTGGCTTTCGGCGCTCTCGGCGGAGGCATCTTATACGATACGGTTTCTCCCCAGTCCCCTTTTCTGCTCATGATCGCGCTAGTCCCCCCCCAACTTCTACTACTGCTGTTCTTTGTACATGAACCTGAAAAACGAGAAAGCTAAAGCGGACTTTTTCATGAGAACTGAAGGATTCCAAGAGTCACCTATTCTCTCGCTCTTTCAAGTCTATATAATGGATTCTTGGAAAAACAAGCCGGACAACCTGTCCCGCTACGGATGTAGAGCGCATTGGCAAAGGCTCGTTCAACTCAAACCATTTCGCATCTTCTAGCTCTTTTGATTTCTCAATAGTGGAATCTCTGGTTTCTGCCTTGAACGCAATCATCAAAAGATCATCCTGATATTTGGATACATAGGTCTTGAGAATCTTCAGATCTCGAATTCTCAGCCCCGTTTCTTCATAAACTTCTCGAACAGCCGTTTGTTCCGCGGTTTCACCAAGCATGATGTGACCAGACACAAGACCCCAATAGGGATGTTTCCACTCAGCAGCTCTCGTCAGCAAGACCCTATTTCCATTCGTAACCATGACGATGACGGCTGGAGATGGAGCATCAAAGAACACATAGTCACATTTAGCACAATACTTCTCCTCACTTTCGTCAGAGAGAGTTTTCAGAACTAGCTTCTTCCCACAAAAACAGCAATATTTCCGCTTATCCATGTTTCACCACCACTCCTGTGCTACACTTGTCACGGTCAACATCAGTGGTTATATAATGAGTGCAGTGGCAAATATAACAGAACGATCAGCGCGCACATGAAAAGGAATTGTGCGTGCGAGGGATTGAGTAAATGGAGAAGAAGAAACTCCCGTGTGAAAGACTGAATAGGTTGGGCACAGCAAATCACGAAAATCTAAATTGCATGTTGTGTTCAACTACGTGGTTGAGAGGTTGAATTGATTGAAGGCAGTGGTTCTTGCAGCTGGTTTGGGCACACGATTGTTACCCGTCACAAAGGGGATGCCAAAGGAAATGTTTCCAATTTTCACCGTTGGAAGGGACAAAAAACGGTGTTTGAAACCTCTTCTCCAACTTGTTTTTGAACAATTGCACGATATCGGCTTCAGAGAATTCTGTTTTGTAGTTTCGCAAGGAAAACACGCGATAGAAGACTACTTCACCCCCGACGAATCGTTTCTCTCCTTTCTCCGTGAACGGGGCAAAGAGATGCAAGCTCGCGAATTGCAGAATTTCTATTTCCAAATCAACGAATGTACATTGAGCTTTGTCAATCAGCCGGAACTTAAGGGCACTGGCGACGCTGTTCAGAGAGCGCGTTCCTTCACTGCGGATGAACCGTTTCTTCTTCACATGGGAGATGACGTCATCTTATCCAAGGGAAACACCCATCTGAAAAGACTCGTCGACGTATTTACGAACCGCAAAGCCGATGTGGCTTTCCTGGCAGCTAAGGTGAAGAACCCATCCATGTATGGGGTCATCGTTGGAAAGCAAGTTGCCAGAGGATTGCATAGAGTCGAGACAATTATCTATCAACCGAAGAAACCGCCATCCAACCTGTCAGACGTTGCAGCTTACATGCTTAGACCGAATATTTACGCCGAAATTCAAGATGTGAATCCGCTTGAAGAAAGCGGTGAGATCAGTTTGATTCCAGCCATACAAGCTCTCATCAACAAAGGAGGAACAGCCTACGCCGTTGAACTTAAATCTGAAGAGAAAAGACTTGACATTGGAAACGCAGAAAAATATCGCAAAGCCCTAAACATCACATACAAGTTCTATAGCGGCTCACGGCAGACCCAGTCCAAGAATTGAGACAATCAGAGTTGGAGGGAACCATCTTGCCCAACGAATACATGGTTATTGTCGGCACCCGACCAGAAATAGTAAAAATGGCGCCAATCGTGCGAGCCCTGGAAGAGAGGTCATTACCCTACATTTTTGTCCACTGCGGTCAACACTACGATTACAACATGTCTCAGCAGTTCATTGAAGAACTAGAACTTCCCGCTCCAACCTACGGTTTCAAAGTCAGAGTATACTCACCAGGACTGCAAACCGGCAGAATCCTCGCATTAACTGAACGCGTCATCAAGAAAACCAGACCCAAAACTGTACTCGTCGAAGGTGACACAAACGGCGTCCTAGCCGCTGCACTCGCCGCCGTCAAACTAAACGTTCCCGTAGGCCACGTCGAAGCCGGTCTCCGAAGCTTCGACTTGCGCATGCCCGAAGAACACAATCGCCGATTAGTTGACCACATATCCACCCACTTATTTGCCCCAACTGAAAACTCCAGGAAAAACCTGAAACGTGAAAGCGTCTGGGGCAAAATCCACGTCACTGGCAACACGGTTATCGACGCTGTAATCCAGCATCTGCCCATAGCAGAACGAAAATCGAACATCATCAACGAATTGAGGTTCA
>CAYFXU010000194.1:0-2532 GCA_964347145.1 uncultured Candidatus Bathyarchaeia archaeon
GAAATTAGAATTCTTTGAAATACCTCTCCTGGATGCACAACATCAAATTTGATTAAAGTGCCTCCCAAATCAAAAAAAACTGCCTTAATCCTCAAAGAGTATTCACTTCACCTGTCATTGCCCCTCTGTCTAATCTGGACTTCCTTATTAAGAACAATCGTCATATCAAGGCTATGCTTTATTCTCTGTATATCCTTTGCTTCAGAAAGCTGACTAATAGTTGGGTTATCCCCCGTACTCCCTTTTTTTCTTTCTTTTTGGGCGCGCGCTAACAACATCATGAATTTCTCATTCTTAATCCGATCAAGATCAATAACCTCAGCTACAAGATTCCTAGTTGCTTCCATAAGTGATGGAGAAAGATTCGGCCTTGCAAACTCAGGTTTCACCCATGACAAAAACGACTTAATAATGCGCCCCCGCACGTTTCAATGGAGATCTTTTTCCATGTATAGGTGTTCTGTCTTGAACCCCATTTTCTCATAAAGCTGTATTGCATGTTCGTTTTCAGAAGCGACCATGAGCAAGATCCTTGAATAGCCTTTTTCATGACAGTACCTTTGAGCCCTCTTCAAAAGAATTTTTCCAATACCCTTTCCTCGATATTCGTCTTTCACAAAAACATCATAGATGAAACCGTGGCGCTTCCCACTGATCATATCGTCTCCGCCGCCGACCCACAGGTAGCCTAAAAACGCGTGTTTCTCGTCTTCAGCCACAAATATATGGTGGTTCTCTCTTGCGCGCAAACCATCAAAGAGTTCCAATACCCGTTTTGTCCATTCCTCTTTGTTCAGTTCTTTCTTGTAAACGTCCGCAATATTCCATTTCCACGCAGTTTCAACTGTGAATTTCTTAATTAATGAAAGATCTTCTTCTTTCATATCTCTGACGATTATTTCCATAAAGGGTCAACACTGTTGTATGATGCGCTAAAGACAAATCTAAAGCTATGCCTAGCGCGTGCGATACACTTTGGAGCGAATTACTTGTCTACTGCATTGTGGTTCCCCTGAATGATGCCCTCCTCCATGTAACTGCGCAAAACAGTCTTGTTTTCTATTATGCGAGCCCGAAATGGGGAAGGTGGGAAACATGCGCCCTCTTCGCTCATTTTCGTGGCTCAGCTCAACAAGGCTACTCTTTCTTCCGTTGTTGTGCCACAATCTGAGGCATCTTTGTAATGCTCTCCTTGACTATCTCCATCAAAGGCTCGTTTATCTCGGCCTCAATGGTGATCTTAACGCGTCCTTTCTTCTCTTCGGGCATTCTATCACCTCCTAATCGCTTTGATTTTTCATATCCAACAATCTTCGCAGTATACTCTGTGCCTGTTCTGGCGTCAAATCCAAATGCATGTCAATTTTGTAATGAAACTTTCCAATCCTTTTTGTCCTAGTCTTATAGTCATAGATCAACTGTTTATTCTTCCATTCCTTCAGTTTCCTCTCCAAAAAGAAAGAGACAAAACGAGGTGATACAGGCTCAAAAACAAATCCAAATCTTACAAGAAGGGAGAGAAGTCTTGAAGAAATCCTAACTTCAACCATGTGCGCGCACCAATAATTTCCTACTGAAGGTATCAAATGCTGCATTTAAGTTTATGTTGCTGTTATGCCACAGCCACACACGCTTGTTGAGACATTCTTGCGAGTTATGCAGTACGATGCGCGTGCGCGCATTTTTCGTTTTCGGATCCGTAGCTTCAGGGATACCCACCGAAAAATCGGATATCGATGAGATTACGATTTTAAGAAAACATGAGACGCCCCCATGGTTAGAAAATTAGGTGATAGATGGCATAAAAGTAGTAAACATGTTTTTCGCCTACAATGTGTGCGCACGCGCGTAATTGCCTCACCTAACCGAAATCTGCGCGCGCGCATGAATGACTTGTTGATCAGTTTTCCGTTGCGTTCTTTGTTCGTTGCGCATCTATCTTCTAATTTCTTGTTTTAAGTAGAAGTTCCATTGTTTGATAGTTTCGAAGGAAGTGTAATCCTTTCTCGGTTGTATGATAGGAGTTTCCGATTCTGAGAAGGCCTGTTTCAAGTAGCAGAGTAAGATATTTTTCAACGAACCTGTAACTAAGACCGCACGTATACATAATACGCGTCTTTTTCGCTCCATTCTTCGCTGCTTGTAATATCTCCGCAACTATTTCAAAAGAACTTCTCATCTAGTCTACTTCCATAACCTACTGTTTTGTTGAATTCGGAGTGATTTTGGAACATGTTTCACTAGTCCCTTCTTAAATTCGGTCATGAAAGGCGTTTCTTTGGTGTCTTTGTCTGAAGTGACGCCCTCTTTTTGTGTCTCAATAGACGAAATCAATCCTTTGGCCAACTTAATCAAGACCGTGGTTTGTTTACCTGCTGACTCTCTATCTCTTTGTTCTTCCAGTTCATTTATGAAATCGTGAAGAGCTTGTATTGCGTTCTCACCATACACTCTTGGAAACTCTGGAATCATTATAAGTTGCATTTCGATCACTAGAACAGAAAGTTGGTTTTTTCTATAAATGCCATCCTC
>CAYFXU010000195.1:0-2512 GCA_964347145.1 uncultured Candidatus Bathyarchaeia archaeon
ATGTACGGCGAGATCAACATCATATTGTGGAACGGCGTCAATAGAATTCCACGGTTCAATGCGTAGAGGTGAATCAGCTTGTCCAACTCTAGATCCTCTATATCCTCGGATTCTCTGCCATTCTTCGGCGGTGTTGCACTAAAGCCGTACTCCACCCTTGCCCCTAAGCGCACTACATGCCATGGCAATTTTTTGGCCTTGATTCTCTCTTCAATGCCTTTGGCAAGGCGGTCAGCTAGCGGGATCATTCGTTCGAAGGCCTCTTTGGTGATTACGTGCTCTAGCGTAGCTCTCATTGCGGCAACTGATAGGGCATTGCCCGACAGGGTTCCTCCAACACCGCTTTCGTCAGTAGAGTCAGTCTTTATCTTTGCCAGGGCTCTGTCAGCAACTTCTTGGCTCATACCGTAGGCTGCAACTGGGATGCCCCCTCCGAGCGGCTTTCCCAGTGTAACGACATCTGGTTTTAGGTCATAAACTGCTGTGTAACCTCCTGGACCACAGCAAATAGTGTGCGTCTCATCAATTATGAGGAGGGTTCCGAAGCGCTGAGTTAAGTCCCGCAGCGCATCATGATAGCCGGGCTCTGGAAGAATTATGCCACAATTTGTCATAGCTGGCTCACAAAGTACGCATGCCACGTCTTTATGTGCCAACGCAGCCTCTAGTGCATCGAGATCATTGAATTCAACGGCTCTAGTTGTTATTGCTGGGTTTACAGGAGGCCCGATGTTTCCCTCTATGGGGATCACTTTTCCATTCTTAAGGCTGATCAGCGCTTCATCTACACTGCCATGGTAACAGCCGTTGAACACTAGGATTTTTTTTCTCTTGGTTATATCGCGGGCAATTCTGATCGAGAATCTGTTAGCATCTGTGGCCGTCAGGGCAAACTGCCAGTATGGTAGGCCGAAGCGACGCTCTAATTCCTCTCCTACCCATATTGAATCCTCAGTTGGCAGCATCATGGTTATCCCCCGTTGCAACTGACGAAACACGGCATCGACGACCGGTTTAGGGGAGTGGCCAAACATCGCGCCTGTGTCTCCGAGACATAAGTCGAGGTATCGGTGTTCGTCAACGTCAGTCACGTACGCTCCTTTCGCTTCCTTCAGAAAAATTGGATATGGTCCAGCCCATCTAATCATCCAGTTCATAGGTACGCCGACCAGAAGCGACGATTTTGCCCTCTCAAAAATTGCCTTTGACTTTGGATGTGTTTCAACAAAATTCTTTTCCTCACGCTCCATTAACTTCCTTATCTTGCTACGATCAACTGTTATCATCTTTTCATACCGCCATTGCATGCATGTTTCTCATTCAATGATGAGATCATTAATTAGACTGGGTGAAACCTCTATAAAATTGTCTGCGCACGCGCCTTGAACCTTGCTGGTTTTGGTTCTTTAAGCTGTTTGGTTAGTTTCTGTCTTTTTAGATCCCCCTATACGCTTTCCAGCGCGCGCATAATTGGTCGTACAAACATGCAACATAACAAAGTATGCGCGCGCCGAGCGCTAGTAGATTTAGATTTTGGTGGATTTGTATAGAATTTAACACTACAAAATCTAAAAAACAACACCAGGGCTTTGAATGTTTTTCATGCGCGCGTTATCTGCTCGTGGAACTGTCTTTTGACCTTTATCCTTACACTTCTGGAGGGTTCTTCAGATTCTGCGATTTTCGTTCTCTCCGGTCGACTTTTTTTATTTTTGATGGTGATAGCCCTCTTGATCTTCTCGTGATAGTCTTCTAGGGCCTTTAGCGCGCTGAGTTCCGCTGACATCCCAAGTTCTAGGGAGTCCCTTTCAAACTCCTTGTAGAAGCCCTTCTTAATTATGAGCGATACGAAGTCTGTGTTCGTGTAGTTTACTATCTTTAGGGCTCCCTCCATTTTGGGGGGTCTCAAGAGTTCATCCAAAATTCCGGTTATACAGCATGTAACCGAACCAGTCCTCCTCTCCGATTGAACGCGGTCCTTGAACCTGTGAGGCAGATATTTCATGACCCAAGTGTAACTCATGCCAATCTCATCTGCTATCTTGTGCGCGATCCTCCCAGGCTCCACTCCTTCGCTTAGATAGATCTCCCCTAGCCTTTCCAACAGCTCTGTCTTCTCTTTGTGTGGCACGCTTCGCCTAACGGTGTTGCTGACGATGCGGGCGATAAGCAAGTCCTTCTCGCTTCGGATGTGCTTCAGCCTTACCCTCCTCCATTTTTCATCTGCACCGAACCGGTGTTCTCCATCGATGATGTTCCCATAATAGTCAACCAATATGGGATAAAGCTGGCCGATCCTCTCCGAAGAAGACTTCAACTGTTGGCTTGTTATTTCCTATCCCCCAACCTTCGTCTATTAATATGCGTACCTTGTGTAAAAAAGTTTTTGTCAATTAGGACCCCTTACCATTCTATTCGCCTAAATCCGGACATAGTTCAATACGCGCGCGCATAATGCCAAATTGGACCCGCAACACAATTTGTAATTGCTCTGCAACTTGCAATCTGGCGC
>CAYFXU010000196.1:0-2480 GCA_964347145.1 uncultured Candidatus Bathyarchaeia archaeon
CAATTCCTAATAACTTCTTCACTACTCAGATATTTTCAAGTATAGTTTATGCTGGTTGTCAAACTATGAATAACAGCTTTGGAACGACAATAAACTATTTCTACGTGCGCGTGATGGATTTTTGGTCATAGTGACAAGCCATTGGTCAAGGTGTAGTGGATATTGAGTTCTCAATCTGAGAAGTGGGACAAACTGGCATTCATCCATAATCAAGATAGGGAAATTGCGAGTCACGCATACATGGATTTGATAGCTGGTCAAAAGACCAAGAATGTTCAGTTGGCTTTGAAGCTGAATCTTGGTTCTGGCATGCTTATTGAAGTGCCGTATATCTTGAGATTGCTGGGTGACGTTCGAGGAAAAGAGGTCTTGGATGCGGGTTGTGGGGGAGGTTTCTATTCGCTCTGGCTTAGCGAGAACGGGGCGAAAGTGCTGGGCGTTGATGGCAGCAAAGAGATGATAAAGATTGCGAAGGAAAAAGCAGCTAGAAAGATGCTTGATACGAGGTTTTTGGTCGGAGATGTCACTGACCTAAGAATTGAGGATAGCATGTTCGATTTGGTTCTCTCAACACTCGTTCTAGGGATGAAGGAACTTGACAAAGCCATACGTGAACTGGTCAGAGTCACAAGAAATGGAGGTGACATTGTCATCTCAATTCTACATCCAATAGTTATTGCAGCATATTGGGAGAGAGAGTCTAGGCGAAAGCTCTTCCGGAAGCTAGACGACTACTTTTTGGAAAGAGAATTGGAAGCAGTGTGGGAGAACGAGAAGAAAGAACGAGTCCCTCACACGTTTTATCACAGACCGTTGCAGGCGTTTACCCAACCCTTTTTCGAAAAAGGATGCATTTTAATCGACCTGATTGAACCTCGACCTCACAAAGTGTATAAACAATTGAACCCAAGAGAATATGAAGACATGAAAAGGATTCCTCACTTCATGATTCTGAAATTCCGCAAGGCGCCCCCATCTCTTTAAGATTTCTTGCGCGCGCTAACACGGGAGATGCACGGTGCTCTCATTCTTGAATTAGGTTTATGGAATGCATGAATTTTTGCTTTTTCCACGGTGTTGATCATCATTTCGCACATTAATTCGTCTGAGGAATAAACTCTCGTGAGCGGGTTGCTAACAACAACATTTTATAACTGTGGAGTTTTTCAGATCAGATTGGCATCTGAGGTTTCCAGAATGGCGGCTTTCGAAGATTACCGTAAAAGAATTGAGATTCAGAAGCTGGTGAAGGAACTCGGCGTTGCAGAATCTGAGGCATACATAAAAGAGATAAAACATTTCACTGAGAAAGAGGCTTTGCGCAGAGACGAGATCGTGTTTGGCTACTTTGGCACAGACGGAATCAAACGTATCATTGATACTATTGTTCAGGGTATGCTTTCTCCCCCTAAATTGAAAGAAGACGCTAAGGTTCTAGATGTGGGCGCAGGCTCCGGCTTCTTCACCACAAAAGTTGTTGGCAAACTGCGTCGGCATCTGCCGGAAGCGACTTTCTATGCCATGGATCTGACGCCTGCCATGTTACAGGTATTGGCCAGAAAGACTACAGAAATCGCGCCCTTTCTCGGAGCGGCAGAGAACATTCATGGAAGCGTGGTACAATCGAGAGAATACCTGAATATCCCTGAGAAATTTGATGCCATCTTCTCCACTTTAATGTTGCATCATTGCTTGAACATAGAGAGAGTTCTTGAGAGCTTCAGAGAAGCCTTAGAGGTGGATGGAAAGGCTGTGGTCGTAGATCTTTGTACGCATTCTTTTGGAGAGTTTAGAGATGAGATGGGCGATTTACACTTTGGGTTCGAGCCAGAGCTGTTTAGGGGGATAGCTGAAAAACACTTTTCTAAGGTTCAAGTGAAGAAGATACCGGGTATTCGTTGCACAACCTCAGGTAGATCAGCAGAATTATTTGTAGCAGTTATGATACCGTGAGCGCGCGCGCATTTGTGGGTACTCAGAGTTGAGCAAGAAGAAAAAAAGGAAGTGAGGGCAAAATATCTTGATCAAGCCTATTCTTCTAGTTGTTTTTTGATGTAGTCTACTGTCTTGCGCAATTCTTCCAGTTGCTTCAGGATCTTTTCTATGTGCCCTTCTGCACGTGTTGCAGGCTGCTTGCCCCAGAAACCATGAGATAGCACAGCGTTTGATGTGATAAAGGCGCCGCTTAGAAGAAGTAGAATGAACAACGCAGTCCACAGGTCAAGCTGTTTGGTAACCCACACGATGACTACGGAAAGTACTGTAACGCAGATCCAGACTGAAGCCACTGCTAGTCCGCTCGACGCCATACTTAATCACCTCGCATTCCTGCAATTGTTTTCGGTGTAAGATGGATATCAATGACTACGGAGAGTACTGTAACGCGTATCCAGACTGAAGCCACTGCTAGTCCGCTCGACGCCATACTTAATCACCTCGCATTCCTGCAATTGTTTTCGGTGTAAGATGGATATCAAAGT
>CAYFXU010000197.1:0-2459 GCA_964347145.1 uncultured Candidatus Bathyarchaeia archaeon
AGCTGAAAAATAAATATACACATGTCACGAACAAGAGGGAGAAGTGCTTGGGCGGTTGAGAGAATGTCTCTGGCGCAGAAACTTTTGAATACAAGTAGTTTTCATACCACTATACCCATATTGCGGGAGAATGCGAAGCCTTTCGGAGCGAACTAAAATGAAAATAGCGTTGCTGGTTTACGAATATCCTCCTAAGATTGTCGGGGGTTTGGGAACCTATGCCGCAGAAATAACGAGGAAGTTTGTTTTGTTGGGCCACGACGTGACTGTTTTTACTATGAACGACGACAAAGGAAGTCTTCCAACGAGGGAACTTTTACGCGGCATAGAAATTCATCGCCCAGTTCATATCGACGTGTCCGACTCGTTGCCAGACGTGGTTGCAGAAGACGTGAGAAAGTGGGGCAGAGGTATCCAGTTCTTCTCCCAGATTCTCATGTACAATTACCTAAGCGCCTCAAAACTGATAAATGAACTTGTTCGAAGAGACGACTTCAAATACGATCTAGTAGTTGCACACGACTGGCTCTCCGTAATCGCTGGGGTCTCAATCAAAAAAGAACTGGGGATACCCCTTGTTTTCCACGTACACTCCAACGAGAGGGGACGAACCCTAGGTAACGGATCTGAAGTGGTGAGCAGCATAGAAAGTCGAGGCGCACAAATGGCAGATTTGGTCGTAACAGTTTCTTACGCAATGCAGGACGAGTTGATAAAGACAGGCTTCCCGGCAGAGAAGATCCGTGTATGCTACAACGGCGTGGACCCCAAGAAGTACAACCTTGAACGAGTAGGTGAGGAGAAGGTTACGGAAGTCAGAAAAAAATATGAACTGGGAAACGACGACTTGATGGCGCTTTTCGTTGGAAGACTCGTCTGGATAAAAGGCGTGGACAAGCTGATCAGGGCCATGCCATATGTTGTAGAAAAAATTCCTAATGCCAAACTCGTAGTCGTTGGTCTCGGTGACATGCGAGATTACTTAGAACGGCTTGTTCGTAACCTAGATCTTCAAGACATTATCAAATTCCGTTTCGAGTTTATACCAGAGGAAGAGCGGATCGCCCATTATGCAGCGTGTGACGTGGCTGTCTACCCGAGCCTTTACGAACCATTCGGAATCGTCACGTTAGAGGCGATGAGCATGGAGAAACCGGTGGTTGTTGGAGCCGCAGGTGTCAGCGGAATGAGAGAGATCGTTGTAACTAGCGGTCCAGATCAGTGTGGTTTCCACATTAACCCAAACGACCCCGCGGATATCGCTTGGGGAATCATCAACGCGTTACAAGATCCTGAGAAAAAGGCTCAATTTGGCCGAAATGGCATGAATAGGGTTATCAAACTTTTTTCTTGGGAGCAAGCAGCGAAGAGGACCATTGAAGTCTATACGGAGCTCTTGGAATCTAAAACGCCTCCGAATTCTGCCACCTAGACAAGTGTCATCCTGGAAGAGAAGCCATGTCAAGTAATGAGGTTCGAAAAGATTATCTGTTAGACCGTTGGGTCGTCGTGGCAAAGGAAAGAAAACGGAGACCCACAGATTTCGCTAAAAAGGAAGAAGAAAGCAAAGTTGGTGTTTGCCCCCTCTGTCCGGGCAACGAACATATGACCCCGCCAGCGGTCCTAGTATATCTTTCTTCGGATGGAGAAATCAGAAAGGAAAGGGATCAAAATGGGTTCCGCCACAAAGATTGGCTTGTAAGAGTTGTGCCAAACTTGTATCCCGCTTTCAATCCTCCAGATGTGGAAAAGACAAAGGTCAAAGAAAGTCCCGTTCTCGCAAGGGCTCTTGGTCACCACGAAGTTCTCATAGAATCGCCTCGCCACGAAGAACATCCCGGTGCAGCAAGGATTTCGCAACTAGCCCGTGTCATAAACGCCTACATCGATCGACTGAACGACCTTTCCCAGAAGCCCTACGTAAAATATGTCTCAATATTCAGAAACCACGGACGCGACGCAGGGGCATCCCTCTCCCACGCCCACACCCAACTAATTGCTACTCCATTTACGCCAAGGATCCTAAAGGAGGAGCACGGGGCCTGTAAAAGATTTTGGAAGAAAAGTCACCGGTGTCTATTCTGTGACATTTCGAGAAGAGAGAAGAAAGGCCTTCGTTTCATCTGGGAAAGCAACAGTTTTATGGTTTTTGCTCCATGGGCGAGTGTTCATCCCTTAGAATTTTGGGTTTTACCCAAAAGACATCAGTCAACGCTGTCGGATATTTCGAACAATGAAATAGAAGATTTGGCTAAGACTTTGAGAATGTGCTTCGGCGGGTTGAAGACGCTGTTGAACGATCCTTCCTATAATTTCGGTTTCCATATGGCATCAAATAGGGAGACGCAGGATTACTATCATTGGCATCTAGAAGTCTACCCTAGGCTGGCAATATGGGCTGGCTTCGAGAAGAGCACAGGAATGTTCATAAACGTTGTTCCTCCTGAAGACGCCGCCAT
>CAYFXU010000198.1:0-2444 GCA_964347145.1 uncultured Candidatus Bathyarchaeia archaeon
GTTACATTCGAGACAACATTCGCGCGCGACTCCAGTGATTGTTGCCAGCATCACTAGAACAACATCTAATATCATATGTAGATTCCTCAACTCTCCTTCACAGCTTTTCATGTTTAAGGGGGGGTCATATCACCGTTAGAATATGCTCAAACACGGAAGAGATAGCAGGAGACAACAAATAGAACAATAAGGCATTCTCTCATGCCTCTCAGTTCTCTTCAACTTCCTAGGAGATTCAACAAGTCTTTTTTTGCTATGCTGTGATAGCTCACGAGTTTCCCGTCATAGACAATGCCAAAGACACCATACGGAGATGGAGACAAATCTCTCACATCTTGAGAGCCTTTTAATTCGATCATTTTTGTGCTAATGCCTAGTTCGTTTGCTGCATCTAATGCTGCTTTCACAGCAGCGTCGATGTATGGACACTGATCCGAGCGAATGATTGTAAGGCCTTTTCCGTATGCAGTTCGCCTTTCCTCAAAATCTCCTGAAAATGATGGAGAAGGAGCGTTGCCGAATTTCTTAACCATCAACGTGAACGGGGGATGTTCATCTACAGATTCGAAATCGTGTTGTAGAAAGAATCTCTTTCCAGCTAGCCAGTTTCTTTCACTTGTTACAACTGCCACGCCTCTCATTTCTGTCTCTTTTGCATCCTTTATGCATTCGTTAAGCAGAAGGGTGGCGTAGCCTTTGCCTTTACTCTTTCCGGCCACCCAGATACAGTGTATGAGCAGATACCCTTTGGCGTTAACAGCTCTCCATCCAAATTCCCCGGGAATGTATTCAATGAACCCTCTACCTCCCTCATCAAGATCAAGCAATTTTAGCCTGATCCCTTCATCAAATCTTTCTTTAAGCCATTCTAGCTTTCTTTGATACCCTTCAGATTTCTTCTTGCTCATATAGCAAAAGAAGCCTCTATCCGATACATTCTCGCTATTGACTTCAATTATGTTCATTGAACATCGTCTCGCAACATGGCTCTATCTCACCCGCGACGTGGCGCGCTTTGAGGATCATAGTGCTAAGTGTGTGATGTACTATTCATACTTTCTTGATGTGTGCGCGGGTTCGAGTTCGAGAAAGGATTAACATACTGAGTTTTACTTCATACCCAGCTTCTGGTTCTTCTCCAGAAGTCGGATAGCTTCTGCAAGGCGTCTCATGCGCGTCTCTTCTCTTTTTGCACTTGCGATCCATCCGATATACTGCCTTTTGTAGGATTTGGCCAAGTTATTGAAATTTTCTAAAGCCTTATTGTTGTTTGCTAGTGCTTCTTTTACATAGGAAGGAACGACGAGTTCTTTCTTGACTGGGGCGGTCTTGAACCATTCGCCACCTCTTTTTGCTTCCATTATCTCTGCCAATCCTGGTTCCTCCATCCTTCCTTCTTTCATCATCCTTTTTGCCCTTTTCTTGTTTGCCTCAGACCATCTACTGCCGGCTTTGCGAGGAGTAAACTTCCTAGCAAACTTCTCATCGTCAATCTTCTTTATTGTACTGTCTATCCATCCAAAACACAATGCTTCTTCAACCGAATCATCATAAGGAACACTAGGTTTGCCAGTTTGTTTCTTGTAATAGATCAACCACACCTCTTTCGTAGTGTCATAATTTTTTCTAAGCCATGCACGCCAATCATCCCTACTGGTTACATAAAGTTTGTCAGAAGTTTCCATCAGGTTTTCTCCAACTTGCGGTCTGGCTTTATCTTGAGAACCTCCTCTCGTTCTTTGCCTTTCAAGTCTCGAATGGCATAGAGAGTGATCACAGACGAAACTCCTTTTCGTCTCAGAGACTTCACATGATTGAGGACTCTCTTTTTAGCTATACGCATGTTGTCCTTGAGTGCCCAACCAACTCCCTTTCGCACGTAATCTTCTTTATCCCAGATCAGATTTTCACATAGCTCTAATGCTTCGTCCGTGAATTCGCCACTCATTCCGATTTTTCTGGCGAAAGTAACAACACTCGCTCTTCGTTTCCACAGGCTATCAGAACGGTTCCATTTCCTCAGAAGTCTCAGGGTCTTCTCAGGATATTTTCTCAGTAAAGGTTGTAGAATATCGATGCATAACCAATCAGTGTCTGCCCAATTGCTTAGGTAACTTCCAATCTCGTCTAAGAAGTCATAGTGGTCAGGTGTTAGTTCATTAAGGCTGAGTCTTAATATTGCTTCTCCGAAATTTACCTGTTCGGAGAAGTCTGCTGCATAGAACATTCTGGCCAAGTTAAACCTTTCCTCTAGACTTAACTGCCTGAAATTGTCTAAGTAACTCTCAATCAGTTTTGTCTCTTCTGCTTCTCTAAGTCCGTAAGTATCGATCACGACTCCGGAATATTTTGCCTTCGCGATTTTCCTTCCCGCCAACCTACTGTCAGCTTTCTTCTCCAGTTGCCTGACGATTTCCGAGTACAAATCATCAATTTGCATAATC
>CAYFXU010000199.1:0-2436 GCA_964347145.1 uncultured Candidatus Bathyarchaeia archaeon
GACCGGGCGGGATTTGAACCCGCGTCCTCCTGAGTGCAAGTCAGGCGTTCATACCGGGCTGAACTACCGGCCCACATGAAACCATGAAGACGCACGTCAAACTAAACTTTTTCTATCCAGATAAGGGAAGACGATTGAAAATGTTAGGTTTCAGGGAATATAAAGGGGGAAGGAGCGAAAAGAGAAAGAGAGGACAATTCTAGAAGACTATTCTATTTATATATTCAACATCTAAAACAGGTGGAATCCAAAATAATGTTACCAAATGTTACCAAGACTGTCAAAAATCAACACGGCCATCCAATTCCATAAAGATTCTCCTTTGAAAAAATTATATAGACCACAAAAACAATATGTGAGAAGCGCCCAAGTTGGGGAGCACGCTTGGACAGGCTAGCAAAGTCTGGTTGGTTGTTCAACCGTTAGCCGCAGTCTGTCTCATGAGATAGCATCAACTGAGGTTGGCTATGACTAACAGCTGGATGGTCGACTGAGCCGCGTTGACCTGTTTAGGCTTCGACTCAACTTGGGCGTTTCCATTTTAGGACAATCCAAGATAATCCGCACTTCTGTTAGACGTGCGCATCAATCCAAACTTTGATAGATGATGTAGCAGTGTTTAATGTGTAGGGAATATTCAGAAGAAAGATTACTAAGAGAAAGGAACACTCGGAAGATTTTCCTATCAGTGAGAGTTCTTCTCTTAACATACTTTCATCAAGGTACAGCATTAGATTAACCTGCCAAAACTACTGAAGCTACTACGCAACCAGCTTTCCCATTAGCATGAAGAAGTGATTTGAGATCGGATAATACAACACGCTTATGCTTGATGCTTTTTGATTATTCGTCCTATTAGGTAATAAAACGGAATATAATGATGATTTGAAGAGACGAGGCGCATCGTAATTTTTGAACTTGTGACTTCCAAAGTATTTTGCGCGCGCCGGATTTTGGTGTTTCAAGGCTAAGACACAGAAATGACATACTGGTTACTTCTTGATGGTTTTAGAGAAGCCGTTCCTTGAAAGGTTGCATAAACTTCCACAGTCTTGTCCCAAAAGTCCATTTTCTTTGCGACCCATTCTATGTCAAAAGTTCCATCGTTTCTTGTGTTTCCCGAAGCCAAGTAGTCGTCCTTCGTAAAAGATCTATCGCTGTCGAAGATATCGACTTTGGCTTTAGGGATGCCCTCACCGGTATCTGCACCGATCAATTTCCCTGAGAAAGCGATAGTTGAACCTTTCTTAAGGTTGCGTGGCGGTTCATCCAGAATCAGGGTAGTTTCACCGATTGTAAGATCTTTTATTGCCGCTCTAGAATGCTCCTTGAGAGCGTTCACACCATTTATGCAGCCAGTTTTCGTTTCATAGCCTTCACCTACAGCCACTATCTTGTTGTTGGGAGCCCTCAGCCGGAATCTGAATTCTCCAACTGCATCTTTGTAAATCTCAAAGCTTGCTTCACCTGCTTTCTTCGCCATAATCCCACCCCAAAGTACCTATCAGTTTGATTAGCTGTTTAAGTTTAGTTGTGATTAAGAGATATACTCCCCTAACAAACTGCACGCGCGCCTTTCTTGTTTGACGTATCTTGCTATGATTTTTCCGCATTTTGGACAGTGAACGCGACTTTAAGCGCGCGCATGGAAAAGAAAACAAACGTAGACAATTACGTCGACGAAGAAACTGTGAAAACAACAAAAAAATTAGGCTTCAACATCTCAAAACTCTGTGAAAACTGCTTGAAAGAAGCAACAAGACGTTTGCGGATACCTTTTGTTCAAACGGAGACTAACGGGGGGTTGGTTGACGCGCGAAGCGCGTCCCGTCAGCAACATGAGGGCCGGGGCCGGGATTCGAACCCGGGCGCCAGGCTCCACAGGCCTGTAGGCTAACCAGACTACCTCACCCCGGCCACTTTTTAACTGATCTCGACCGCCTTTTAGACATGTCTTTCAAGTTTATTTGCGTTTTCTAAAGAACAGTAGGCGTCCTTTCTGCTGCCGTATTCAAAACCAACTTCAAGCGGCTCAGTTGTCACTTAAGGTCTCTTGGCGATTTTGGCGGTAAAATCGTTGCTGTCGCTGGATACAATACGTGTTCGATTTGGATGTAGAGAAGAGTTGTGCCAAGCTTTTTGTGAGCAAGGAAATGCATGATGTGGAGAGGATCTCTCATCTGATTGTAGACGGTCGTGTTCTTCTAATGTCGAAAGGTATGGAAACTTACCTTTCGAATTCTTCCATCTTGAAGCTTTGTTGTCAAACGACTTCTCGCCCTTAGAAACATTCTCTTCAAGGAGGTTACGGGTCCGTCGCGCGCACTAGCACCCCAATTCGAGCGCCTTTCTGTTAACATAAAAAAGGAGGGTGCTGATGGAGAGTCCTATTCTTTGGGTTGTTTTCGTTTCCGCCAGATTACGGCTAGAGCCAAG
>CAYFXU010000200.1:0-2435 GCA_964347145.1 uncultured Candidatus Bathyarchaeia archaeon
ACCCCAAACCCAAACTTGATTTGAAAGCTTAATGCGATGAAGGTATTATCTGAATATCGGGGAAAAAGAATGAGACTTGAAGCTGTGCTCTTCGACTTGTTTGACACGTTGCTCTTACTTGAAAGTGATGAGGCTTTCTATCCGCCTAGTTTCAGGAAGCTGCATGAGTTTTTGATCAAGAATGGTGTTGATATTCCATTTGAGGATTTCAAACAATCCTATTTTGAAGTTAGGGAGAAGCTCTACTCTGAAACTCGGAAAACTCTCGAGGAACCTCATTTCAATGTTCGCGTTTCACAAACACTACGGAAACTAGGCCATAACTTCAATGAATCTGATCCGATCGTTGTTGGAGCTACCATGGCTTTTGCTGATGAGATCATACGTTATGTGCACTTGGATGAAGATGCCATCTATGTACTGCAGAAACTACATAGAAAGTACAAGCTTGGATTGGTTTCGAATTTCGGTATACCAGAATGCGTACGGAAACTACTGAAGAGGTACAATCTGAAGAGGTTCTTCGATGCAGTTTTCATAAGCGGTGAGATTAACAGACGCAAACCTAGTCCCGAAATCTTCGAAAGAGCCTTGGAGCATCTAGGTGTCGAAGCGTCAAGAGCTGTTTTTGTAGGTGACACACCTAGTTTGGACATTGAAGGCCCCAAAGCTGTTGGAATGAGGACTATTCTCATCAAAAGAAGACCTTTGGAAGAAAATACAGCTGTCAAGCCAGATAGAGTTATCAACCGCCTAACAGAGGTGTTAGATGTCCTTAAGGATTTAATTTAGCGCCCAAACCCAAACCCTTACTTACGTCTACACACTCAGCAAACAGACAGACACAGACAAACACACACAGATAAACAAGCCAAGAGTGTGCGCGCGCAGAATATGAGTACTACACCTATGAGAAGTTGGTAGTATGAGTGAGAAAAGGAGACCTGAAACATTGGAAGGTGACTGGGACAGGTTATATCGAGAATATCCTGAAGTCTACGATGAATTTGCAAGCGTACCATACAAACCACCAGAATCAGAAATCATCAATAACATGTTTGACTTAAACGGAAAAGTAATTATTGATATTGGTTCAGGCACAGGACTTTCCACCTTTCCTCTAGCAAAGTATGCAACCCTAGTGATAGGCATAGAGCTAGAAGAAGTCATGCTAAAAATAGCAGTAAAAAACGCCAAAAAACAAAAGATAAAGAATGTTATGTTTGTGAAAGGATCAGCACACTTCATGCCTTTTAAAGACGATTCAGTCTATGCAGTTGTTTCAATAACCGCGCCAACTCCACCTTTAGAATCAATGAGGATTATCAAACAAAAGGGATATATCATATCTTTTGATGTTCCACCAAAATGGTATGGCGGGGAATTAGCTCCAATCTTTCCAGAAAATGAAGAAAGTACGGATGAAGAAAAAGATATCACTGTTTGGTATACAAAACTCGGCTTCAAATCCAAAGATTTTTTCAATATACAAGAGTATGGATCACTAGACAAAATACTTAGAACCTACGGATTTATCCATGGAAAAAAAGCAATCAACTATCTTAAAAAGCACGATAAAACCTCAATAAAATGGAAGTGGAGAATACACTACAAACAAAAAACTGCTTCAACCCAAGAAGAATGTAACAAACTCAAAAGAATAATTGAGAGAGAGAAAGGTTAAACTTTGACCTCAAACCCAAATACGCGTATTCTCTCACTCCTACTCACACACTCACTTAACGCGCGCACGTTAACTTTCTTTTATTTGCGCGCGCGCCGAAGAACAAGGCTGCGAATATCCAGGGGATTCTTAGATACTTCTCCAGCAGAAGACCTGCACCAAGTGAAACGGCATAAGTTGCGGCAATAACGAGAAAAACTTGTTCCATAATCACGACCTTCTAAAAAACTGCCCGCTTCTCCAGACAGCATTCAGCTAAATACAGTAGTTCAGCTTTCGTTTTCTCGCCTTCGCACAGCATTAAGTTCTCATCAGCAGTCACAGGGCACCTATAAGCTTTATGCCAATCAAACAAAGCATGCGCACGCACGCCGACACCACTTTTACCTCGAGTCCTAATTGACGATTCATAAAGGCTAAGTCTCCATTAACCAGAGACAGGTTGAAGAAACACGTTTAGTGTGTGACTACGTGAAACAGACAGATCTCTGGTTGGGATGAAGCAAATGGCGGCAACGTCGGCTTGGCAAATAATTTTGATCTTTTCCGCTATGTTCATTGCCATAACAATCGCTGCATTATGGTTCACATTCAAAACCACGAAACTAAAAAGTAAGAAAGAGTTGCAGGAAAAGAGGATGGAGATAATGGACAAGCATTTCACTGAAATGACCAGAATCGAATGCCCATATTGCAAGACCATCTACGCTACGAGTAGACAAGAATGCCCGAATTGCAGAGCTAGCACCAA
>CAYFXU010000201.1:0-2419 GCA_964347145.1 uncultured Candidatus Bathyarchaeia archaeon
ATGATAACGAAGTAGCGTACCGAGAAGATTGAGGGCATCTTTTGATTTCATGGATCATTGCGGCGTATAATGAACAGGAGCGTCTTCCGAAGACGCTTGATCGAGTAGTAAATGAACTAAAAAGTATGGATTTCGAGATAATAGTTAGCGATGATGGAAGCCAAGACGGAACATATGATGTTGCTTCAACGTATGCTAAGATTCTTGACAATGTAAGCATAGTTGCCAATACCCATAGGGGAAGAGGATCTGCTTTGAGAAGTGGATTCAACAATTCCAAAGGTGACATAACTGTCCTTTCTTCTGCAGATATTTGGTTGTCTCGTGATCAAGTGCAAAAACTCACGACTCTTCTTGACGACTTCGATCTAATTCTGCTATCTAAGCATACTCACGAATCCTTTGGCTTTGACGTCGGAACTGCCAGGAGGTTTCTAAGCCTTTCTTTCAGTTTCTTTGTTCGACTTTTTTGGAAGCTTCCGTATCGAGATACACAAGGAGTGAAGATCTGCAAGGTGGCAACTTTAAAGGAGATAATTTCACACGCCAAATCGGATGGATTTTTGTTTGACCTAGAAATCGTTGTCAATGCTCATAAGATGAACCGCAAAGTTGTCGAGGTTCCTTGGGCGTACAGTTATAGCGCTGGAAGCAAAGTCGATCTGAGAAGCATTTTGCAGATGACCTTTGGACTTCTATTACTGAAGGTGAGATCTCTGGGTACGTGGAAGCAATAGCGCGCGCCTTTAGCTACGCATGGTCACATTAGCAACTATCACGTCATTCCCGTTGCCTAGCCATCTTGCGCTTACAGATCCGCACGCGCAACCGAGGTGATGTCATAAAATACAAGAGCAGAAATATTCCCAAGCCAGTGACGATGATACCAGCAAAATTCGATTTCGTATAACCGTATTTCAACTTAACATTCACATCTCCATCAAACGGAATAAGTAGCTTCATGAATCCATCATCGTTTCTGACGAGTGGCACAACTTCATCATTACAATAGACAGTCCAGCCCTCGTGGTAATTCATCTTCACGATTAATTCTGTGTTTCCAGAACAGTTTTTCAACTTAAATTCTAGAATGTCAGGATTCGTGTAAGACAAACTCACATTCTCTCCGTTGCCACTAATCACCTCAACGAAATCGAGGGTAAACAAAGTTCGATTCAACTCGAATACTGTGATTGGGGGCTCTTTCAGAACAACTGAAAAGTTGGGCGGAACAAATTTTCTCTCAACTTCTGGAGATATCTGTCCATGGAAGAGAACTAGCCGAGCATTGATTTTCTTTAAGATGCTGATGGTCGCTTCTACATCATCTCCGGAGTAGATTTCGGACCAGTATTTTCTGTAGAGTTCCAGGTTGATGTTTCCCTCAACATATCCTCCATCAATCTGGAACCGATTGGACATGACATTGAATGTGTATGAAAAAGTGCTTATTGAGGCCAATCTTTCATATTCACCTAAATACAAACTGAGTTTCTCCGCAACTCTGTTTTCGGATTCGTAGCCCTTAACAACGATAGGATCAACAAATACAACGCAGGAGACAAGTAGCAAGACGAACACACTCCGGAACAAGATTTTCAAAGATAGCTTTGAAAATAGACTCGAGAATTTTCTAAAGAGATAGTCAAGGGCTATTCCACTAAGCAAAGACATTGGAAAGGATACGAAGAAGGGATACCGTGCAGGATATCCCAACGATAACCCTTGAAGGAAGTATGGCTGTATAGACATTAGAAGAAAGAAGAAGGTCCACGACGTGAAGATGATTCCCCAAAAAACTCTTCTGTAGAGGGAGATGAACAATCCCAAAGCTCCGAAACCTATCAAGAGAATGCCAAGATAGTATGATTGTAGCCAGATATTTTGCGAATCAAATAGAAAGAGACTTTGCAGAGGATGCACATAAGCCGTCGCCGAACCCATGAAGGCGGCAGCGCCTGATCCTCCCTCCACGAGATATGGAATAAACCAGAAGCCGGAGAGTAACACTCCAATTGTACCGCCAAACAACGACCTTGAAAAAGGGAAGATGAGATTTTGCTCATTTCTTGCGTCGATGGCTCTCGCAAGAAATGTCCCAACATAATATGTGAAGATAAGACCAACAAAGCTTATTGCAACGTAGAGGTGGGACAAGACTAGTAGACAAAAAATGATAGCTAGGCAGATTTCATAACGCTTGCTCGAATGGGTTTTTGCAGCCAAATAGACGCCCAAGACAAGAAAGAACATGGCAAAAGTATGTGTATAGTGTCCGTATCCGAATCTTCCCGAAAGCGTCTGAAAGCTTGAGAGGTACAATATCGAGCTGGACAAGCAGGCCAATTCATGTAGGCCTATTTTTCTGAGAAACAGGTGAATAAAGCACCCTGTGAGCACGAAAGATATCGTATCTATG
>CAYFXU010000202.1:0-2401 GCA_964347145.1 uncultured Candidatus Bathyarchaeia archaeon
CGTCTTGCGAACCGTGTTAAGACGTATTTGTGTTTGATCCACTATATCGATATCTATGATCTCGTTAACCCCCTTGAGAACCTCAACGACCATAACAGCGTCTTCTCCGAACAACGCGGCGACCTCCATTAGCGTCTCCTCATCCACAAAGGACAGTTTTAGACCTCCCACGTTCTAATGGCAACACATCATCTTTAGTGAAGAACCCCACTTTTTTGTCACACACCTAAGATTCGTTTTCGAGGTATATCAAGTTGTTTTTCTTCAATTTCTGTCGAAGGTTGTCAACCGCTTTATGTGCGTCTTCTTCTTTTTTGGCGCCTGTACAAACCAGTTTTCCGCTGGCGAATAGAAGAATCACCACCTTTGGTTCGTCCATTCGGTAGATGAGACCTGGAAATTGTTCTGGTTCATACATGGTTCTGCCAAGCGAATAGGCTGACCTTTCAAGGTCTATCATTCCTCCCAAACTTGCTGATGCGACTATGTTCACAATTTTCAACTCAGGTTTGCCCGTGATTATTATTCCGCCCTTCTTCAGTGTTCTAACGACTTTCCTCAGGGCTCTTGCTGCATCCCTCTCAGATCGGGCTCCTGTACAAACCATCTTTCCAGTGCTAAAAATCAGGGTAGTCGTTCTCGGTCTCTTCAGCTTGAAAACCAAGCCAGGAAATCGTTCTGGCCGATAATCGACCTCTGGAAAAGCCTTTACCACCGCGCTTAAGTCAAACCTATGCTTCAGAGCGGCAGTGGCAACGATGTTCTCGATCTTAACAGGCTCAACCAGCGGCATAAAAAGCACTCTAGCAAACTAACGTCATCATGTTTTAAATATGTTCCACGCATGTTCTCAAAATTAAGCGCGCGCATGACAAAAACAAAAAAGGGGGGTTGCGGGGGACATCTCCACTGATGGGGGTATCGAATCTAATATTCCGCTCAGAATTGACAGTTTTCTTGCGCGCGCGCGTGCCTTTAAGAAGAAAGTTAATTGAGGTTGACGTTTTCCCTCATCCTCAGATTCAACTTCGGGTAACTCTTTTCTTGCTTTTCTTAGGGTTTGCTTAGCTAGCTGGTCAACTATATAGATAAATCTGTTTGATCTTGGAGTATGAGCAAACGATATTTTCTTGAATCTTTCTTTGAGACCTACTACTTTCCGCCATTCGGTTCTCATTTTGGAGTCAATGATTTTGGTAGTCCCATTAATCTGTCCCACCATTAATTTACTATCTGAATAACAAATTACTGAGTCACCAAATTTGATGGCGGATCTTAGAGCAGTTATTAAGGCTTCGTATTCAGCTTGATTATTTGTCTTGTATCCAATATACTTCGAATCCTTTTCCAAAACATATTTAGTTTCACTCTCAAGTATCAGATAAGCTATTGCTGATGGTCCTTCTGGGCCTCCTCCGCCTGAAGCCGCGTCAGCGTATACTATCAAATTCAATCGTTGGAACCTCATTACCTAATAGGAGAGTTTTCTAATTTTCTTACTTCAGCCGACCGTTTCTTTTGTATGGCATCTATTCTTTTTTTCAAATGAGATTTCCATTGTTTAGGACGCTTATAATAGTGCAAAAACACAACAGGAATTCCGTTCTTATCAAAGATCTTCCTTCGAAAATCATAATCGTAACCTTCTGATCCACAGACCTCAATGAATATTCCCAGTTTCGGAATAAAGAAATCAGGTGTCCAAAGTCTTGGTCTTTCGTTGTCTTCATATATAAAAACGGGAAATTCAAACCGCCACCAAATTCTTTTTTCTTCAAGATAACATGCAACTTCTCTTTCTATTTCAGTCATCTTGTCATAAACCGAACTCATTTCAGGGAACTCCCCGATTGTTAATTGAGTTCTATTCTCAAAAGAAACTTTGGGTAAACTCCCGCGCGCACGTGCAATCAAAAAAAGGGAAAGTTGAGAGTCTGCTTGTCCTTTTCATTCTTCCCTCTCAAACAACAAGTAATGATTGATGGCCATCATTGCCCCGATTCCAGCACATGCATAAGTATGGAGATGCCAGCCATTCTTTTCCCATTCCTCAATTGTCTTGCCGACATTCTTATGGTCACCAACTTGCACGCATCGATATACTTTCAACGACCTCACCTTCCGTAGTATTTTAGAATAGGCAAATACATAAGAAACTTCAGATGTTTCTCTCTCAGTTAATTAAAACATAGAAGGATGCTATAAGACTTAAATCTGACCGATTGCGACACGCGCGCAATTACAGGGTCAGGGTCAGCTCTCAGAGCCAGAAGATGGAGCATAAATGGGGGGCGTTAAATTTTGATCCTTATCTTAAAAAAGGGGGAGTTTGCGGGGGCGCGCGCGCCACATGACCGTAACAAACTCTACCTCATCGCCAAGATTCCTACGAAAGAGATGA
>CAYFXU010000203.1:0-2322 GCA_964347145.1 uncultured Candidatus Bathyarchaeia archaeon
TTGTTATTCCTGAACTTTGCCAAAGCGACCCATTTCTTGGTTCTCTTGTTTAGCACCGCTTTAAATGATTGAACCTGACGGAACTCCTCGTTCTTCAATAATCACAACCCCTTGCCAAATACTGCGTGGGCTGCATTCGCACCAGTAAACGTCATGTACGTTTAACCGCTCCTTTGTTAGATCTTATCCCATTTCCGACCGTCTTTGCTGGGAATTTAGGTCTCCAGGAATAGAAATCCAGACTAAGAACCCAAACGTCACCTTCTTCAAAACGGTGTTCTTTGCATAAGCCATCAGTATTTCCAGAAAGTGGGAGACGCTTTCCACAAACCTTGCAACATCGGCTCATCAGACATGCCAACCTCTTTCAGATTTGTGCAATTTCATTCGGCTCTTCATTTCTTGAACTGTTTTCCACGAATAAACATATATATACAGAAAAGAGGGGATGTGAAAGGCGCGATTGATCGAATGCTCGCATGCTTTCCCGCCGTTGAAGAGGAGCGCAAACGTGGGAAGTTGGAGTGATTCAAAGAAATCTCACTAACGAGAGGTTAAGCTAGCCAACGGTCTCGGGCTCCGCGCAGAGTATGTTTTACTCTTCCTTGCTTTTCCCCTTTTTCTTTCCTTTTTTCTTCTTAGGCATATTCTACCACTCTTCCTCTTCTTCCTCTTCTTCCTCTTCCCAGTCTTCCTCCTCTGAATAGCTGCGCAAGTTTTTACCTCCCAAAATTCTCTAAAGGCACTACAACTTGTATATATGCATTTTCTTGGAAAAATAAGGGCAAAAAATCCTTTTTAGAGGAAAAAATGGCTGAATCATTCTTCTTTCTAGCCTTATATACCAATGCGGGCGCAAGACTTTCAGCAAGGCGGACCTAACGAAGAACCTACGACTTGCCGAAGACCTTCTGGTCAAAGCCAAATCGATCGTGATGATCTAGACAATTGTGAAGTTTATGGAAAAGTCAGGCACGCGCATTTGTTATAGGATTTCTCTTCTCGCGGCTTCAATTCGCGCTCGCCTCTCCCTAAACGTACTCATATAAAATATGAACTTCCTCAGTTTATGATTGTTCAGAATCCACTCTCGCGTGCTGTCTGCCATGCGACTGAAAGCGCCGTAATGCCACTTCGCCACTTTATCAGCAATGAACAAAGGCTTGTTGTGACCAAAAACCTCCGGAATACTGGGGCTAGTCATAGACTGCAAAGTCACCATAACCAAATTCTGAAGCTTATTCTCCACCGCCGTATCCTTAAACAACAAGGCTTCGACAGATTCCTTCGCGCCCCCAAACTCATTCCAAAACCGAACAACACTACTCGATGAAAAATCATACTCCGGATGCACAAGACGATCCGTAAGCAAGACATTGCTGCGAAGCCTAGGATCCTTAGCAGCCTGAGAAAGCTGAACATACGTTTTCAAGAAAGTTTTCTCAAGGCTGATTCTATTTCTCCTGGCGCCAAACACGTATCCCTTCCTGCCTTGCCGATCCGCAACCATCGTTTTGAAAGACGAATCGTACTCAACGAGACACCAAGGAACCTTCACCTTCTCCGTGTTGAAGAGAGAAACAGACTGAAGAATCATCCGATCCGTGTTGGGCATCTCCTCAAATTCTTCAGCTGTTAGCGTACCACGCAGTATCCTCTCGTTCTGAAGAATTGGTATCAGCTGCCGTTTGAAGTCCCTCGCAGCCGTGTCCTTCGTCAACCCGACAAGCAGAATCTTTCTCTTCCAACACTCCTCAATAATCATATAGAGGCAAAACAGAGTCAGAAAGGCAATGTCAAGAGTGGTGAGCCACTGTTCCTTGCCGTCTTTCACTATTTTCATTCTATTTGCGCTAGCTTCCCCGCCCTTTTCTTCATAGAAGAATCTGTTCCCAAGCATTTTCACAAGCTTCTTCAACCTCTCCCAAGTGCTCAAATATCTCGGGTTAAGTGAATATTTTGAACTCTCAACCTTGAAGTAGCCCTCCTTCAACGAAGCCTTAACGTATCTTTCCACCCGTTTGACACGATTCTCTTCTTTGATGTCCAGTGCCGCACAGATCTCACTCAGAGACAGTGGACCCTTCTCTTCTACCAAATAAACAATGGCATAGCGCAAGTAATCTGCTCTCGCTGGCGGAAGCCTCAAAGCCGAATTTCGAATGCAGTATCTGCCATAGGCCAAATCGTTCACGTCAAGAGGAACGTCGTCTACTTTGTAGCCGATCAAGGACCCCTTCGCCTTCCATAACTCCCGTTTCGAAGTGTCATACAGCAAGCTGGCACGTTCAGCTGAGAGCGCCCGATCCATAAGAAGAATCC
>CAYFXU010000204.1:0-2312 GCA_964347145.1 uncultured Candidatus Bathyarchaeia archaeon
GCGTCTATTTAAATTGAAGATAACGAATGCCCGCCTTAAGTGCGTAAACATTTTTAAACATAGGCATCATCGATTTGTAGAGGACAGACGTTTGGAAATCCCAAAATGTGAAAGTTGTGGAAAAATTGCACAGTATAGATGCGCGATTGATGGAAAATATGTCTGCTGTTTGTGCGCACGATTCGTATCTGTCAGCAAGGATCACATAGTCAAGTTTTCTGAAGGTAAAATAGAAATCAAAATCCTCGCTAAAATGAAACAAGACCCTAAAGAGAGAACTTTGTTTGAGGCCTTAGAAGACTTAACGGGTTGCCCTCCTCCTAAGAAGATCGACCTAGAAACTGAGTGGAAACCGTGGGAAGGCTACGTTTACGGGCACAAGGAATACATAGTAAAAACCATGGCAGTCTACGTGGACGGAGAAAACGCGGGTTACTTGGACTTCTTGTTCACAATGGACCCTGAAGAAGAGATGGCTATTCAATTCTGGGAGATGGCGATACACCCAAAATTCCAAAACACAGGCGTGTTCTCAGCAATGATCAAAAGACTGAAAGAAATCGCAAGAAAAAACAACGTGAAAAGACTATACGTCTCTCACGAAAATGACAACCTTCCCGCTATAATCGCCGAATATATCATCGGTGGCAGAATCCTCTATGTAGAAGAAATAGAAGATGGCCACAAACGAAGATTTGGAGTGCCGAGAAGAAACGACTTGATATTTGTCCATGAACTGGGAACTACAGAAGCAAATTCCTACGCCTTAAGGTAAACTATTGCGCGTGCATAATGTAGTGGGAAATTGCGGGGTATGGGGGGCGAAGCCCCCCAAATTGCCGTGTGAGAGAGAGATAAAAGCTTTATTCTTCTTTTGCATGTTCGAGGTCTTCTTTCTTCCACCAGCCAGCTACGCTTTTCGCTATGAAACCGTCAATGAAAGCGTTGAATATGAACAATGCTATAGTGGTGGCTAAGCCCGGCACAATAAACGCTATCACTGTGGCTGGAATGTGTACGATGATTAGCAAGATAAATAACAGGAATCCATGCCCCAAAAGGCTCTTCCACGCTGTTTTGATCGAAATAGACCATATGAGGTCTGTTAAGAAGCTGTTCAGACCGCCCAAAAAGAAGAAAAGCACTACAAATCCCAATATGAACCCTATAATAGATCCTAAGACTACCAGCAACGCAAAGATAACAGCCCATATGAAAACCAGGCCAATGAATATTATGGAAAACGCAAACCCGTGGATGAAGTATTTTGAGACTGTTTTGACATCCAGTCCCTCTGTAGGTATTGTTGATGCTTCAGAAGACATATTTTCCCTATTAATTGTTACATTCAAGGACTATTAATATTTAACGTGCGCGCGCGCACAGGGATGAAATAATGGCGATGCTAGAGAACAGAGTAGAAGTTCTGGATGACGGGAGGGTTGAAATAACGCTTCTGATCCCGTTGCCTTTATTCAGATACAAGAGGTGGGTCACGTTCTATTCACGTGGAAGTAAACTCATTGTTGAGGGCGACAAGATAACGGGTGTGAGGTGTCACACGAAGCTCTCGGAAGAGACGCTTAAAAGCCTGGATCCAGAATTATTGGAGCACTGCAGGAAAATCGTTGAAGAAGGAATTAGAAAATTCAGGGAAAAAGGCGAGGGACCCCCTGGAATTTTCCAACTGCCCCTCATTTTTTTGATTTGGCGTGCGCACACTAGTTCAAGTCATCGAACATTTCCAGAATAGGTATTCCTTTGATTGGTTTGGTTGTGCGAGACGTCTGAGCGCCAAAACCAGATCTTTTCTCTCCGCCTTTTTCAGCCATTTCCGATAATCTTCCATCGTGAAGTGTCCATGCTGTCCTGCTTTTCTTCTATTGTATGGACAACTGAAGTTGCAGAAGATCTTTTTGATTCTTTGAAAAAAGCTATGTTTTCAACATATAGTTGCTATTAGGCTCCAAATATGTTTACGCCGCAATGGAGATAAATATCCGGAGATAGATTTCCAATTAAAGACAAATTTGTGAGCAATTACGTGCGCGCAAGAATGTGTCCTCCCTCTTCTCGAACAGAGTTGTCGGAGATCTGAAGAATTATTCTTCTGCGAAGGAGTTTGTTTGAATTGCCACTTTTTTCTCCGCATCCGAACAATTGTTACAATTATACTTATCACAACTGCAGCCACTGCAACATAAATTACCATGGTCAAAATTGTAGAGTCTGATTTTTCGGTTCTTTCGATTTTTAATGTCTGAGAATTCGTTGATTCCACATTTCCAGCAAGGTCATGCGTTCTATAGTAG
>CAYFXU010000205.1:0-2296 GCA_964347145.1 uncultured Candidatus Bathyarchaeia archaeon
TCCATACCGACACTCTGGCGAAGTACATCTTATTTTTCACCTCCTCATAACCCTGTTTGAGAGAAACAACTTGTAAGAAGAAGGAAAGACGAGTATATTGCAGTCAAATTATCTATTTATTTTTCGACATAGCCTCGAAGTTACGCATCATAACTTTCATGGTTTTTTCCAGCTTGTCACTTGGACTGAACTCCCAAACCTCAGTGCCTGCTTCAAATATGCCCGTGTGTCCTGGCGGAGCATAGTATGCGTCTCCTACCTTGGCTATTTCTTCTTTCCCCTCGCATTTCATCGTGATTTGACCTTTCACTACGATGCCCCAGTGTGGACAAGGATCACGATCATTCGGCAGTCCCTTTAGCAATGGAGTAACATCAAACCGCTTTTTGAAAACGTCGTATTCTACATGCATCTCACCCCCGACGCCTTCGAACATGGTCATTTCCTCAGTGTCCATAGCCTTAGACAACTCGTTCTTTGAAGCTCGCATTCCCTCAAAACACCTCCTTGTCTAATCGCGGGTTGCGGAAAGGGAATTTAAGACTTTGTGACTGTTGTTTGACTACTACAAGCTTTGATATTTGAAATAGTAGGGGATTCGCCGAAGGTAAAAAGAACGTCAGAAAGAAGATGATGAAGAGGTGAAACCCGAAAGCGCATTGCGCGCGCGCATTTCTTGACAGAGAAGCAACATTGTGGGAATGTTGTAGCTGTGACAAATTGCTTTGCATGCATTCCTGATCTAAACGCTGGGGTTCAGCCCATTTTTTGCTAACACAGAGAAATTTTATTATATATTAAGATTTAACGTAGGGTTTCGTTGGATTAATTAGTAGAAAACACATATCTTTGCGGTCTGTAGTGAATCACTACTTGGGGGTTGACGATTTTGTCGGTATTGGAGAAAATTGCGTATTATCGAAATCGACGCGACGAGGTGCCAAATAAGGAACTTGCCAGGGAACTTGCAGAAACCGAAAACAGGGAGGGCATTAGAGAGATTGCTCAAAACCTTTGGCATAAGAATAAGAGTGTTCAGAGTGATTGCTTGAAAGTTCTCTACGAGATCGGTTACATCAATCCTGACCTAATTTCTGGCTATGTAGATGAGTTCCTGAAGTTGTTAAAGAGCAAAACCAATCGAATGGTGTGGGGGGGGATGATTGCATTGGCTACAATTGCTGAAAAGAAACCGGCAGAGATATGGAAAAACATCAATGACGTCATTTATGCGGTAGAAAATGGAACATTGATTACAGTTGTGTGGGGCATAAAGACTCTAGCACGAGTGGCATCAACAAACAAGAAATACAGTGAACGTATCTTTCCATTTTTGATTGAAAATCTTACAAACTCTATTCCTCGGGACCTACTCTTGCATGCAGAGAGCGTTTTGCCCGCAGTTGATTCAGAGAACAAAAAAGAGTTTCTGGCGGTGCTAGATTCGAGGAAAAGCGAACTCAAGCCTTCACAGCTTGCGAGATTTAAGAAATTACTGAGGAATTTAGAAGCCAAAGAACTTTAACAGTTCAGGAAATTCCTCTTTTTCTGCGCGCGTGCTGTGTGTGTTTTGAATCCAGATCTTAATTGGTTAATTATGATAGCTCGGGTTTCAAGCAAGTCCCAGTCTGGTAATTGATTAACGAAATCCTTTCCAAACGTTTTCCACGCCCTTTTATCGAGTGCGTGCGCGCGCACCTACGTTTTGGTATGCAAATGAGAGTCTCAAACCACGGTCTCTAACGCATGCTCAGCTGAGCATCTCACCGGTCCCATCACAGGCTGGGCATTTACCAGTTCCATTGCAAGGCCCACACGGAGTGTCACCTAATATCCCCACGATTTTACCGAGACCGCTGCAGCGCTTGTGCTTTCCGCCACCGTTACAATATGGGCACTTCTTTCCCAAAGTTGAACCTCTGTATTCTTTAATGGCCTTCTTATACCGGTATGTGTTTATAAGGGCATACAGGCGCATTCATGCTGGTAGTTTTCAGATGGAATATACACATGCAAGACTAGGGTTCAATGTCGCCGAAGTGTTTTGCCACGTAGCCAACGTCCCAAATGTCAACTTTGCCGTCGCCGTTGAGGTCGCCGGGCAGCAGCGCCTTCACGTAGTACGAGAGTAGTGGGCTGGTGTGGGTGAGGCCGAATCCGTCGTGCACTTCGATGAAGAATTCAACGGTGCAATTCACAACTGTCCCTGGGATCGTTTGAATCCACAGCTCTTCGGTTGCGTTGAAGGTCATGCTGGTGTTGAACCACGATTGCTGCAGTTTCCGGTATTTGAGGT
>CAYFXU010000206.1:0-2265 GCA_964347145.1 uncultured Candidatus Bathyarchaeia archaeon
ACATGCGACGCGGCCTTCTTCAAAGATAAGAAAGCGGTAGTTGTGGGGGGAGGAGACACCGCTATGGAGGAAGCTTTGGCCCTTTCCAAATTTGCGAGGGAAGTCAAAGTTGTCCATAGAAGAGATAAACTGAGGGCGTCTAAGATTCTTCAAGAACGAGTCTTCAAAGACCCAAAAATAGAGTTCATCTGGAACAGCACAGTCAAAGAAATCCTAGGCAAAGACAGAGTAGAAGGCATCAGGCTGAAGAAAGTAGACTCTAACGAAGAGCTTGAACTCTCGTGCGATGCTGTTTTCGTAGCAATCGGCTACAAACCAAACACGGAAATCTTGAAAGGTCGAATGGAACTGGATGAGAAAGGATACGTAATAGTTAAAGATGGGACAAAGACTAACGTTGAAGGAGTTTTCGCAGCAGGTGATGTACAAGATTATCGTTATCGCCAAGCTGCCACGGCGGCTGGACAAGGATGTAAAGCCGCTTTGGACGCACAAAAATATTTGGAGGGAGTTTAAAGAATGGTTCACGTCTTCTGCCTTGATGAAAAATGCAGAAGAATCATTCACCTCGATAGCCACAATCACTGGAACTTTAAGGGCAAAGTTATATGTTCAAAATGCGGAGCGGAAATAGAACTAGAGATAAGAGACGGCGAAGTGAAGTCTTCGAGGAAAGCCGAAGGAAAGTAATTCTTTTTGCTCAGCAACGATGTGTGGTGAAGCGAACATTAGCTATGGATGGCCAGCCTTGTGGAAGGGAAATGAAAGATGAATAAAGCAAGTAATGTTGAGGATCGTTTGAACTCTACGCTGATGCGATTTGTCGATTCTGAGGGTGCGCGCGCCCAGATATAGATAGGTAGCTAATGTGATATATGGAGGTAGGTCTGAATGCCCAACGTAGTGAAACAGATAATGATCAAGGCTACTCCTAACACAATCTGGACTTTGATGGTTCAACATCTTAAGTATCCTGAAAAAGAGGCTGAACGGGGACCTGAATGGGATAGACTTGTTATAAAGAATATGAAAGGTGAAGCAATGACAGCAAGGAGGAGTGGAATTGGTGTCAAAACTCGATGGTACTACAAATTCTACTTCTACACTTTCAAATGGGATGATGAAGTAGTCGAATGGGAAAAATTGAGAAAGATAACATGGAAATCCATCTCCACTTGGGATATGGTTGATAGTTTCACAATAAAACCTGAGAATGGCGAGATTCGGTTGATCTACGAGATGGACTACACGCCACCATACGGAATCTTGGGCAACATATGGTACCGCTTATTCGTCCATAAACATCTTGAAAAGCATTTGGAATACACAATTATTCAAATGAAGAGAGGCGCTGAAGCAGTCGAAAAATTCAAGGAGTCACGGAAGAACAGAACCAAGTCGCTTAAACGGTGAACCTATGCGATACAAGGAAATTTTTCGACCCTTCTATAGCCTCATAAGATTGGATTATGCTTTGTTTAGTGGGTCAGGTGTTTTTTTATCTGGATTGTTGGCTGGAGACTTGCATGGATTCCAACTGGAATATTTGATAGCTTTTCTTATTGTCTTTCTTTCCGCCGTTGGTTCCTTTGCATTTAATGACTATTGTGATTTTGAAGTTGACAGGAGAAACAATAGGTCTGATAGGCCTTTGGTCCTGGGGCTGTTATCTAGGCAATTAGCACTCATAACTGGACTAGTTTCATTTTTCTTAGTCATCCTTCTTTCATTGTTTTTGAAACTGTTGGCTATGGCTCTCGTTGTCTTTAGTTTGCCCCTCTTCTTCCTCTACAGTCTAGGGCTGAAGAAGAAGTTTTTTGTAAAGAATATTCTAATTGGCTTTGCATACGTGGCAACGATTTTTCTAGGCTCACTTGTTTCTGATTCGGCTCTCGAACCTTTAATCCTCTATTTCGCCCTGATGGGTTTTATCGTTGGATTGGCATTTGAGATTATGTTGGACATTGGTGACATAGAGGGAGATAGAACTCTGGGAATAAAAACTCTGGCAGTGGAATTTGGAGCGGAAAGGGCTGCTAAGCTTTCCATCGCTCTCTACATAGTAATTATGATTTTGGATCCTTTGCCTTTTTTTGCATTTATTGACCCACGTCTCTACAGAGACTATGTTTTCCTCTTTCTCGTTTGCATACCTGTAGTCTCCTATTTTTTCACCTCTAAATTATTGATGAAAAACCAACCGAGAAGCAAGATTTTTGAATTGAAGAAAAGAGTTTTTGTGACAATGCAGATAGGTTCTATTGT
>CAYFXU010000207.1:0-2252 GCA_964347145.1 uncultured Candidatus Bathyarchaeia archaeon
GGGCTCAAGCCCAACGAACCCCACATAAGTAGGCTGGTGAGGAAACCAGCAAAGCCGATGCTGTATCCCTTTGAGATGAAAAAATCCGGTGCAAAAGTCGAGAAGGAAATTACTGCTGCATTAAACCACATCCAGCAAAACCCTACCAACCACGCCGAGATCCCAACCTTGAGTAAACTTGAAAACAATCCTTCCTTCTCAAGGGCTATCTTTTGCGGCGGGTTTGGAGCAGGTCTATAGAGGAGCAAAAAGGCTGCTAGCGCCATCACACCTATGATTACAGTGATAAAAATTGGTGTTCGCCAACCTAACTCCTCACCTAACCTGCCAAAAGTTGTAAAACATATGATTGTGCCAACTGGCATTGCAGTATGAAAAATTCCCATTGCCGCTCCAGCTTCGCGCCCTCTAAACCACAGCGACAGTATTTGTGCAGCCACTATAGAAATAGTTGCGGCTCCCACACCAGCAATAACTCTTCCCAGACCCGCATAGACAAGGGTACCACTAGCAGCAAGGATCAAGGACCCTGCAACCATAAGGACGAGAGAAACCAGGCCGATCTTATACGGTCCCACACGATCAGAAAGAGAGCCTGTTAAAATCGCCAAGAATATTGTCGGCAAAGAGAAGAGGCTCATCAACAAACCAGCCTCGGCATGGGCTAATTCCAATTCTTCGGTGATCAAGGTGAGGACGGGTGGAAGGGACTGGAATGTGAAAGCAAACCCCAGCATACAAAGATAAACCAAGATTAAGATAACCCAGCGATATTTGGCTACTTGCACATTCATCCCTAACTCAATGTTTTTTTTACACACGCATGCATGCTATTAAGTTTTATATGCGTGACTGAGGCGTATGTTGCAGTGCAACGCATGCGCGCGCGCATTGTGGAGGCTTCAAAAGTGAAGAGGCTGAGGCTGGTGGTTTTCGACGTTGATGGGACTTTGACGAAGGTCGTCAGTAGCTGGCAGTTCTTGCATGAAAAGCTGGGCACATGGAACAAAGGGAAGCAGTATTCTGAGCGGTTTTTTCAAGGAGCCATAACGTATGAAGATTGGGCTAGGTTGGACGCTTCTCTGTGGAGGGGTTTGAGGGCTGAAAGAGTCAGGCAAATAGTTGACGGCATACCCTATACTAATGGGGCACGACACGTCATCACCACCCTGAGAAGGAACGGTTTTAAGGTGGTTTTGCTGAGCGCCGGCTTGTCGCTTGTAAAAGAGAGAATAGAAAAGGAGATTGGAGTTGACGACTCCTTGGCCAACGAGTTGAAGATTCAGAACGGTTTCCTGACGGGCGACGTGAAAGTAAACGTATCAGTTGACAACAAGGACACGGTTTTGCTTCGTATCTTGAAGAAGTTCAACTTGGGAATGGATGAGTGTGCGGCGGTCGGTGACGACGAAACCCTGATACCTCTTTTCGAAAATGTAAGCCTCTCAATAGCTTTCAATCCACGCAGCTGGATAGTGGAAGCACAGGCGGACGTTGTTGTCAAAGGCGACGATTTGCGTGAAGTCTTGCCTTATATTTCGGGTTAAGGAAACTGTTGCGCAGATGCTAATCCTGGTCTGTCCCCTGCCGCATTTAGACTCCCCAATTTCTTTACATAGTTTCAGAATTCTCGAGGAAATCTACGGTTCACGCCGATGATTCTCTAACGATCTGCTACAAGCCTTTGGAATCTTCTCATGGTAATCTAAGCTTTTAAGTCTAGTCAAGATTTTATTTATCTTGACCTGAAGGCAGCGGGGGTACCCGAGCTAGGTCTAATTAGCGGGTCAGAAGAAACCCCTAGGAAATGGGGGAGGACTTAAGCGAATCGGAAGATTTCCTGAGAAATCCTCTGGCGCAGGCCTCCGCGGGTTCAAATCCCGCCCCCCGCACCAAAATTAGAGGTTATTTTAAGCTTATTTCAACTAGAAAAGCTTAATTTGTGATTTCGTCAGTGGGGGCCAAAATTTGAACACCAGATTACCAGCAGAAATGCTTGTCTTACATGCACATGGATTTATGGGATAAAAGACTTTCCAGTGCTCTTAAGAAAACAAATATTATTACCTTTCACGCGACATATTGGTGATTGTGAGTTTATGAGTTTAGATCAGAAACCTGTAGCGGCTTTCGTTCTTTCTTTGCTTTCTGGCATGCGCGCGCGCCACTATAGGTTGGAATATCGTCAGTCAACGCGATTTCCATGGAAAAATAAGCTACTCGTTCTCCTTCCAAAAAAGTATGTTTGCAAT
>CAYFXU010000208.1:0-2236 GCA_964347145.1 uncultured Candidatus Bathyarchaeia archaeon
GTTCAGGTGGGTCCCACGCCCTATGGCCGGCAACCCGAAGTATCACGAGCATTCTAGGAGATATAAGTATGACGGTGACTCCATTGCAAGCATGATTTCTCAGGGATCAGCGTCTAGGAAATATGCCCGCCCTAGATTATTAAGGATGGAAAAAATCCTGTATTAATAAACTGAAGAATACGTGCGCACTGGAAATACAAATAAGTCAATTTCCCACTCGTTCTGAAGATGTGATTGCAGTGTACGAAGTGAAACTGAGTGGTCCCTATTATGACATGGGACTGGAAATAGGGAAAACACTAGAGAAGGATAAGGGGCTTCTTCCAGAATTCTCGAAAGAAAACATTGCAAAAGGTTTAGCGTATGAGAAAGAGGTGAGAATACATGCTCCTGAACTGCTGGAAGAACTTCAGGGAATTGCTGATGGCAGCGGTGTAGACTACCCAGTGATTGCAACCCACGAACTCTCTCCCTATAGGCTGCAGCCTTCCTGTCTGGTCATGGCGATATCCGGTGACCACACTCAAAGAGGCTTTCCAGCTCTTGCAAGGAATCACGAATGGATCGAAGAAGATAGTAAATATCTGACACTTTGCCACACGAAACCAAAAGGGAAGCTGTACAGTCTAGGGTTCACCTTTCACTGGGCCAATATGTCACGGTATGGAGGAATAAATGAAGTAGGACTCGCACTATCTTCAACTTCTACAAGCTTTGTAAACTCGGGACCAGGAGTGATGTTTAACGTGGCGACGAGATGGATACTTGACAACTGCAAGACGATTGGAGAAGCTGCTGATTTCCTCGAAAGGATACCGAAAACGTGGGGTACAGCTTATTTGATGATAGATAAAAAAGGCACTATTGCCAAGGTCGAGGCCCATCGAAAGAAGACAACAACTACCTACGCAGAAAATGGATTTGAATTCGTATCACTACGCTTCGATTCTCCTGCAATGGAAAAATTTAACGAACAAGACCCGCAGGGTCAGTGGGCCTTTGAAATGTACTCTGCGAGGAAGCCATTCCTCTTGAAATGGTTCCGTCAGAATAAGGGAAACATCCATGATGAAAAGGTAATTGATGCCTTGAAGAATCATGAAAACAAAATGTGTACCCACGATTATGATGGTCAGGTGCACAACGGTATCTGCTGGTCATGGATCCTTAAGCCTGGAAAGGACGAAGCTGCTGTCTGTATTGGTCCTCCATGCAAGAACCAGTTCAAAAGAATCCCGATATTTCAGGTTGTTCGTCAACTAGAACCTAGATCGCGCGCATAGATGTGCTCTAGATGCTGAAAGCGAACTACTCTAAAAACGTGCTACCTCAGATCTGAAAGCTAGGTCACAAGCCGATCGAGCTGATGTTCCAATCCAAGAGCAATCTTTTATTAATCCTCAAACTTTAACTTCTGAAGTTTCATAGTTTCTAAGCATCCCTGGAGGATACAACTTGAAAACCTTCCCGAAAAACGAATATCATGTTTCCTTCTTTGACGAAAACGAGTACGCTCGAAAGCTGTGCCCAGTTTGCAAGGTATATTTTTGGACCCAGAATCATGACCAACAGACTTGCGGCGAAGCAACTTCTCAAGGCTGTGCGCCCCTGACGTTCATCAATCATCCACCAACCGCCAGAAGCTTTAGTCTTCGTGAAATGCGGGAGGCTTTTCTCTCTTTTTTTGAGAAACATGGTCATGAAAGAACAAGACCCTACCCTGTTGTTTCTCGGTGGAGAGACGACCTTTATCTTACCAGCGCCAGCATTGTCGATTTTCAACCCTATGTTACGAATGGAGTTGTTCCCCCGCCGGCCAACCCACTGGTGATTGCTCAACCTTGTATTCGATTGGTTGACATCGATAATGTTGGTCCTACATTCGGGCGTCACCTGACGATGTTTGAGATGGGTGGGCATCACGCTTTCAATTATCCAGACAAAAAAGTCTATTGGAAAGATCAAACCGTTCGGTATCATCATGAGTTTGTCACAAAAGCGTTAGGGGTCAAGTCTGAAGAAGTCATCTACAAAGAAGATGTGTGGTCCGGCGGCGGAAACGCGGGACCCGATCTCGAAACAATCGTCCAAGGACTTGAACTCGCCACCTTGGTTTTTATGAAGTTTCAGGTTGTTAACGGCGAATTTCGCGAGTTACCTATTAAAACCGTGGACACCGGTTATGGAATCGAAAGATACACATGGCTATCGCAAGGTTCCGTAAGTTGTTTCCACT
>CAYFXU010000209.1:0-2221 GCA_964347145.1 uncultured Candidatus Bathyarchaeia archaeon
TTTTTGCGCCATTTTCAGCTAGCAAGCTCTGCACTTTTTTGCTGAGAACTTTGATTCCGATTTGCTGTAACATTTTCAGGCTTGTTTCGTGGACACTTGCAATCTCATCATCAGACAACAATACTAGACGTCCAAACGCCATATGAATCCCTTTGATGATATCTTGAATTCTGCTTTTTTTGATTTATTGTATGCAACTTTAACCATTCATTGAAAATTTGGTGTTTTGTATCTCTGTTATAGGCCAACTACAAAACTCATGCGCGTACATACAAAAACAACGTTTGTTTTGTCGCTAGTTAATCTAACAACGTTCATTCAATGCTTCAATTGCGCGAGCATTTATCTTGTGAAATAGGGTTTTGCTAACCAGTTGTACCGTCCACAAGTTGGCTCGTCACTTCAGTGTGTTCATAATAGCGCGAGGTAGCTGGTAGAAGTCGCGAACGTAGGAGTACTTTCCTCTGCCAGCCCTCGCGAGGTTTTTGCACATTTCTGAGTCTCCGCCACCCACGGCAAGCGGAACCTGTATCACGTGGAGTCTTGGGTATTTCTGCGCGACGCTAATCGGATTCCTACCCTTGGTAACCCAGCCATCAGTTATGAGAATGCCAGCTCTCTCCAGTTCGCAGAACTTTTCGAGTTCCTTTAAGCCCTTCTGCAAAGCTTCCTCTATGTTTGTTAATCCTCCTGGATGGAGGTTCAGCATCTTGTCAATCAGTTTCTCCATATCCGAGATTTCCTTTATTGATTTCAGCGATTGCGCATGATCATTGAAAGTGATGACGGAGTAGTGGTCGTTCAAAAATCTGTACGAGAAGACACCGATTGCCAACGTCGCAAGAACTATTTTTTCCATCTGCATTGAGTTGCTGGCGTCTAGAATTAGTGAAAATGCTTTTTTCTTTCGACGCTTTTCGACGCATACTATGTCCCGGTAGTCGAGGAAAACCTTACCCAGTCTGTTCTCAAGGGTTTCTTCAAGATTAAACTCTTCGAGGCCGGGTTGATATGGGACATTAACGTATTCTGTGGGGCTTATTCCCCTACCAACTATTTGGGCTGCCATTCGTACAATGGTTCTACTCAGGATTTTTCTCGCGATTCGCCTGTGTTTTTGGTTTGGGCTCGTCTGGGCCATAAGTAGGAGGTGGAGTAGAGGCCACCTTGGCTCTGAATGCTCAGCTACTTTGATCATAGTCTCAAAGAGATTTTCTTCCAAAAGCATCTCAGAGAGCAATTGAGGGTTTTGATCAAGAAGGTAGATCGCTTTCGAAAGATTTCCCTCACCGAGGGCTGCCTTTACTTCTTTAGATAAGTCGGAGGTTGAGGATTTCTTTTCCTTCGTGAGGGTGGTGTCTGCTGGTTTGCTGGCTATCTGCTTGCGAGGGTGCACGACACTTTTGGCGTAGTTGCTCAGGACTGAGGTGACGATCCTTTTGACGACACTTTCCAGCTTCTGAGTTGTTTGATCTTGGAGGTCAATCTTTGTTGCTAAGGCCATGATTGCCGCTCTGGTCCAAATATCTTGGTCTAGTGTGAAGCTTCCAGAGAGGCGTTGAATCAGTTCTGTGATGTCCATTGCACCGCGGACTGAGGCCCCGTGTCTGATGTCCGTGTCTTCTCTCGTCTTCCTTACGATTTTCACCGCTATGGCTATGATGTCCTCGTTTTTGCATCCAGTTTCCTTCTTGACTATTTTTCGCTCTTCGATTTCTGATTGGTATTCGAGGCGAATCCACACGAAGCGGTCTTCAAGGGCCTCGCTGAGTCGGCTTGTGCCCACAAACTCTTCGGGGTTTTGGGTTGCGATTACAAGGAATCCTGGTTTGGCTTTAATCGTGCCGATTTTGGGGATGATTATTTGCTTCTCATCCATGGCTGGAAGAAGCACGTTCTGGGTTCCTTCTGGCATTCGGTTTAATTCGTTGATGAAGAGGAAGGAGCCCGCCCTCATAGCCTGGGTGAGAGGACCAGGTATGAATGTTTCCCTTGAGTAACCTTTTGCTATGACCAGTGCGGGATCGAACCAGCCTGTTAGCTTGTGTTCCGTATAGCGTTCGTCTCCGTCTACTCTGTGGAACTTTCGGTTGAAGTGGCTTGCAAGTGCCATGGCGATGACTGTTTTGCCCACTCCTACTGTTCCTTCGAAGAGAACGTGCTTGCTAGAGGAAACGGCGGCTAGAGCTCTCTGGAGCTCCTCTTCTCTGCCGATGATTTT
>CAYFXU010000210.1:0-2194 GCA_964347145.1 uncultured Candidatus Bathyarchaeia archaeon
TGGTGCGGCCGCCGGGATTCGAACCCGGGATTGCAGGCTTGGAAGGCTTACACCATTGGTCTGTGTCCTAACCAGACTAGACCACGGCCGCGAGTCCAACTCTGTGCAACAGACCAGGGGCTGCAAATATTTATTATGAAACTTCCGTCTTTTAAATTGAATTTCAGAATCTCGGCTGAGATTCTCGAATAGGTTCAGTACAAATGGCAGGCAACGAAGTGGTCTTTTCCAATATCCAATAAAGCGGGTTCCTTAAGGGGGCATTTATCGAAAGCTTTTGGGCAACGTGTATGGAAACGGCAACCTGGAGGTATGTCAATTGCTGAGGGAACCTCCCCTTTAAGCTCTGTTGTTTTTCGTTTTCGTTCAGGATCAGGGACTGGAATCGCTGAGAGTAGCGCCTGTGTGTATGGATGCAAGGGATTTTTGAAAATCTCTCCTTTTTCTCCAATTTCCATTATTTTTCCTAGATACATGATTGCTATTCTATCCGATATGTATTTGGCAACAGCCAGATCATGAGTGATGAAAAGATACGTTAACCCAAGTTCTTTCCTTAAATCAAGCATAAGATCGATGAGGGTTGTCCTTAGGGAAACGTCGATCATAGAGACAGGTTCGTCTGCTACAACAAACTCTGGTTCTGTAATAATTGATCTGGCGAGAGCGGCGCGTTGCCTTTGTCCACCACTCAGTTGATGTGGATAAAGATTGATGAATTGATCCGGAGGTGTTAGGCCTACCTTTTCAAGTATTTCCATGACTTCTCTGTTCTTCTCCGTCCCCTTTGCCAAATCATGGATTTCGAGTGGATGGCCCACAGCGGTTCCTATTTTCATTCGGGGGTTAAGCGACGCGTAGGGGTCCTGGAAAATGATCTGTATCTTTCTCCTGAGCGACCTGAGTTCTTCTCCTTTGAGACTTGTGATGTCTCTACCGTCAATTGATATTTTACCCATAGTAGGTTTAAGAAGCCTCACAAGAAGTTTTCCAGCTGTTGTCTTTCCGCAACCACTTTCACCAGCCAACGCAAAGACTTCTCCTCTCTTTATTGAAAAACTGATACCATCGACTGCTTTGACAAATTGCCTTGTTTGTGTAAACAGCCTCTCCAGGAAGCTTTTCTGGACCGGAAAATGCTTTTTCAGGTCTTCAACCTTTGCGACTGCGCTCAGGATCATGCACCTCACTGAAGCATCTTACGAAATGTCCAGGACTAGACTCTACAATCGGCGGCTCTTCCACGCGACAATTTTCCTTGGCAAAGGAACAACGAGGCCAAAAGCGACAGCCTTTTGGGGGGTTAAGCAAATTCGGAGGAGAACCAGGAATAGCCTCCAACTTCTGCTCGGCCAACTCAATGTTTGGTATGCTTTGCAGAAGCCCTCGTGTATAAGGATGCAACGGATTTCTATGCAGCTCTACGCCAGTTGCGTATTCAACGAGACTCCCAGCATAAATCACAATGATTTTGTCGCATCTCTCCAAGACAATGCTTAGATCGTGAGTGACGAGGATAAGGGCCATCCCGTAAGTGTCCCGTAGACTTTTCAAAAGGTCCAGTATCTTTGCTTGAACTATCACGTCTAGAGCAGTTGTGGGTTCGTCGGCGATTACTAGGTCAGGATTGAGGGCAATTGCCAAGGCTATCATGATACGTTGTCGCATTCCGCCACTAAACTGATGCGGGTAATCGTTTATGCGCTCGGGCAATATTCCCACATCTTGCAGGGCTGTCTTGGCACGTCCGAGGGCTTCTCTTTCATTTACAGTCGATTCATGGCTACGTATTAACTCGATGAAGTGTGCTCCAACCTTCTTAACGGGATTCAGGGAAGTCATGGGGTCTTGAAAAACGAAGGCTACTTTTTTCCCTCTGATGGAGCGCATTTCCTCTTCTGAGAGACTTAAGATTTCTGTCCCATCAATTGTTATGTGCCCGCTGGAGATTACGCCCGGAGGAGGGACGAGGCGAATTACAGAAAGTCCAAGGGTGGATTTTCCGGAACCAGATTCGCCAACTAAACCCAGTGTTTCACCCTTCTCCAGCGTGAAGGATACATTGTTGACGGCTCTAATGCTTCCTCTTCGAGTCCGGTAATCTACTGTTAACGAGTCGACTTCCAACAAGGGCAACGAGATCACATCATTGTTCAAGTCTTGGGCTCAGCAATTCGCTTAGTCCTTCTCCGAT
>CAYFXU010000211.1:0-2194 GCA_964347145.1 uncultured Candidatus Bathyarchaeia archaeon
GCTTTTCCAGCACCGCCGGCTCCGAGTAGAAGTAGTTTCTTTCCGTTTGGAGTTACGCCGTTTTCTATCAGAGCTTTCAATGCGCCAACGCCGTCGGTGTTATAACCCATAAGCCTTCCTTCGTTGTTTAGAATCGTGTTCACTGCACCAATGGACTTTGCTGTCGAATCTATTTCTTTCAAATATCTCATAACAGAATTCTTGTGGGGCATGGTCACGTTCAACCCCAGAACGTCTAAACTTCTTGCGCCGTTGAGGGCTTCTCCTAACTCTTCTCTTCTAACTCTGAAAGCTACGTAGACGCAGTCAAGGTTTAACTCTTTAAAGGCGGCATTGTGCATCACAGGACTCAACGAATGTTCTACCGGATCTCCAATAATGCCGCAAACTCTTGTTTTCCCGGAAATCTTCATTCTACTTTAGCCTCAAAGCCTCATATGCGCTTCTCATTTCTTGGATGGTGAGTTGTCCCTGCGCCGTTTTTCTCACCCTTTCAAGAGAAGCTATGGTGAAAAAAGCACCAAAAACAGGAGACAGAAGCCTAGATGGTTTGCCAAGTTCTCCCATAGCAAAGCAAACTATCCTAGCGTTTTTGGAAGCCTTGGACGCGAAGTCTAACACGGTTAAGTTGTCCTCGACGAGTCTCGCCGTGGTCACAATTTTGCAAACATCTGCCCCGCTTGCAATCTCCTTTTCAAGAATCCTATTCAGTCGAGATGAGCTTGGAGTTTCGTTGAAGTCGTGGAACGATACCATTGGTTTTGCACCCATCTCACGCAGGTTACCAACGATATCCTTCAGTTTAGGGATGGACAATTCTACGTCCACATATTCGAAGCCGTTTCTCGCGGCGTCCATCAAGACTTTCTTGCGTTCAGTTTCGCTTCCCAAAAATCTGCCTTGGCATTCTGTTGATCTGTTCGTAGCTATTAGCGGCGTGTTGCTGGAGTGTGTGACGTCAACTAGTTGGTTGTATTTTTTTAGGCTGTCTAGTCTGATTTCGATGACATCTGCGTGTTGGTTCTCAGCTTTTTCGATTAGGTCTAGGGCCTCGGCAACTGTTTGAGGAGGGACTGAGACACAGATTCTGATGGTCAACGTTCTATCACCGTTTCTTCTTTTATCAACGTTCCCAAGTGTCTGCCTCCCTCTACTACGTGTGCCAAGACTCTATCGCCTGTTTCTAGTTCCGTAACCGATTTAGAGCCTTCTGGGGTTACGAGCCTTATTGTTTCGGCGTTTTGAACAATGGTCTTTATCCTTTTTTCCATGTATTCTGCTTCAACGAGAACCATGGGTCTCCGTTCGATTTTCACTCGCGCCACATTCGTTGACCTCATTTTTCCTTTCCTATCAACTATGAGAACCTCGTCCCCCGCCTTCAGTTCTGACAGGTATCTTGTTCGGGTGGGTGAAGAAAGAGCATACAGCGATATGGGTCCTGCGTTAACTCTGAAGGGACGCGTTTCCACATACGGGCTCTCATGAACCTCTGCTTGAACGAGGAACAAACCAGATGATTGGCATCCCACGAGGATTCCTTCCCCCACTTTCATGAGATCGCATGTGTCAACGCAGACTCTAGCCCCTGTTCCAATTTCCTTCAGTTCAACAACTTTAGCAGTCACCAACTCAACTTTGGAAGCTTTTTTCTTGGCAATAACCAGCATTTCCATGAATTCATTGGGGTTAGAGGTTTTCAAGATCACTCCATCGGCTCCCAACTCTAAAGCTTCTAAGGCCACCTTCGCTTCCTTGGCGCTGGAAACTTCTGCGAGTAGTTTGCTTTTTCCTCTTGTCTTGGCAATGAGGTTTTCCAAGGGTATGACTTTCCAGTCTGGGCAGTGGAGAACTATGTAGTCGGATGAAAGTTCTGCTGCTTTGATAGCCGTTTCTTCGTCTCCCTTTCCTCTTATGGTTACTTTCACGGCGACGGTTCTGCCCATCCTTTTTAACTCCTTCACTTTATCCTTGTCGAAAGTTGAAAGTACATTAATGTCAGATTCGTCTGAACTGGCCGCTATTTTGGATTCAGTCTTCTTGGCGTTTTCTACATCTTTTGCGTCAACTAATATGGCGTCACAAACCTGAGCTGCTGATTTCAATAGGCTTTTTTTTAAGTCTTCGGGAAGTAGTCCGTCTATTTCAATCCAGAGTTCTTTCACTTCAACTCACCAAGAATCTTCAAAGCTTC
>CAYFXU010000212.1:0-2096 GCA_964347145.1 uncultured Candidatus Bathyarchaeia archaeon
CTGTCGAACCTCTGAAAATTCAAGTTTGATTTGTACATCACCTTCATTTTACCTGAAGGAACTAGGGTCGCTTCTAGAATCTCCAAGGTAATCTCTGGCCAGCTACGTCTCCGCATCCTTTGAAAACCACACTCTTGCGTGTGCAGAATTGACATATTATTTAGGTATATATGCATAAAAGCTTTTGGATTGTAAAAACCAAACAGGATAGCTCGTACCATAATCATACCGAAGATTTCTTTGATGCACCAAATGTTTGAATTGATGCATTCTACGTGGTTCGTTTATATCAACTCAGCGAGACATGCATCATTCTCCACTGTGGTTAAATAATCAAATATTCAATGATTCAAATTGCCTGCGCGCATTTTTCCGATCCGAAACAGAAATGTTGCTCCTCGTCCAACTCACCCGTTCGCGTGCCATTCTCTTTTTGTCTAGCCTAATAGCCTGATGTGGGCATTGGTTGAGCCCACATTCTTCATCAGATTTTTTGAGATGAGAGAACGCTTTTGAATTTGTGGGCACAGACAGCAAAATCTTCCTTGGAAATGGATAGGCCTTTGAGGGTCACCGTCGATATAGTTGTCTGCACTTAAAAAGTGGCGGGCCCGCGGGGATTTGAACCCCGGATCTCCGGCTCCGCAGGCCAGCGTCCTAATCCTAACTAGACCACGGGCCCCTGTGGAGGGACTACCACCCATTTTGCAAGGAAGAGCCAAGATACGTTATCTTTCTCTTCCTAAATAGTTTGCAGTTGTCCATGTCCGTTACATATTGCGCGCGCGCTTGGATGAGGTCGCTGGCGCGCGCGCGTCATCAGTTAGAACTTGAGAACTTTTGAGTTGACTTCATATGTCCTATCTAGGAGCACGTCGTTAACCCAATCTTTTATCTCAAAAGCAGTCTTTTCATAGGAAAAGTGACTTCTAGGATATGGATTGTCCACTGCGCGCGCGCGCATCCTGCAACAATCAAATCAACATCAGGTAACTCTTCGAGAGGGCAGAGTCTTCCAAGTTTGAAGGCCCCTCTTATTGTGGAAGCCTTTGCGAAGAATCTTCTTGGAATTTTTGTTGGATCCAAAAGCATGAATCCCTTTCGTAGTCTAGGTGTGGGCATGATCAGCACTTTTCCACTTAAGAGAACACTTCTCCTCACGTGGGTCTGAGGAGAGTCTGGGTTGACCTTGACTACTCTAGCTTTTTGAAATTCAGGCTGACTAACTAGTTTTCTTGCAGCCCTCTCAGAACCTTCAAAATTGGGAATCCTGCCAGCAATGGGTTTCGGAAACCTAGAAACTCCAGACTCTTCCATCAACCTCCAGACTTCTTCCCGAATAGCTTTCTTGTCCTTCAAAAGAGATGTCACTCCACCCAACACAGATAAACTGGAAAGAAATAATGGTCAAGGTTCGTAAAGAAGATTAGTCACAACCTCACTGACCTCAAGATTTCCCCTTTGAACGCTTAATAGTTGGGATTCTCCTAGTTGCTTCAAAAGATGCGCAAGCATGAAGCTTTTTTCTTAAGCGGTTGCTGAAGTGCGCGCGCGGTGAAGTGTTACTGTCGTATCACAGTCACATAACTTTATATACCATCATACATGCTTAGACTAAATAGTTAAATGGAGAGGATAACCTGTTGTTTTTCATAAGTTTTGGAAAATGGAAGCAAGTACCCACAAAGGAAATTACTGGTCAAGCCACCAAAAAGTTAGAAGATGTAGAGAAGCAAGGCATCAAGATGCGTGTTTACTGGACTCTAGGACGCTATGATGCAGTCGCAATTATTGAAGCTCCAACCGAAAAGGACGCTATGAAAATACTCCTTGGTTTTCAAGAGTTAGTTGATACAGAAACGATGGTAGCGGTTCCACGGGAAGAAGCGATAAAACTCCTTTAATCGACGCCAGACAATTCCGCCCGCGCGTGACCATTGTCCATGAATCTAGAATTCTTCAGAAGAGACCAGTTCCTGCGCTTTTCTAAGAACCTCCAACAAAACTCTGCCACGTTCAGTAGTTTTGAACACTATGCGTCTGTCTGAACTATTCATCTCAGTTATGAAGCCCTTCCTCAGCAAATGGCGAAAATA
>CAYFXU010000213.1:0-2053 GCA_964347145.1 uncultured Candidatus Bathyarchaeia archaeon
CCCCTTCCAAGTGGAAGATGAAGAAACGTTTCTTGAACTCGTGCGAACACTCTTCGCTCAACGAAACAAGAAGGTGAGAAACGCCATTATTCCCTTCTTTCGCAAGCGAGGGATAACAAGGCGAAACGCGGCAGAACTGGCCGATTCCCTAGTTTTTCATGCAAAAAAGGTGCGGGGATTGGCGCCAGAAGACTTTGGCCTTCTTTCCAATGAAATCGTTCGAGGGCACTAACCTCCATAAGCTTTAAGGTCTAACTATTGTTCAATCTTTTCGAAGGATAGATCATGAAACTCATGGAAGACTTGATCATTCGGGAGGCCACAAATAAGGATGTTGGAGGAATCATCGATGTGCTGAAGACCATTTATCTTCAGGATGCTGCTTGGGCTGAAGGAGCAATAAAGAGACTTTTAGCAACAGAAAATTATGTGATCCTTGTGGCTGAGTTGGATGGTAAGCTTGTGGGTTTCATTGATTATTACTTTCTACCCTCAATCTGGGAGAAATGGAACGAAGCAACTATCAACAACCTTTTTGTTCACAAAGATTATCAAGGCAAGGGTGTGGGTTCTAGGATGTTGAAAGAAGTGATCAAGCGAGCCGATGACATAGAAATCATGGAACTTCACGTAGGGACGGAAAAGGATAACCAGAGAGCGATACGTTTGTACAAGAACCACGGCTTTCTCCAGGAGCATTTGTTGTTAGAACGAGTGAACAGAAGCCTTCCAAAAGAAGTATAAACACAAAGGCGTAGTATTGCTAAGGTAAGGTGTAGAATAGTATGTGTATTCTTGGCAAGGACAAGTTGATGGAGCTCATTGAGGAATATAAGATAGTTTATCCGTTCGACTACAATCTCCTAGACGGCGACAGTTACATCCTAACCGTCAAAGAAGAAACCACGTTGCAATATATGGAACATCAAAACCTCATTTCCTATGAAGTCGTATTCACGCCGCCTGATTATGTGGCTCATCTCACAGCGAAGAGCAAGTATGGACGAAGAGGATTATCCTTTCTCAATGCAGCAAAGGTTCACAGCGGATTCATTGGAAGACTAGCACTGGAACTCGTAAACCTAAACAACAATAGACAGCCAATAACAATCAAGAGAGGAGACCCATTCATGCACATCGAGTTCGTAACCAGAGAAGGCGGGCCATCCCCATACATGGGCCAATATCAATTTCAGTACGTAACCGAAGACGAGAAGAAGATGTACCTTCCAATCCTGAGGAAGGCGTTTCCAAACTTTGATGAACTAGCCAAAATATGGTTCAAAAATGAAACATCATAGAAAACCAAGAGAACTTTTGTCTCGATAATTCGGATTCTAAATCAATTCTTTCCGTAAGGAATGGTTTATTAACAAAGGCCTAAATATCATGGTAGAGGCCTGTGAGAGACAAACCATGAAGGCACGCAACTATCGAAGGGTAAAGGGGCAGTCCTATACAAGAAAGAAGTACATGCGAGGCTCTCCCTCGCCAAAAATAACGAAATTTACCATGGGCAGCGCCACGAGTAGTTTTGAATATCACGCTCTTTTGGTCGCCCAGAAGGAAGCCCAAATTCGACACAACGCCTTGGAAGCAGCACGAATTGCAACAAATAGACTTCTTTCAGAAAAATTGGGAAGCAGCTACCTTCTACGAATCTTGCCCTATCCCCATGTCGTGCTTCGCGAAAACAAAATGATTTTCGGGGCGCACGCAGATCGACTTCAAGATGGAATGAGGGGGGCCTTCGGCAAACCCGTGGGAACTGCAGCACGAGTAAAATCGAACCAAGCAGTCATAATGGTTAACGTGAATGAAGATGGCCTCGAAGTTGCAAAGGAAGCCTTAAGGCGCGGCGGAGCCAAATTGCCTATGCCCTGTCGAATAACTGTAGAGAAAATTGGAGATTAGCTAAGGTGAATCAAGTTGCGCGCGCAGGGCTCAATTAAAAAGGGGAAGCAGTCCAAGAAAGAGAGACTTATCATATGGTTTGAGGATTTGAGAAAAGAGGATATTCCACTTGTTGGAGGCAAAAACGCGAATCTAGGCG
>CAYFXU010000214.1:0-1880 GCA_964347145.1 uncultured Candidatus Bathyarchaeia archaeon
TTGTCTTCTTTATTTTGCCAAGGAAGGCCCCAGCAAAATAGCCTAGCCACTTCTTTTCTTGAGGGTCTAATTTGGCCTCTTTAGCAGTTACCGCTTTTTCTTTTGAAGTGGCTCCCGCGTTTTTTAGTTTGGCAATAATTCTGTATTGAATTGCAAACTGAAGACCCAAAGGAGTCAATCATAAATCCCCCCTATAAGTTGCATTTTAATGAGCCCGAGCTCGAATCAGAACTCGTCTTTTGGAAAGATATTAGAGTATGGAATGGAGGGTCTTTCGTCAACCACTCGTAGGTTGACCTCACATCTTCTCCAGTGACCTTTCCAGCCCAAAACATCTTTTTCCACCTCTCACACAAAGGCAAGTGAATCCGCAGACATCGCGCCTAATAGGTACAACAACTTCTCAGCTTGCCTTTCTATCTTATATGTTCTCAGCATGTTTTATAAAGCTTCTCTCAAGACATAAGACATACATGCACACGGGAAAGTCTTTGAGAAAATGAAATACACGTCAAAACGTCGAGGTTTATCTTGTGGCTGGGGTGAAACTCGGCCCCAAGGTGTATGACGGAATCTGGCGCGCACATACCTTAACTGTCATGAAGGAGGTAAACTACCTTTTTTCCCATTATTTCTACTTAGGTGGAAGAATAATAATGACATTGTCTCCCCGCAATGTTATGTCACTAAGTCTTCTAGCATTCTCTGCGTCTGTTATACGCGCGCGCTCGGAAAGGTGATAGTATATCCGGAGCCTTGTTTATCTTTTCATACTTACTTTCCTATTTAACGCTACACGCCTTAACGCAACCTTTCTGAAACAGCTCTCGCAGTTGAGAGGCTGATCAATTCTCACATGATTTTGTTTATTGACAAGACCTATGTTTCTTCTCTTCGCATGGATGGGTTTAAACCTCAAAAAAAAGATGGCACAAATATATTCTACATATGTACCGAGATGTTTTCACCGTATTAAATGTGATAATACCTTCAAACCTCCCTTTTCCTCTGAGGGTTAAGTGTTGTCAGAGAAGTTTGCCAGAAAATGGAAAGAAAGAGAAGCGAAAACACCTCTTTATACAAAGATTAAGGAGGCAGTTCATCCTCCAGGTCCATTGAAACCACGCCTCAATTCTGCGATTAGGCGTGTCGAGTTGCAGATTCGGAGACTGGAGAAGGCCACAAGTCGCTTCTCAGAACGCGACAAATCCCTCTTTGCCAGAACCGTTAGGGCTTACTCACAGCGTGACATTGTGCGTGCCAGCGTTTTGGCCAACGAACTGGCTGAAATGCGGAAAACGGAAAAGATGGTAATGCACGCGATGCTGGCCCTAGAACAGGTCGTTCTCAGGCTAAGAACTGTTTCGGAGCTTGGTGATGTGGTTGGCGCGCTTGCTCCGACGGTCGGTGTGCTGCGTGGCGTGAGAACGGCGATGGCTGGCGTTTTACCCAAGGCTGAAGGGGAACTGGGACAAATTGGAAACCTACTCAACGAAATAATTATAGACACAGGTCAGAGCACCGGGTTAGACGTCAACTTTAAGGCAGCAAACGATGATGCCCAAAAGATTCTGAAAGAAGCGGCCACGGTAGCCGAACAGAAAATTAAGGAGGAACTCCCGGAGATACCTGCTGACGTCCCCACTATGAGGGAGAAGGTTCCAGTCCAAAGCTAATATTTCATGGAAATCTAGGCATCAATCGGAGTTGAGAAGCATGCTGCATGATCGGCAAAGTTCATCTCCCTAAACAGGAACGGAGAGTCTAACGTCTACGGCTCTGAGTCTAAATGCATGCCTACTACTCGGGTTTCAAAATCTTGCCTCCCGCCTCTTCAATCTTCTTGGCTGCAGAACTGGTCCAGGAGTCTACTTGCACGA
>CAYFXU010000215.1:0-1873 GCA_964347145.1 uncultured Candidatus Bathyarchaeia archaeon
TATTTGATTGAACAGTTCTACAATGTCGACCAAGCTCTCCACCAGTTCTTCAATTGTTTTCGAATTTTTATAATACTTGTTGAACACATGCCATACGTGCATGTGTTTCTGATACGCATGCACGGCCCCGCTATTTATTGTTCGCGCGCGCCCTGGTCGGAGTTGAACCGACGACCCCTGCCCGGAAGGTCCGACTTGCCTTCCCAACTGTTGCCTTTTCCATGGGAACATACGCTCTATTATGACAACGCGCGGACGGCTATTCATTGCCCTCTAAGGGGAAACCCGAGGCGGTGGGATATGCGTGCGGGCGCTGAAAAGGCCCCTCTTATAAGCGTAGTTCAGCGTCAGACAGTTTGAAGTTGCTCACATCAGGTGGACTCTCCAAGTATGGCTCCACCTCTTTAATTGCATCTTTGAAAACTCCTTTTGAGGAGTTTTTGCGGGCTTTTTCGCTTTCCCAAAGCGTGATTATCGTGGCGCAGTCGGGCTTGTCTTCTGACAGAAGTTGCAAGGATCCGCGGTAGCCTTTGGTGCTGCGAGCCAGATCTGATACGCTTTACTGCTGCGGTTCAGCCGAGGCTAGTTTGTCCAAGCCTTTTTCTCGTTGTCCTTTCTTGAATGTCCATACCGACACTCTGGCGAAGTACATCTTATTTTTCACCTCCTCATAACCCTGCGCGCGCGCGCAAGTTCTCTACGAGATCAGTTACATCAATCCTGACCTAATTTCTGGCTATGTAGATGAGTTCCTGAAGTTGTTAAAGAGCAAAACCAATCGAATGGTGTGGGGGGGGATGATTGCATTGGCTACAATTGCTGAAAAGAAACCGGCAGAGATATGGAAAAACATCAATGACGTCATTTATGCGGTAGAAAATGGAACATTGATTACAGTTGTGTGGGGCATAAAGACTCTAGCACGAGTGGCATCAACAAACAAGAAATACAGTGAACGTATCTTTCCATTTTTGATTGAAAATCTTACAAACTCTATTCCTCGGGACCTACTCTTGCATGCAGAGAGCGTTTTGCCCGCAGTTGATTCAGAGAACAAAAAAGAGTTTCTGGCGGTGCTAGATTCGAGGAAAAGCGAACTCAAGCCTTCACAGCTTGCGAGATTTAAGAAATTACTGAGAAATTTAGAAGCAAAAGAACTCTAACAGCATAGGAAATTACTCTTTTTCTGCAGATAAGCACGTTTGGGTCTTGTGTATGAGATTAAATTTTAACCTTTTTTCTCTCATAACTCGATAGCCTGTAAATTAGTCCGCGCGCGTGCACAGGGAGACTAGCGATGACTAGAACATGCGCACGCTCGATGCATGATGAACTCAAAACGCTGTACACTTGGAATTTCTCTGCAATCAATCCAAATCGTGATCGTATAGTTCGCCTGCGCTACCAACGCAGGTCCGAAGATTCCTAGATAAATTAATGGTATCAGAGCATTGTGCCCATAAAGTGCGCGCGCATATAATTAGCTCTATCAACGAGCCACAAAGTCACCTTGAAGACTCTTGATTTCCAATTCATAAAGGCTAAATTTCCGTCAAAGGAGAAACATTTCGGATAACTTGTCGGGTCTGTGACTCGCTGAAACGAGTTTCCTGTTGGTGAAGAAGAAGTGGCTACGTTTGCTCTGGAAACGTTCTTTCTGATTTTTTTCGTCACGGCTATTGTCCTAACAATAGTTGCAGTCTTGTTCGTGTTCAAGACTACGAAACTAAAGAGCAAAAAAGAGTTGCAGGAAAAGAGGATGGGGATAATAGACAAACATTTCAATGAGATGACCAGAATCGAATGTCCATATTGTAAGACCCTTTACAATGTGAATAGGCAAGAGTGCCCTGGTTGCAGAGCTCCCACAAAG
>CAYFXU010000216.1:0-1845 GCA_964347145.1 uncultured Candidatus Bathyarchaeia archaeon
AGTTGATTCGACAACCAGCGAATTTATTTTTGAACCTATTATTCCCTGCGGTTCTAACTATAGTGTTCATATTTGCTTTTGCAGATCCAGAATTAGGAATGAGCCTAAACTCTGTGGTCCCAGGATTGATAGTTTACGCCGTAATCTTTGTAATTATGACCATAGCCCAGTCTTTTTCTACCGAAAGACAAGAGGGGCTACTGAGAAGATTGAATACAACACCGATGACGTCGGGCGAATTCATGGGAAGCCAAATCATAACACATATGCTAATATCCATTGTGCAGGTGATCGTTGTTTTTACGTTGGCTTTTCTATTAGGATTCAGACCAGACAGTGGTATTCAAGGAATATCTTTAGCGTTGCCTGTAACTGCAATATTCTCCCTAAGTTCAGTTGGTTTAGGGCTTATAACGGCCACAGTATCAAAAACTCCTGAAGCTGCCACAGGCATTTCATTCGTGTTCATTCTTCCTCAAATGTTTTTTGGAACATTCATGCCAATATCCAGTACAACTCAGCAAATTGCAAAATTCATTCCGAGCTACTACTTGCTTGATGCTCTAAAAATGATTTTCGAGGGAGATTGGGTGAACACAAACATTTTCCTAGACTTGGGAGTCATTTCAATAGTTAGCATCTCAGTTGTAATAATTGGAATACTTTTGTTCGAAAAATACGGAAGTGCATAAAAGAAGAATATTGGAATTGGCAAGCACGAATGCATCTATTAAGGATTGGATGTGTGTGGGGTTATGATCCAACGCGTACACACGTGAAAATGCTTTCCACAAGCCGATATCCTAGCCCTTGGAGTAATTGGAATTCAGGCGCGAGCATGTTTTATTCTTGCTAAAAGTTCCTGCCCATCTGGCGAGCTTTCTTCAATAGGTCTTCTCTGTTGGCTACAGGGTTTTTCACTGTGTTTTCAGCTTGCAGCGATGCAACGACTTTCATTTTGAAATATGCTTCAAGTGTATGTTTTATCCACTCTACCACGCTACTATAAGCATTGGGCTTGTCCCATTCGTAAGTTATGATAATTATGGCACGTGCATTCTTGGGAAAACTATTTTTCGTGCTTTCCTTGTTGTAGTAGATTAGGCGGTCAATGAATATTTTCGCACGAGCACTAACATGGTCATAGTAAATAGGAGTTCCAAAAACAAGTATATTCATTCTCTCAATGGACGAGTGAATCAGCTCCATGTCGTCTTTGGGGCCATCTACTCCATATGGTTTGTCTGAAGCACTTGTGGTCAGCGGATATATTCTTAGGTCTCCCAGACATTTTAGGTCTGTTTCATATCCCCTCTCTTCTGCCCCTTTCAAGACTTCTTTAACTAATGTTGCTGTATTTCCTGAATTGTGAGGACTCGCAACAATCCCTAAAACCCTCTTAGAACTTTTCACAATTACCCCTTCTTCTCAACCCGTCTTTGAAATTCCAAATAATCATGTAATAATACAAACATAAAGTTTTGATAAACGCTAAGTTGCTGTTCTATGCGCTGCCAAAAAAGAGTCCTTATCTCACATTTTTTTCTCATGGCTGGAAGGTATAGGTTTCCGAGTATTTTAGACTACCCTAACTACGCAAAAAGGGTCCTATGTTTCGTTTGTGTATACACAACTTATGCACGCGCATGCCTCCTTCGCAAAGTCGTAAGATTTGCTATACGTGGCACGGCGTGCCACGACAGATAGGACCCTTTTTAGACACAATCTCTACGGCGTAGAGATAATGTCTGAAAAAAGACCTACCTCCTTTGCAAAGGAGGTATATAAGGTTAACTGCATGTGTGCGCGCACGACTTATCCAAATTCAATCCAATCTTTGTCCCA
>CAYFXU010000217.1:0-1829 GCA_964347145.1 uncultured Candidatus Bathyarchaeia archaeon
CGAGGTGATAGTATGGCTAGGGTAGCACGAGAAATGGTTGAGAAAGCTGGCATCAAAGTTGATCAACTCGTGGAATTGCTGGTAAAAAACGCTGCAGCCGAACTCACAACTTATTACTACTACACTATCTTGCGATGCAATCTAATAGGACTTGAAGGCGAAGGGATCAAGGAGATCGCAGAGGCCGCTCGAATTGAAGATCGTAACCACTTTGAAGCTCTTGTCCCTCGCATATACGAGTTAGGAGGCAACCTTCCAGAAAACATGAAAACTTTTCATGATATCTCAGCTTGTCCGCCCGCCAAACTACCCAAGGACCCAACGGACATAAAAGCAATGTTAACCGTGCTTGTGGAAGCAGAGAGATGTGCAGTAAGAGGGTACACCCATATCTGTAACCTGACCGCTGGTAAGGACCATCGAACCTACGATTTGTCTCAGGCGATTCTTAACGAGGAAATTGAACATGAATCTTGGTTCTCCGAATTCTTAGGTGAAGGACCATCCGGCCACTTCATGCGTAGAGGTGAGACTTCACCCTTCGTCTCCAAGTTCCTCAGGTAAGCCTCTTCTCTCCCTTTCTTTTTTTGCCTTAGAAGGATAATCTACATGAGAGCATTTACAGAGGAAGAGGTTGCCCACTACAATGGGGAAAACGGAAAGCGAGTGTATGTAGCGTATGAGGGAAAGGTGTATGACGTGTCAGCTAGTTTTCTCTGGAAAGATGGGACTCACCAAGTTCTTCATAGCGCTGGCGTTGACTTAACTGACGCCATGGAGCAAGCTCCACACGGCCGGGACCTTCTCGAAAAATTCCCGGTTGTCGGGATCATAAAGAGTGCTGACGAGTCCAATACGCAATCTAAACCTTGAGGAAGTGGCGCTCACGGAGATTCTATCTTCTTCGCTCGGCGGCAACTTGGACAGTCTTTCCGCCCGCGCATCTGCTAATCCAAAGATAAGTGAGTGCAGTTAGTGTCTGAGTTCACGGAAATACGTATCTAATCTTATTCTTATAGACGATTGAGTTGTGTGTTGAGTATGATTGAGGAGTCAATTTGGCTTGGCTCTGTAGCCAGCTTACTTGCCGGCTTTGCCACTGGTGCTGGAGCCATGCCAGTATTGTTTACGAGACGAATTTCAGACAGGTTGCTAGATGTCATGCTTGGGTTTTCAGCTGGTGTGATGCTGGCTGCCACTTCTTTTAGTTTGATTGTTCCAGCCATCGATTTGAGTGGTCCAGTGGTTGCCGTTTTTGGGCTCGTGTTAGGTGCCCTTGCGTTACACTTGGTTGATCGTTTCATCCCACATTTCCATCCATTTCTGGGGGCTGAAGGCCCGCCTTCGAGGTTGCCACGAGTATGGTTGTTTGTTCTCGCCATAACAATCCACAACTTTCCGGAAGGATTGGCGGTGGGAGTGAGCTTCGGCAGTGGAGACGTGGCTGCAGGGCTAGTAATAGCCATGGCCATTGGGCTACAAAATATGCCTGAAGGTCTAGCGGTCGCGTTGCCCTTGTTGAGGGAAGGATACAGCCAAGGCAAGTCTCTTTGGTACGCGCTTCTAACGGGCGCAGTTGAACCTGTTGGAGGTTTGCTTGGGGTCGCTCTGGTCTCAGTTTTTCAGCCGATTCTTCCTTGGGGGCTTGCTTTCGCTGCAGGGGCAATGCTTTTCGTTGTAAGTGACGAAATGATTCCAGAGAGCCACAGAAAAGGATATGCAAGAGAGGCGACTTTTGGGCTGATAGCTGGATTTGTTGCGATGATGTTCCTAGATTGCCTCTTTACTTGAAACTTTTTTCTAAAAATGCGCGAGAAGACCTGTTGTTG
>CAYFXU010000218.1:0-1800 GCA_964347145.1 uncultured Candidatus Bathyarchaeia archaeon
TGTGTGACAGTAGATATCCATTTGCATTCGCTAATACTGCTACTCCAACCTTCTTTTCTGGCAAATAACCTATATAAGCCGTGTAGACAAGCACTGATCCTGCGTGACCCACAAGTTTGCAGCCGTGAAAGTTTGGCGTTATCGCCCATCCGTAGCCGTAAGATTCTCCGCCAAAAACCTGGTATGGCAAGCTTATGTGGGCTTTCTCCATAAGCTCCAACATTTCGCTGCTAACGATTTGTGTTCTTCCAAATTCACCTCTATTGATGTGCATTCTTATGTAGTTCGAAAGATCGATGACGTTGCTTATGAGGCCTCCGTCTGAGCTTATGCCGAACGGGAAGGCGCTGGCAATATGCTTCTTCTCTTTGTCCAGAATGTACGCCGTCGCCCTGTCATCGTCACTTTCGTGATCAATTTTCGAAAAGAATGTTCTGCTCATCTTCAGAGGCTTCAATATCTTCTTTTTGACAAATTCTTCGTAGCTTACTCCACTCAATTTCGAGATTATGTGTCCTAGGAGAACATAGCCCTCGTTAAGGTAAAAGAAGCTTTCACCTGGTTTTGAAACCGCCCATTTCTCAGCATCTCTCATAAACGTGATGATATCTTCTGCGCTGGACACTGGAAGCCAGTGATGGTCCAGGCCGAGAACACCCCGGATAAATGCTTCGGCATACGCGAGTGCAGGCACTCCTGAAGAGTGTGTCAGCAAATGGTGTATTGAAACAGTCTCCCCAAAAGGTCTAAGCTTGACAGGGATATACTTCTCAACAGGATCATCTAGGCTAATCTTCCCTTCCTCGACGAGCTGCAGAATAGCATTCGCGGTGAAAGACTTGGTCACAGAGCCTATCCCATAGAGGGTTCTGGGGTTCGCTGAAAGTCCTGAAGAAAGGTCCCTGAAGCCAAACCCCCTGACGTAAATAGTCTTGTTTCCTTCCAAGATAGCGATACTTAAGCCGGGAATTCTGGTTTCGCTCATCTTTTCAAGGATAAAGCCTTCCAGATCCACGAAATCCGCAGACATACTAATCCCTAATACAATAAATTGTTGTTTCACTTAAAAATCTGTAAAACCGCATATTTCGGAGAAGAAACCAACCCGCGCCTATGTTACATGGAAATCCTCACGGCTATTCCTGAAAGGTTATCATCACGTGACCTTCTGCCCAATACTTACTTTACCTCAGCGCGCGAACCCAGATGTTTTGAAAGCTCTTCAATGGGCTACGCTCCTGAAGTCCCCCACGCCAACATTAGCTGACCCTAAAAAATGTCCGCGCGCGCATGGACAGAAAAAAAGGATTTGAGGGTTGCGGGCTAAATTCCGAAGAATTCTTTGACGTATGATCTCGTGAAATAGTAGATGATCAGAGCGTCGATGAGGATAGATATGATGCCGCTTGGCAGGGATATGATTCCACCTATTATGCCGAGAGCCGAAAGTATTATTGTTAGCCACCAAGCCCAGCCTGCTCCAACCCATAAACCATATGCGTCTACTAGGGCGAGAATTCCTACCACTGCTGCAATGGCTGCGATCACCAGCAACATCGCTTCCACAAATCCTTCAACATCAGAGATTACCAGGCCTCCATAATCACTTATTGTGGATTCGATGAACTCTGTCACAGTTCCGGCTAAGATGCCTAAGACCATCGCAAAGATGAGCGCTAGAACGCCGGCGAGGGCGACGAGTACTGCCAAGACTGCCACTCCTGTAGGCCTAGGTGCTTGAGCCATTTGAACTCACCGACGCCAAGTATTGATCTTAAGGTATATTTGTTTTTTCATCAA
>CAYFXU010000219.1:0-1765 GCA_964347145.1 uncultured Candidatus Bathyarchaeia archaeon
AATCGGTTCAGATGGGGCCTCTGCGTGACGAAAGCAAGAAATTGAGGGTCACAGGGTTTATTGAGAAGGGTATCGAGGAGGGCGCGAAGCTAACGCTTGACGGCAGAAATGTAAAACTTGTCGGAGATTTGCCTCACACGTGCTTCCTTAACCCCTCGGTTTTCGAGGATGTTACGCCAAACATGACTATTGCCAGAGAAGAGATTTTTGGTCCTGTCACAAGCATTATGAGAGCTAGAGGCCTCGACGAAGCGATAGAGATGATTCACGGCAACTCTTATGGCAACGCGGCGTCCATCTTCACTTTAAACGGAAAATGGGCCCGAGAGTTCCAGTACCGGGTTCAGTGCGGCAACATAGGCATCAACATAGGAATAGTTGCTCCAATGGCTTTCTTCCCGTTCAGCGGAATGAAAGACTCCTTCTTCGGAACATTACACGGGCAAGGCCGCGAAGCAATTCGCTTCTTTACCGAAAGCAAGGTTGTCATCCAAAGGTGGTTCTAGACTGAGTGAGCAAACAACATGCTCCGCCATCATAAGCTTCGCCGAGAAGCTAGAGAGCAACTCCTCGAAATTCTACGAAGAGCTGGCTGAAAAATCCGCAGAGAACAAAGAAGTATTCTTGGCTTTTGCCAAAGAAAGCAGGAAGAATAAGGTGCTAGTGACAAGAACCTACCAAGAGACGATTACTGACGCTCTCGAAGCATGCTTCATCCAAATAGATCTAAGCAACTACCTAGCTGAAACGACATTGAAAGAAGACATGAGCTATCTCGATGCTTTGAAGATGGCCATAGAACTCGAGGAGAAGGCCAGTAAGTTTTACTTTGATGCTGCCGAACAGTCGAAATCCCTGCTCGCTACCATTCCAAGGGCCTTCAGAAAAGTGGCTGAAAACAGAAAGAACCGTAAGCCAAAATTGAAATCACTCGTTGAAAGCTTGATGTGATTAAGCCGATTGTTGAATATGAACGGCTTTGTTCCCTAATGATTATGGTGACTAAATGTGAGAGTGCTTGTTGTAGGAGGATACGGAGCTCAAGGCTCTGTTATTTGTACCTATTTGGCACGATGTCCTGACGTTTCTGAAGTTGTTTGTGCCGGAAGATCTCTAGAGAAGGCAAAGCACCTTGTTAAGAGGATCAGGAGTGACAAGGTAACGCCGAAGAAACTTGATGCGATGAAATCAGGCGAATTGGAGATTGCCGCGAAGGGAATGGACTTGGTTGTAAACTCAACCGCGCCTAGATACAATCTGGTAATAATGGATGCAGCTTTGAAGGGTGGAGCCCACTATCAAGACCTCGCATCGGGACCAACAGGCATACCTATGGACAAATTCGTTTCGAAACAGATAGAGCGAAGCAAAAAATACGAAGACGTAGGATTAACTGCGCTGATAAACACCGGATCGTCTCCAGGAGTTATGAACGTGCTGGCTAGACACGGCGCAGACAAACTTGACCAAGTGGATGAAATAAAAATAAGGTACACCGGCTTTATGGAAACCAAGGAGTTTATCTCGCTTTGGTCGCCGGAGACGGCGTGGGCTGATATGGGAGAGAAGCCATTTCTCTTCGACGATGGCGAATTGAAGCGAGTTCCTCCATTCAGTGGCCAAGAAGTATATGTTTTCCCTGAGCCGTTTGGCCCCCAAACGGTTGTTCATCATCATCACGAAGAAGTCGTAACATTACCAAGATTCATTGGAAAAGGCTTGAAATACGTTGACTTCAAGATGGGTGACGCCGACATCCTCACTG
>CAYFXU010000220.1:0-1761 GCA_964347145.1 uncultured Candidatus Bathyarchaeia archaeon
CCATGCTACAAAACATCCTAAGACTCCAACCGTCACATCTATTGTCCCATCGATGTTGGTGAGGGTTATCGGCAAACTGAAGAACGGATCAGGTGTGGACCCAAACAGCGGGAAGACAAATCGCTCACTCAACTCCCACAAGACTCCTCCGATCAGAAGGAACCCCAACAATCTAATCAGCAAATCTACTCGCCGTGAATCTTTCTGCCCAAATTTCCTGCTCAGTAAGTCATCCAGAGCCATCGAATTGGCGGTCTTGCTCACGAGTTCGGACAAAACAAAACCAAACAGAAAATGTTCAAGTATATCAAGCTCCGACACAATCGGGGACAACCCGCAAGGCAATAGAAAATCAAGAAAAACGACCGCTAACAGCAGAAAACCCACTGAAATCAGTCTCTTATCCAAAAAAATCGCTCTGATTATTTTCCACATTTTCTTGTACACATTCTTACGAAATTCAGTTAGAGAATACACTACATGAAAAGCTTTGCGCGCACCTTCTACATGGTTTCCTGTTTACCCCCTCAATGCATGCATGCGCGCGCGACTGACTGTGTGTGTTTTTTGTTACCTTTGCCTCTCTTCAACTCTTACTTCCATTACGATGTGACCCCATCCTCCACAGTCTACTCCAACATCGGAACATCCTGCCCTGTTGAATCTGATTTCGTTGGGATCGACCCCTGCGTATGTTAGTTCGTTGATGGCCCAAATCATTGGAGCTAGGGGCGCTAGGGCGGAGAGGCATATTCTTTTCGGATTCTTCTTGGTCAAGAGATTGCCGGCGCCATCGAAAATGAACTTGTCCCCAACTTTGTGTTGGCTGTTGCAGCCTTTTGATTCAACTACCTCGACGACGATGGTTTTGTTCATTAATTCAGGCGCTTTGGCTAGGATTTGTACGTTCCGGGGATTTTTCCTGAACTTTTTCATTTCTTCGTCGTTGTAGCCGAGATGCTTTTTCATGAATTGCCAAACACTTTCATCTACTTCCACAGTATATCCCTCCCTTTTTTCAACTCGTCAAGGTACATCCAAGTCTTCCTAATAAAGAAGGAGAAAAGCGCGCGCGCATGAACGGTGTACATGCTGTTCTAAAAAGTGGAACATGCTGTTCTAACCTATAGGATTAAGTGTTGCGTGAGGCTCTTCTAGATCATTCGAAAAAATGGTAGGGAAAGGAATGAGGCGGATATTCGTCTACGGGTTCATTCTTGCTTCCTTGATCTCAGGTGCGGGCGTGATCGGAGCTTGGTCGCTATTCCAGGGAACGCAAGACTCCAAGTCAGAGGGACAAAAAGGAGACCTGCAACTCTCTATGACCGTGGATAAGACAGTAATCCTTACTGGAGAACACATCGGTTTTGCTTTCATCCTAAGAAACAGGGGTGACAAAAACGTTTCTTTCTGGATGGGTCCTCCCTATTTTGACGCATACCTCTACGACTTGAACGACGCTTTGGTTGCTAGGTGGACCGAGGGAAGAGCCTTCGCTGCATACATCAAGAAGATTACACTAAAACCAGGAGAAACCTTCTCCAAAACCATTCAGTGGAACCTTTACTCCTACAACCATGAAACTGGAGGCTTCATCCCCGTCAAACCTGGACAATACAGAATCTTAGGTGTTTGGCTGGGAGAACCTCGCATAGAAACTAGCAAGATTGGCATAACGGTAGAGGAAACGGGCGACACGCATGCATACGTGACTAAGTTCAAGGCTGTTGTCAACGGGATGAGGAGCTTGGACGTCTTTGT
>CAYFXU010000221.1:0-1654 GCA_964347145.1 uncultured Candidatus Bathyarchaeia archaeon
CGAGCTACCTTTGAACCCTAGTGGCGCGCAGATTAGTTTTCTTTCTCCACAACAACAGCGGTCCCAGTTGCCGAAATAATAACAACTCCCTGCCGAAGGCCCAAATCAGAAGTTTCCAAGTCCAAACCAATGACTGCGTTAGCTCCGAGGTCTAAGGCTTTAGACCTTACTCTTTCAATAGACTCTACTCTTGCTTTCTCGAGTTCTGTTGTGAACGCTGTTACCTCACCTCCAACTATTGACTGGAGTCCTGCGACGAACTTTCCTAAAAGACCTCTTGTTCGCGGGGTAAGACCTGTGACCACACCCAGAACCTTCGTGATCTTATATCCGGGAACCGTCGGCGTAGTGGTTATAATGAATCCTTTTTCCAAATCACAACACCTCCTATTCAATAATCTTTTAGGCATTAGATATTTAAAGTTGAGTTACTGTGGCATAGTAGCACTATAAACCTATGCGCGCGCATTTCTTTGGAAAATCGAAGAGAGGTAAATCAGACAAAACGCGTGAAGTGGGCATCCGCAAAGTTTCTTATACAATAAAAAAATGATATAAGAAAGATGGGACAAAGAAGGACAATTAATTTGTAAGAGGAATGCCAAATTTGTCGAAGAAGAGTTTTTCGTTTCAGTTCGTGGCCTTTAATGATCTGGTATCTGCGTTAGAACTGATTTTTTCTCCTTCAGCGGCTTCTGTGATTTTGTTCACGGCGGCTGTGAAATGTGGCGCACAGTCGTACAATAGAATGAAAAAGGAATTTGGGACGAAGGAGGATGCGCTTAGTCGTCTTTCCGAACTGAAGAGGAAAGAGAACTGGGGAAAGCTAACCTTTCGGGATGTTGACTTTGTGAATGGATCAGGGAAAGTCGTAGTCGCTGATGCCTTTGAAACGATGGCACTCAAAGCAGAGGGTCAAGAAACTGGTCAGCCATGCTGCAACTTTTTAAGGGGCTTCTTGTCTGGATTCTTTTCGGAGCTTTTTGGAAAATCTATGACTATTACCGAAGAAAAGTGTGCTGGAAAGGGAGATAAATACTGCGAGTTCATGTTTGAGTAGAGGAATTGGCTTTCCACATTGATCCTAGTGAGACATACAGCCTAGTGTGGCTCCAAGATGTGAATAGACGTCGCTTAACTTCCTTCCTTCTCGATTCCCTCTCCACTTATTTTCCCAGAACTGTCGAAGACGCCCTTCTTTACGACTTGTATCAATACTCCGTGAGCAAACTTTGGGTGAAGAAAAACAGAGAGAACTTCTTTTGTTGGTGTAGTACCAGCTATTGGTATCCCCGCCTCCTCGAATTTTCTAATCGTTTCTAAAATATTAGATGACTCGAAAGCAAGATGAAACAACCCTTCCCCATGCTTTTCCAAGTACCTAGCAGTTGGGCCGGGTGTAATCGGCTCGACCAACTCTATAAAGTTGTTTTCTCCTTCTGCTAAAGGCAAGAAGGCATACTTGAATTCCTCCAATTCACCCTTTCCTGTCATATAATTCATCACCTCAACAACGACGTTGTCTTTGTCAACACCAAACGCAGCGCTGTACTTGTCGATAGCCTTAGAAATATCATTCACCACGATGCCAACGTGATGAAAACGATTCAAAGTCGCACTTTCAAACGGCAAGGGACTCACATCCGCAGCCTTC
>CAYFXU010000222.1:0-1534 GCA_964347145.1 uncultured Candidatus Bathyarchaeia archaeon
CATGCATACATCAACTTCTCTATTGGTCCAGAAAGTTTTTCCACATTTCATACAAGCGATCTTGCGCAGTAGCCCTCTATCTCTCGACTTGACCTTACCGAAAGCTGTTTCCCTTTTTGGAAAACTTATGGCCCTTTTAGGGCAGACTGGTTCGCACGCGGTGCAACCATAAACGCACTTGTAGGGGTGGGCTGCTAGAACTTTTTCATCGGTCATTTCAAAAACTTTGTTCGGGCAGAAATGTATACACCGTGGCGTCTCAAGCTTTTTACATCCATCGCAACGATCAATAAAGACTGTTGGGTACCAGACAGCGCAACGATCTGAATGAGCGCCCGACTTGCGGTCTGTCTTGGAATCCTTCCCTGACAAGTTGCATCACGATATTTATGCACTAATAGGTATATCTCTTGTATGAATCTTAAGGATCTTTATCTTTCATAAAGGTGGGATTACGCTGAAGATCTCCGCGCTCATGTCTGTGGAGACTGACATCTTGCACGCTGATAGTCCACCGACGAAAATGTGGAAACGGGTAAAAACAAATGAAAAAGTATATTTCTAAAGCTTTTCTTATGTTAATGCTTCCACCACGACAATGAGGGAACCCGTACTGTCCAAACATAAGGGAGAACTTTACAGGGTGAAAGAGGTTTTTCCTGATCTGTTTCAATTGAGGATTCCACTGCCTATTCCAGCTCTAAAACATTTGAATGCCTACTTGATCTGTGGAGAAGGCCGATACCTTCTTGTTGATACTGGAATGGCCAGCGACACGTCGCTCAAAGAGTTGAGCCGTCAATTATCTGAGATCGGAGTGAAGCCAGAAAATCTAACAGAGATTTTGGTAACGCACTTTCACATAGACCACGTAGGCTTGCTCCCGCGCTTGAGAAAACTCTCTGGAGCTCGACTCATAGTCTCAGCAAAGACGACTGAAGCAGTTCAAATGGTTAGGCGAACATTTGAAAATTATTGGAAAAATCTAACGAATACTCATAAAGTCGCTGGATTTCCCGCAGAACTCGTGGAGCCAATCCTCAAAGCAACTCCAGGCTATCTGTATCAGGAAGTCTATGAGGAGTTGGCTAGGCCCTCAAGGACTTCAAGAGACGGGGAGAAAATACCGATTGGTGAGTACATTTTCCAAACCGTCTGGACGCCAGGCCACTCACCTGGCCACATCTGCCTCTATGACGGCAAACACCAAATTCTGATGGCTGGAGATCACCTTCTACCCACAATCACTCCTCATGTTACTCAGTGGGCGGGCGAAGAAAGTAGTGCTCTAGCTCAATACCTAGATAGTCTAGACAAGGTCGGGCAACTAGACGTGGATGTTGTCCTTCCAAGTCACGAAGAACTCTTCAAAGATCACCGCAAACGAATAAACGAGTTAAAAGAACATCACAGATTGCGGGCCACTGAAATACTGTCTGAAATTCAGAGGGAAGAGCTAACAGCGTATCAAATAGCTTCAAGGATTCACTGGGATGTGGGATATGCCTCTTGGGACCGATTTCCTCTATTTCAA
>CAYFXU010000223.1:0-1520 GCA_964347145.1 uncultured Candidatus Bathyarchaeia archaeon
AAGAAGGCTTGTAGGAAGACCCAAATAGAACTGCACGAACCTATAACCTGCGGGGAAAGTCTAGAAAGTTCACTCGCGCGGGTCATCGCTGAAAACCGCTTTCTGGATTCCATTTTACTGGGTTTTTGACAACTCAATTTGTATGTGCCTTAAATTACTTATGCAACTTAAGAATAGAATGTTCGGGTTAATGAAGAGTAGGTGGAAGACTTGAACTGGAAGGACGTTGCCAAGTACTTCGTCCATGGAATTGCCTTTTCTATATTGTTTCTGATCTTTGCCTTCGTTTGGGCTTTCATCCTTGCTTTTCTTACAGCCATTGGTTCATTTATCGGGCTTATACTTGGGTTCGGGCTGCTGTTTCTTATAGTGGGTTTCCTGAACAGTGTTTTATCCACATATCTGTGGTTTGAGGTTGAAACGTCTCTGAGGGATTTGTTCGTTCATGGGCTTGTGTTGTTCATAGTGTTGTTGATATTAGACGTCATCACGGTGTTTTTGCCATCTCTTGCTTTTCCAGGAACAGCAACGAGAGTAATTACGCTAATCACTTCCGCTTTTCTCTACGGGTTCGTAGCGAAAAGAATAGCAAGATTTTGGGAACTGGACTACCCAGAAGGGCTCCCCAAAGCAATCGAAGCAGAATGGAGAGACAAAAGACTGTAGCAAATTCTGAACAGCACATTGCCACGAAAACTATCTAAGATAACTCTCTCTTGAAATATGATATATCAAGCAAACTGAAGTAAATACCATTCTCGGCTAATGCGGTCAACCTAGGAGATGCTTTTTGACGTGAGGTAGCATCAGATAGATGATGGTGATCAGAGGCAGAATGACAAATGGAACAATGAAGCCAAGTATTCCAAAGGGTGCAGATCTCGGGAGAAACTGAGTAACGCCAATTCCTTGAAGCACGGAGAGCAGCAAAGCATAGGCTGGAAGCACATAGATGAAGAGAAAAAACAGTCCCAGTCCATTGACGCTCCGAAGAAAGACTAGAACCAGTATGCCAAGTGCGAGATAGGCGATCTCCACCACGAGCGTGAGTCTCCAGACCCATCCCTCACCCAGGAGCAGCCCAAACGCCTCAGCGAAACTCAAAACCGAAAGCAGCAACGGGATAAGACTCCAAGCTCCAGCAGGAAACAAGACGAACATCATGAACTGGAACACCCCATTTACGGCAAACCACGCTCCCAGAAGAGTGACACCCCAAGGTCTTTCCAGCACGCCTGAACACCCAAACATGCCGCAATATAATTCATACGAAGTTCAGATACTGTATCTTAAATCTTTAATGCAACTTCAATGATACGCTAGATTTCTGAGGGATCTGAAAGAAGGATGACACATGAACACGCAAGAAACCGGTTGTGAGTGGGTTCGAATCCCACCCTCCACCTCCCTCATGAACAATCCTCAATAGGAAGAGACGATGTCGCCTGTATGCAGATAGCCGGTTAGAGCAGGTCTCTGCAGCACTGCAACATTCGAGAACCGAATCGGAAGAACCCGTG
>CAYFXU010000224.1:0-1511 GCA_964347145.1 uncultured Candidatus Bathyarchaeia archaeon
TGCATTTCTTCACTCCAGGTATCTCGGCCTCGTCCATGTAGTTCGCACCTTTGGCATCAAGACACACTTACTTGTGTGGAGGCCCCACAGCCTCATCATGCGAGATTCACCGCTCCGTTGTTCTTTTTCTCTATTTCCAGCGTTGTTGTATGAATTGTCCCCATTTTTCTACAAAAAAACTCAAAATCTGCATCGGTTCGATAGCCCTTTCTCTTTCTATGCGATTTGAGAGATAAACTATGACATACGTCATATTTATCTCTTGTGCAAGCGCTATTCGCTTCATTGAAAAGTCTAGCCTCGTTAGCCGACTCTTGTCAGGCTAGTCAAAGCTGAAAGCTGAAGGACAGTGCGGGTTTAAGATGCATATTCCACATTTTGGTTTCCTTGCCACGCAGACTCTTCTACCATGAAATATCAGCAAGTCTGAAACTCTTTTCCACTTGGTTCTTGGAACTAACTCCATCAGGTCCTTCTCTATTCTATTCGAATCTTCATGCCCAGAAAATCCCAGTCTTCTGGCAAGTCTTTTAACATGGGTGTCCACGGCTATTCCCTCGATAACACTGTAGGCATTTGACAAGACTATATTGGCAGTCTTTCTAGCAACACCTGGCAATTCAAGCATCGCCTCCATTGTTTTCGGAACCTGCGAGTCGAACTTTTCAACCAGGAGTTGACAACTTTTCTTGATGTTTCTGGCCTTATTTCTGTAGAAGCCTGTAGATCTTATGTCCTCTTCGAGTTCCTCCAGATCCGCATCAGCGTAGTCTTCTGCCCTTCTATATTTTTTGAAGAGGGCTTTCGTGACAATATTAACTCTTCTGTCGGTGCATTGAGCGGAAAGGATTGTAGCAACCAAGAGCTCAAGAGGATTTGTGAACGTTAGAGCTATTTTAGCGTCTGCATGTTCCTTTTCCAGCAGTTCAATTATCATTAGCACCTCGGTTTTGCTGGCCCGTTTCAGATCAACGGATCTCGATTTCCCTTTCATCGCAATATTTTCCTTGATGTGTTCACATAGGAAATAGGTTCATCTAACCATTTCCCTCGAGAAACCACTTGATCATAAAAACATGTCCACACGTTTATCACCCAGAGTATTTTTGCCATTGAAATGAGTTTCTTCCACTAATTAGTTTGCAGAAAGCCTATAAGTCTGCAACGAAATGATATCATAGCTGATGCCATTGGACGTTAAGCTTTTCGTTGACGGCAAGGAAATCGACCTGAACGAGTTCGTTATAAAAATATTAAGCGGGACCCTTGTCGGGGCAGTGGCTTCTCTCCGCGGAATTAAGAAAGACTGGAAGAAACTCGAGGTACAAGTGACAAGGTAAGAGTTTGCTTCTCCGCATCTCACTTTGAGCTTCATTCATAGGCATGTCTTAAGAGGGGGACACACTTCTTTTTTCTAATAGTCTTAAGGTTTCGCTGCAGAAGTTTGGAATGCGCGCGCAATTTTTTAATCAGTTTCTTTTTCTTATTCTCGTCGGCTTTGATTTGTTTGC